>CANONN010000055.1 GCA_947567625.1 uncultured Roseburia sp. | reverse complement strand
GCGTTCTTACGGACTTTGCAGCGAGTGCAAAGTCCTGAGCTGAACTGTTACAATTTGTTATCACAATAAGAAAAAAGTATTGACAAACATATGAATGCGTGTTTTAATAAGTTTAAACATATGAACATTCAATCACTTGTTTGAATGTCTGTCAAGGTCACCTTGCCAATCACCGTTATGTTTTTCATATACTTATTTATGTTGGCTATATTTTGCAGATGCGTTGTGTGACATCCGAATTGTTTATCATCGGATAACTTTAAAAAATACCGGATTAATGATTCACAGACGAGAGAGATGAAAAAGAGATTATCATAAGCTTGCGTACACACAAACAACAGTATCTATCCATTACATCTGCGAAAAATTTTTTAGTTGAAATATCCGCGAAAACAGGAGGCAGATATGGTTTATCAGATAAGCGCCCTTTTACTTTTAACAGCATTTTATACCCTATACATTACAACAATGTTGACCCTGCTCCTCGAGACAGGCAGTATATTCGTCGTAAAACGATTTCCCATAAACGGCGTCAGAACTTTGGGAATTGCAGTCGGTATTTTGGGAGTAATTATCTTTGCAGCGGCTGTCATCGCCATGAAAACTAGCTGGAGGGTTGGAATCCCGGAAGAAAAAACATTCTTAATCACAGATGGCATCTATAAGTGGAGCAGAAATCCTGCCTATGTCGGATTTGATTTTTTGTATCTTTCCATATGCCTCATTTTTTTCAATATACCACTCTTGCTGGTCTCCGTCTGGGCAGCCGTGATGCTGCATTTCCAAATCTTGCAGGAAGAAGTTCACCTGTATCGCATGTTTGGAGACGAATATGATGCCTATATGAAACATACGCTCCGCTATTTTGGAAAAAACATCCGCTTCCATAAGAAAGGGACAGGCAGAGTATGAACATATTTTATAAACTATTTGCTCAATTTTATGATTTTATTGACGTCCTTTACTTTCAGGATTACGCGAAAAGTCCAAGGAAAGCGCTTCTTGACAGGATATCGGGCAATGAAAAAATTCTTGATTTATGTACGGGTACCGCGACAAATGCCATCGAGATTGCCAAAGTGAAAACAAATGTGCAGATCGTCGGCGTAGATTTATCCGATGATATGCTTCGTGTAGCAAAAAATAAAGTAATCAGAGCAGGTTTAAAAAACATCAGCTTATACCGAATGGACGCCGCCGATTTGAGATTTAGAAACGAAAGCTTTGACAAAATACTCCTGTCACTTGTATTGCATGAACTGGACGAAGCGCTTACCGGCAAGATACTCAACGAAGCAAAAAGGATACTCAAGCCGCATGGTGAAATCATCATTACAGAATGGGAACCAAGCCGGCGCCTTTTGCAAAAACTTTTGTTCCTGCCGGTTCACTGTTTGGAGCCAAAGACATATCGTGATTTTATAAAAAAGGATTTAAACCGCTATTTTGAGAATTACGGATTAAAAATCCATCGTGTGAAACATTGTAATTATACCAAAGTAATTGTTTTAAAAAATATAAACATGCAGAGAAATTCGCTTCGGAACGGAGGATACGATGAATTTTATATGCATTGGAGATAAACATCACAAAGCAATCTTATTGATTCACGGTATGGCCGCTACGGCGAGACTGTGCTACGAACCTCTATTGAAACATTTGTCAGATTATTATGTAATCCTGGCTGAAGTGGACGGGCACAGCGATCGGTTGGGGGAGCTTGTCAGCCTTAAGAAAAACTGTGCTGAGATCGAAGCTTATATCACCAAAAATTTGTCGGGCAAATTGTACTGTTTGTCCGGTTTCTCTATGGGCGCAACCATGGCGGTCGAAATTATAGGCAGAGGTAACGTCAATGTGGAAAAAACACATCTGGATGCGGCATTTTTAGTAAAAATGGGGCTGCTGGCGAAACCGTATGAATTTATTTTCTGCAAGGCTATCCATCGGTTAAAACATCAAAAAGCAATTCCCTCATTTATGATGGATGCTGTCATGGGGAAAGGGAACCGTAGCATCATTGAAATGCTATATAGAAATGTCACACCAAGGACTATAAAAAATGCCTGTACATTTGTTTATACTTATACGATTCCTGAGAAAATACAGGAATACAAAGGAACGGTCCTATTTTGGCGCGGTTCTCATGAGTACTATCCCCAAAAAAGCGCTGCCCGATTGAAAAAATACCTGCCCGATCTCATTGAAGTAGAAATTGAACATATGGGACATGGCCAATATTTGCACGAATATAGCGATCAGTATGCCCTCGAATTAAAAAAATATTTACAAAGTTAAGGTCTGGTTATAATCCGATACCAGCCGAATTGCGATCTCCTTTGCCACTGCGCTGGACACATTTTGATCGTCCGTCCTCCCGAGATAGACACAGAAATAAATATTTCCCCCCGCGTTCTCCGCAAACCCGGCAAACCATGCGTCCTCGAGAATTCCATTCGCCTTGCCCATCCCGGTCTTGCCGTAAATCGTAAAATCTGCATGAGCCTGCTCTTCGATCTTCATAACGCTTTTTAATTCATTGCGTGAATCCTCCGAATAAACGGAATCCCCCCCGAAAATCCGCGCCAATACCTCCGTCTGCTCTTTCGCCGAAATCTTCAGTGATGACTCAATCCAAAATCCGGTCAAGGCACGGTTATTGTTGTTGGTGTTCCCTCTTCCTTCCCAGTCTGAAATATCGCAGTTGCCATAGCAAAGTCTGTCTAACTCTTCCTGCATCCTCTCCTGCCCAATCTCATCAATGACTTCCCGGAAATACCAAACGCACGATGCGCGAAAGGCATCGGCAAAGTCTATGTCACAGTTCCACTTCTCATTCCAAAATACTTCGCCGCTCCATTTGCGTGTGGAATGGGCCGGTTCAATGATGCCGTTTTCCAGGGCAGTCAACGAGGAAATAATTTTAAATGTGGAACAGGGAGACCGTCTCGTCTCGGCAAGCTCACGGTGATAGACCGTAAACCGCTGATGCAGCGTATCGTATATAACCGCCGCGCCATAAAGTCCGTCAAAGTAATCGGACCAGTCTGCTTCTACGATCTCCGGCACCGCCGTCGTCTCTTCTGCAAAACTTCCGGCTTCCAATCCCGTCCCCTGCTCTACATCCCTATTTCCCTGTCCCGTTCCCTGCTCTACATCCCTATTTCCCTGTCCCGTTCCCTGCTCTACATTTCTATTTCCCTGTCCCGTCCCCTGCTCTACATTTCTATTTCCCTGTTCCGTCCCCTGCTCTACATCCCTATTTCCCTGTTCCGTTCCCTGCTCTACATTTCTATTTCCCGGTTCCGTCTTTCCCTCTTCATCCGCCAAGCTGTCAAGCTCCCCTACTTTTTTGCTTTCTTCCCTAACCTGCTCTGTATGATATTGGCCCGTGCAGCCGTCCAATAACAAGGTGCCAGCCATCGCACAGACAAGCAGTTTTTTTAAGTAAATCCGTCTCTCCATCGTTCCTCTCCTTGCGCCGCGCCAGCGGCATTTTATTATCTATTATAGCAAATTCAAAGTTCTGTGTCTCAATAAAAAATGCTATTGGACGCCCAATTTTAAAAATAATGCTATTTGCTATAGAAATGATGGCGTTACATTTCAGGCCCCGATCTTTGCTTTCATTGTACAATTCCATTTTTTATGATAAACTTTCCGGTAAAGGAAAAGGAATGGAGCGATACCGTGATGAAAAAGATTCTGATTGTAGAGGATGACAATTATATTCATGAAATGATTCGGACCTGCCTGTCCAGAGCCGGTTATTTGTGTGACAGCGCATTTTCCGGCACAGAGGCCAGACTGATTTTAAGAGAGCAGAGCTTTGACCTGATGATATTAGATCTGATGCTGCCCGGCATAACCGGGGAAATGCTGCTAAAGGAGCTGCGGACAAGCAGCGCCATGCCGGTGATTATTTTGTCCGCCAAAGATGAACTGGACACCAAAGTTGACCTTTTAACGCTCGGCGCAGACGACTATATTACCAAACCGTTTGCGCCAAAAGAACTGGAAGCCAGGGTTCTCGTACAGCTTAGAAACAAAGGAAACCGGGGAGAACCGCTTTCCAGTCTGCGCTACCAGGACCTGTGCCTGGATGACGCAAAAAAGCAGCTTTTTGTATCCGATACCCCGGTATCGCTCACCGCAAGAGAATACCGGATCATGGAATTATTTCTGCAATATCCACAGAAAGTTTTTTCCAAAAACGAGCTGTATGAATATGCCTGGGAAGACTTCTACATCGGCGAGGACAAAACCATCAACGTGCACATCAGCAATATCCGCGGAAAAATAAAGAAAATCACAGAGCGGGAATATATCGAGACGGTCTGGGGACTTGGATTCCGTTTGATTTAACGAACTTTAACTTTTCTTTACCATTTCTTGACGTTTGCTAAACCGTTATCTGTTAAGCTTTCCTTGTACCAAAATTGAGTAGGGAAGAGTTATCTTCCCCTACTCGCGCGCCGGGTGCGTGCGGCAAAGCTGCTAATTTCTTTTCGCACCCCTGCGCATACATATAGCGTCATATGAACATTCACATGACAGAAACGAGGTTATATATGGAATATGTGGTAGATACGAAAGCATTGACAAAACAATATGGGCGGCACAAAGCGGTGGACCGTGTCAGTCTCCATATCCGGCGGGGAGAGATCTACGGATTTATCGGCAGAAACGGCGCCGGCAAAACAACCTTTATGAAAATGATCAGCGGGTTATCAACGCCGACTTCGGGAGAACTGGCGCTTTTCGGCGCATCGGGAAAAGAGGCCGCAAAGCATCACAGCCGCATCGGCAATCTGATCGAACAGCCGGGCCTCTATGAGGGGATGGGCGCCAAAGAAAATCTGCACCTGAAATGTCTGGCGCTGGGAATCCATGCGCACGGCTATGAAGAGAGCCTGCTTCAAACCGTGGGGCTGCATGACACCGGGAAAAAGAAAGTAAAACAATTTTCACTGGGGATGAAGCAGCGTCTCGGCATCGCCATGGCGTTGGCAGGCAGACCTGACCTGCTGATTTTGGATGAGCCTGTCAACGGTCTCGACCCCCAGGGAATTGCGGAAATCAGAGAGCTTTTGCTCAAACTGAAAACAGAAAAAAATATGACGATTCTCATCTCCAGCCACATTTTGGAAGAGCTTTATAAAGTGGCGGATACCTTTGGCATCATCCACAAAGGCGTGCTGATTCAGGAGTTGTCCAAGGAAGAACTTGATCAAAAATGCAGTGAATACACGGAGATTAAGACCCCCAACACAGAGATGGCATGTCCGGTCATCGAGCAGATGGGTTACCGCAATTACCGGGTCATCTCCAGCGACACGATTCACATTTACGATACTGCCATAGAAATCGGCGCATTAAACATGGCTCTGGCAAAAGCCGGCTGTATGGTGGAATCACTGCAGGTGGTGCAGGATAAGCTGGAAGAATATTTTTTGCATCTGACGAAGGATTGAATGAAGCGTCTAGACAACAATTCCTTGCGTGAATCGATCGATTTGGCAGAAAATTTATTTTGATTTTGCCTATTTATAAAGGAGGAAACTGACATGTTAAATCTAATTCATATGAATCTTTACCGCATGGCAAAGACCAAAAGCCTCTGGTCATGCATGCTTTCCATGGTATTTTTCTGCATTTTTTCCTGTTATATGGTAAGCATAGACTACGAAATGCATCATGCGCCAAATGCGCAGACTGTGGGACAGGAGAATGAGCAAAGCGGCATCGTGGGCGTATACGAAGGGGCGGATGCGGGCGAACCGGAGAGCACTTTTGGCATCACGGTACAGGTGCCGGAAAAAGAAAACGGTGAGATGCCGGCTTTTCTGGAATTTTACAACTCCGATCTCGCTTCCGGCATTATCCTTTTATTTCTATCAATTGGCTGCGTCATTTACTTTAACGGGGAACAAAAAAGCGGCTTTCTGAAAAATATCGCCGGACAGACCAGACACAAATCCTGCATATTCTTGTCGAAAATCGTCGCTAATATGCTTTATATTCTCGTAGCCCTGCTGATTTATGGCGTGACGCAGTTTATCGCATTGCAGCTGATTTTAAAAGGCTATGGTCCCATTCGCTTTGGCACAGAATATCTGAGTGAAACGTTCCTTTTACTCCTGGCAAATTTTGTGCTATATCTGGCATTTTTAGGCGGTATCTCCTTGATTACAACCGTGACAAAAAGTACGGCGGTCGGAATCACCGTCGGCATCATGGCGGCCTGCGGCCTGCCCGCTACATTTGGGGTTTACATGGAAAAATTATTACATGTGACGATCGTAAAATATCTGGTGACAACCAATATGCATCAATTGCTCATCGGGGCGCCTCAGAAAAATGTATTGTTTGCGCTGGGCACAGGTACTATTTCGGCCGCAGTCTACTATTTTCTGGCAACCGTTTACTTTACGAGAAAAGATATTGTATAATGGAGATTTCTATGAAATATATTTGCATTGGCCTTGGCCTCTTGCTCGTTCTTATTCTGGTAAAATATCGTCTTTACCGGCGGCAGATCGTTGAAATCTGCCGCCAGCTTGAATTTCTGGAAAAGGAAAAGACAAACAAACGTGTGCAGACAGAGCTGTATTACAGAGAGATCTTTGACCTCGCCAACCGCATCAACCATATGGCAGACCGCCAGGAAGCAGAAACACTCTCCATCAGGCAAAAGGAACAGCGCTTAAAAGAAACGCTGACCAATCTGTCACACGACATCCGCACCCCGCTCACTTCCCTGAAAGGCTTTTTTGAACTTTATGACGAGGAAACCGACGCAGTCCAAAAAACGTATTACGGGCGAATTATCCGGGAGCGGATGGATGATCTTTCGATCTTGCTCGAAGAACTGTTTACCTACACCAAATTGCAGAATGACACCTATGAATTGACACTCGAACCGCAAAATTTCACAAAACTGGTGCTCGACTGTCTGTTCTCCTTTTACGAGCAGTGGCAGGAAAAAGGGATTCGTCCCGCTCTGTCGGTGGATGAGCGCCCAGCCTATGTTTTGTGCAACAGCACCGCGGTGAAACGCGTCCTCACAAATGTGCTGCGCAACGCCCTCGTGCACGGTGACGGCAATATTGATATCTGTTACCGCATTACGGAGGAACATGTATTCTTTCAATGCAAAAACAGTTGCGCCTCCTCCCCGGAATTAGACCCCGCGCGCGTATTTGAACGCTTTTACAAGGGAGACGCTGCACGCCAGGAATCCTCGAGCGGGCTGGGTCTGTCAATCGCCCGGGAGCTGACGCTTCGCATGGGCGGTTCTATGGATGCCAAACTCGAAAACAACATATTTACTATAGAGATTATATTTTACGGACCCCGCACTAACGCACAGAGTCCGTAATAAATAAATGATTCCAACGATCCAGTTTCGGTTATTCAAATAGGATTCCGACCATTCATTTTCAGTTACTCAAATGTCTGTTGATCTTTGCTTGCCGCATCTGCATCGTACGGGGCCGCAAATTTCAGATAGAGCTCCGTCCCCGTCAAATCTCCCGCTACAGTACAGCGCGCCGAAAGCCGGTAGCTGCCGGCAGGAATGTGCACGGCCTCTTCCCTGAGCGAAGCCGTGGCGATAAGGTCGCCTTTGCGCTCGTCAACACTGCCCAGACAGTATGCCGACCCGTCTTCTGCAACAAGCAGAATATCAAATGTTCCCCTTGCCTTCCCCTGTTTATATTTTATAGACGGCAGATAACCGCCCTCCTCCACCGCAAAGGGGGTCTGAAACAGGATAACGTCGCCGCTTGCGGGTGTGCTCATCTGCAAATATGTGATTCCCTCATTGGTATCGACTTTGACCGTCTTATAGGAGCTATTGTAGGAGACCAACGGTTTGATAATATCGCTTGTCACCGTCTGCGCCGCATCATCGCCCGTTGCCAGGCCGATGATGCTGACCGTCTGCGGCGCGATATTTAACACAAGCTTATAGTCTGCCGTATTGCTGCCATCCTGTGATGTCACGCGCAGAATGTAGTTCCCCCACACCGTGTCGGTGCCTTTTAGCGCCTCCGCGCTCTCCCCGGACGCATAGACAGCATAGCTTTGTGTTCCTCCCAGATAGGAAGTGATTCTCCCGCACAGGTCATTCACGGTGGCTCCCCGTTCGATCTCAATGGTTCTGCCCGCCAGAAAGTTTCCGTCCAGACAGATCTTGACATCATTCTCGCTCGACGGCGCTTTCCCCACGACAACCTTGTCAATCTTCGCGCTGTCGCTGCCAACCTTTTTCGCTTCCACGCGGATGACGGTTCCTGTCTTAACGCCTTCCGGCAAAACGACCGTTTTCTCCGTCCAAACAAACGTCCCGGTTCCCGTCCATGTCTGGACCGGCGCACTGCCGTCAGCCAGATAGAGCGCATACTCGGCCGCTCCCGCATCATAATAGGTCACGCTCACAGCCTCCGCCGCAGCACCGCTGTAGCGCGCGCTAAGGCTGTCTGTGCTTTTGCCTTTCAATTCCGCACAGTATCCGCCCGACGCCGCAGCAGCCGCACTCGCCTGGTAACCGTCATGCAAAGGCGCCGCGGAAAGCATCGCTTCCGCCTCGATCACATCGTCAAACTCCGGCAGTTCATTGTTTATGCGTATCGTCGAAGCGTCGACGGTGTTCGCCAGCACATATTTCGGCGCGGAGCCGTTTGCCTGCGTCACGTTCAAAAACGAAATATCGTGAGACTTGGCGATCGACACCGATTTTACAAAATTGTCCTCCTCACCGAGTACCACATGGTCAAACGTAAGATCGTGAATATAGTGTTCCTGATTTACATCCTCGTGAGAAGCCGACGCAAAGCCGTCTAACGTGATAACCGTGCCGAGCGCGGAACCGGAGGAATACCCGGTGATCGACGAGTTGCGGATTACAAAACCGGAAAATACGGGAAGCTCCGGCGCCGCCCCTCCGTCGGCATTGTAGGTCACACTGTGCGCCAGAAATTGATCGAGAACACTGTCAAGCACTACCAGATCTTTGATATAGCCGCCTCTCTCATTGGCCGCTTTCAGCTCCAGGCCATATCGGGTATGTCCCGTGACACCCTGTTTTAAATCGCGGATATAAACATTGGACACGCCGCCTGACTGTTCGCTTCCGATCGCCATACCCAGCCCGCCGTTCATCTCCAGATCGAAAATACGAATGTTTTCTGTCGGAAGATTGACGATGTTTCCGTCCGGGTTCTTGCCGGATTTAATGGCGATGCAGTCGTCGCCCGTCTCAAACTCACAGTCGAAAATCATCAGATTGCGCGAGGAATCCGGGTCCCAGCCGTCGCCGTTGCGCACGCCTGTCGAATAAATGTCCAGTCCGTAAAATGACATCGTATCGCAGTAGATCATATGCAGTGTCCAGCACGGCGGATTTTTGATTCCGACTTCTTTCACCAGGACGTCCTTGGCCTGATTAAAACAAATCAGCCTCCCGCGCGTCCGCCTGCTGTTGATCTTATCGGAGACGTATTCCGGGTAACGCGTTCCGTCCCCATAGATGGCGGAATCACCGGTGCACTTATTGAGAAGCGTCGTTCCTCCGCCGTTTACTTCTCCGGCGCCGCAGATCGTCACATTTTCACAGGTCACTTCGCAGCGGTTTGCCGGATTGATATACCCGACATTGATCAGGCTGCGGTAACAGTATATCTCCCATCCCTCATACCGGGAGTAAATCAGGCCGTCGTCATTCATCAGGCCGGGGTACACATGTCCCTCTGGATAGTTGCCGGCAAGCGCCAGGTAATCGTTGGGGTCTGTGGAGCCTTTAAGCACCCCGTCTACCCGAAGCGTCATATTGCTCTTTAAGTCAATCGCCCCTGACAGATATGTTCCCTCGGGAATATAGACCGTTCCGTTTTCGGGGCAGGCGTCGATCGCTTTCTGAATGGCGATGGCATTTTCCCGCGCCGTTTTTTCAGGAGATGCTCCGTATTCTGCAATGTTAAGGAGTTCTCCCACCGGGTCGGTAGATACGTGAAGCTCTGCCGTTTTCGCCTCCCCGGCCGCGCGGACCGCTCCGACCACAAACGTGTATTCCGTCCCGGCCAAAAGACCGCTTGCCGTATAATGCGTGGTATCCGGTTCGCTCTCTCCGATCAGGATGCCGTTGCAGTAAATGCGGTATCCGGTCACATCGGCATAATCCGCTGTATTGCCTTCGCGTCCGCCCGGCTTATCCCATGTAATCGTGATGGCATCGGACGTCTCGCCCGCATACGCCGCCGCAAGATCGGCCGGCGCGCCCTCCTGCGCGGCGCCCGTCATCTGTTCTTTGACCGTAATCCCGATCTCATCCGTCACAGTGACACACCCGTTTGCCTTCGCCGTCACCGTGATATTCGTCACACCCGCTTTTTTTGCCTCCACATGGAGCACGCCGTCCTGCCATGCGGCAGTCGCGACCTCGGGGTGCGCATTTGTGAGAGAAACCGCCACATTTTCTCCGTTATCCGCGGATGCTGCGACACGGATATCCGCCGCCCCGCCATAGGCAATCCGCACATCGCGGTCCTCCGGTTGCAGCGAAAGCATCCCATTTGCAAACCCCGTCGTTCTTCGCCATTGGTTATAGATAAATACCGGATTTTGCCTGGACAGACAGAGCTGCCGCAGCAGCAGCCCCGGCTCGCAGGCTGCAATTTTGACGCTATTGACGCCTTTCTTTAATGTCACTTTCTTAAGGTTGCACACATACCAGCGTTCGCCCGCGCTGCCGCCATTGGTATCGGAACCGTTGGAGATCACCTCTTTCGTGTCCGTCGAAAAACAATAACTGTCATTGACAAAAAGATGAAAGGAATCGCTCTGCTCATCCGGCGAATTTGCATAAAAACTAAAATAATACTCACCGGCCTGCTCCGCCCTCACATGATAGGTAAGATACGGCGCCTTGTCCGCTTCTTTGGCCCATGTGACGCCCGCCGGATTGCCTCCCGTCCGGGTAAGAAGCTGAACGCTTTTGCCTTTCTCCGCCGGCTGCCATCCAAACTGCGTGCCGACTCCGGCGACTTCCCCCATTCCGTCCACTGCCTTGGCATAGTGCGTATTTTTCAACGCGTCCGCCACATTCCACAAGATGACGCCCGCCTGTTCTGCATAAAACATATCTTCCGGCATCTCCGTCTCACTGCCTCCCGTCTCGCTGCTCCCCATTTCGCTTCCTGCCGTCTCACTGCTACCTATTTCGCTTCCTGCTGTTTCACTGCCTGGCACTTCACTTCCGCCGGTCTCGCTTCCCCCAACTTCGCTGCCTGATACCTCACTGTCTCCCGCCTCGCTGCCCGGTATCTCGCTGGCTGCGGGTTTTGTCTCACTGCTCGTTGCCTGGCTATCTTTTGTCTCACTTCCTCCTGTCTCACTGCTCCCCATTTCGCTTCCTTCCGCCTCACTGTCCGCAGGTTTCGTCTCGCTGTTAGGTGTCTCACTGCCTATCGCCTGACTGTTTCCCGTTTCACCGCCCGGCGTCTCGCTGGCTTTCGTTTCGCTGCTTGACGTCTGGCTGTTCCCTGTCTCATCGCCCGGCGCCTGACTGTTCCCCGTTTCACCGCCCGGCGTCTCGCTGGCTTTCGTTTCGCTGCTTGACGTCTGGCTGTTCCCTGTCTCATCGCCCGGCGCCTGACTGTTCGCCGTTTCACTTGCGCCCGACTGGCTGCCCGGCTCTTTCACCGTGACAACTGCCGTCGCTTTCTTTTTGCTCCCGTCCGTCACAGTCGCCGTGATCTTGGCCGTGCCGCTCTTTTCGCCTTTTACGATACCCTTTGCGTCTACGCTCGCCACTTTCTTGTTTGACGTCTTATAGGTCACGTTTTTATTTGACACTGCGGACGGCTGAAAGGTAAGTTTCGTCCTGACTTTCGCGCCGACCGCCACCGTATAAGACGCCTGCGCGAAACTGATGTTTGTCGCTTTCTTATATTTCTTTTTCTCCACCACTTTGACCGTGACCGTTTTCTTTTTCTTGCTGCCGTCTTTCGCCTTGACGGTGATCTTCGCTTTCCCGGTCTTTTTGGCCGTGATCTTGCCTTTCTGACTGACTGCGGCAACCTTCGGGCTGCTGCTGGTATAAGAAACCTTTTTATTGGAAGCGTTTGACGGCATTACTGCCGGTTTCAATGTAAAGCTCTTCCCTTTGGCGATTGTCACGCTCCCCGTATTACAGTTTGCCACTGCCACTGCGGTAACTTTTATTTTTTTTGCGGCCTTTGTGCCATTCGCTGCCCTCACTGTGACCGCATCCGCGCTTAAGCTACCGGATATGGCCAACAGAAACGCGAGCGTCAGTGCAAAAATTCGTTTCCCCTGCTTCATTGATCTTCCTCCTGATTCAAATGTTTGTGCCAAACGTAACTTTTCATACCCAATGTATCAACCCCCACCGGTATGAAACGTCTTGCTCCTAATCCTCATTTTATAGCACAACCGCATATTTGCAATCCGTGATTATGAACTATTCAATTGTAATTATGAACCTCACATGATATAATAACGGCAGTTGAACCACCAACTGGAAGAAAGGTATGGTTATTTTTATGAAATATATTCACCTTGCAGATCACACTGAATCTGATTTGTACATTTTTCATGACATGCGTAAAATCGCAAATCCTGTATATGCAGCCGATTGCTGCGAAGTTCTCTATATCGCGCATGGGACAGGAATCTTTGAAATAAATGACACGGAGCGAACGGCGTCGGAGGGTGACATTTTTCTCACACCACCCAGGACTTCGCACAGACTGATTCCCAATCAGGACTTAAGAGGCGTTGAAATATATTGTTGTTACTTTGCAGAGACTGCAATTTCAGCAATCTATTCTGATCTGGAAGAAGCATTTTCGGATTTTTCGGATTTGATGAAACAAAAGACGCCCTATTTACATGCCGCCGACACCCAAAACAAGGAAATTCGCGATATCATGGTGCGCATGATCGATGAGCAGACAACGATACTGCCCTGCCGGCGCAATGTAATTGGCGGTTATCTGCCGATACTTCTTGTCAAACTGCTGCGCCATATAAAAGACAGCGGCGACGAAAAAATATACAGCCATAATCTGATGCTCGACACGGCGATACGCTATATCCATGCCAGATTATATTCCAAGGTTTCCCTCGCCGATATCGCGGCGCATTTAAAAGTCTCACCGTCCTATACCTGCCGTCTGTTTCAAAAACATCTCGGCATGACAACCGCTCAATATATACACTTTTTGCGCGTGGAAAAGGTAAAAGATATTTTAAAAAATACAGACCGGCCGATCAACCGAATTACAGATATGTTTCTGATGGACGGCGATTATCTCAGGCAGGTATTCAAACGGGAAACGGGCATGACTATGCAGGAATACCGCGATCGCTATAATTATAAATATCATCCGGCCGCCAAATCGGTGAGTGGCTCGGGAAAACTTGTCCCATTCATAAACGAATCATAATTAAAACCGTCCACCATTTTTATTTTAAAGAGCGGCAGCCACCATCTGGAAAACATGATCTGTTGTTTCCAGTTTTGTTCTCCCGCCTCTGCCGTAAATACCTTTTTGATCTGCTTGATCAGGTCTCTGTTCTGCCCGTTTCCGTCTTTTACAAACCAACATACGACGATCGGATTTGCCCCGCCAAGATTAAAATATTCCTGCATACAAGCGGCACGCTCCCCCTGGCGCAAATGTCTGACAAGAACATAGTAGTGCCATATCTGAAATAAGGTATCCTGATACCGTTCGTTCAGATATCCTGTTTTCTGATTTAATACGGCAAGATAAGCGCTCTTGTCCGGGACCTGCGTTAAAATTTGGTCCAATATTTTGTATACATGACATACCAGATTCTGATTATCAAAGGCGAGCAGATAGATGTAGCAAAACCAGCTATAGGCGTCCTCACTGAGTGTGATCTTTCCCTCTGTAAGACGCCTTAAAAATATGGACAAAATCGTTTTCATCTGTGCCGCGTTCCCGCACTCCAAGAGCTCGCACAGATAGGATTTGAAACAACGGAAATCATTTTCCGTCAGTTCACAGGAAACGTCCTGTTTCAAAAACTTCAGGCGTTCACGGACTGCATGGATATCCGCCGCGTTGTCCAGCGTCCTGACATTCGTGTAATATGTTGTTTTATTGCCGTTTACCCGCAGCCGGAATTGATTGAGGATACGCTGTAAGGCAATCTCCATCTGTTCCAGCTTCTGCTTGCTGTCACTGAAAAACGTCATATCGTCGACGTAGCGGATATAACCGATCTCCTGTCCGTCAATCTCCTCGCGTATCAGATAATCCACACAGAGCATACAGAGTTCCGCGGCGATATGCGACGAAAATACTCCCGCGGGAATCCCTTTTGTCTGATTATTGTTGATTTTCTGGTGAAAATTATCCAAAAATACAAAATATTCTTTTTCAAACCCCAGTTGTTTATATGGCTGATATTCAGCGATTTTTTCAAAATAATGCGTATACATATTGGGAAAAAACGACTCAATATCCATTTTTACCGCATAGAGATAAGCGCCCTGCTGCTCATGATATCTTCTGCGGTTTTCGCCGAACATGGCATTGTTCTGTATCTTGTTATTATCGGTGGTGAAGACTCCCTCCTCCAGTTCCTGCCATGCATCATACCCGGAAGAAACTATAAAACGGTCGCCGATCACAACATACGAGTTTGAATTTTTTACATAATTGCCGTTGTCCGGCTCAAGATACAGCGGTGTGAAGATATCGTCAAATACCGCGAGCGTATTATAAATAAAACTACAGTAATGCAAAAGATGCGGAATCTGCATCTCCCGCAGGGTTGCATTTTTTTTAAACGCATAATAGGTGATCGTCTCAACCCCGTTGCCGCGGATATAATCTGGTGAAACGATATCCTTAAAATCTTTGATCAAATCATTCTGAAAGCGAAAATATGTATATTCCTCGTCATCCATCTTTTTTAGCACTTCTATGATATTCTCTTTCATAACAGAATCATCCAACACCGGCGGGAGCTCGGAATAAAACATTCCCTCCAGCAAAATCTTCGCATTGATCTCTGTGTTATCCGCCTCAAAATCGATCATAACGCACCTCCGCCCACATTGTATTTTATGCTCTAATCAAACCGGACAAGACACTTGCCGATCTTTCTAAAGCATCTGATCGGTTCCCAATAATAATTTATTTACGTTTTTGTTCAGCCTGACCTCAAGATCGGACAATCCTTTTTTATCCTGCACTGCCTGGTGTGCCATTTCTGACAGCCTGGCAATTTCATTGTGCACGGCATTTTCTTCACAATATCTTGGAATATAGATTCGTTCCAGAATGTGACCCGAAAGGAACCAGGCGACATAGGCATTGACAAAACGCGAAACAATATCCGCATTGAGGATGCCGGTCAGATAATATGCCTCCATTTCACGCTCCAACGGAACCATTAACAAATTATGATCCGGTATGATCATACGCTCGTCCTCTCTGGAAACAGTAACCGCAGCTACACGGTCGGACAAAGCTTTCCACACTACTTTATAAGGAGCAAACGTATATTTTCCGATATTATACAGTGAATATTCCGGCGCCGCCGGATTCTGCCTTAAGATAAATTTCCTGTACGTCGCCCGCTCTCTCAAAATGGGGATAAATCCATGTTTTCCCTCGTAAAAATAATCGTAAGTATTAGGGCACATTGACATGAATTTATCTCTGGCGATCACCTTTCCATCCTCTGTATAGGGAAGCACAATGGAATATCGCGTATGATATTCCCATCTTTTCACATCTTTTCCCCTTAACAGCGGAAACAAGAACTCCCTTTCCATCGGATAATCAAAAACTCCCGAAATATGTTTTCGGCTACATTCCGGCGAATTGTCTACAGATACCAGATTTGCGTTCCATCTTTTTTTCTCTTTCACCCAAAATATTGCATTTGCACTGGTGTCCACTCCTTTTCTTGCGCAATAAGCCGACGTTTTTTCTTTATTTTTTAATATCTCAAAAATGTCTCTCTCGGCCTGTGTAGAAATCATCCACGATGATTGATATGCATCGACAGGAGAAGCGTACAACTCTTTGCAAGTGATCTCATTTGTAAAAATCTGCTCTTTTGTATCATTGGCGCCAATTATTTTCTTCACACATTTAGACCATTTCTTGTAAAGGACCGGATATCTGGTGCTCTCATTTTTTTTCAGCACAATGGTTGCCGTTTTATTATTCACACCCAGATTTTTGAATGGCTCCACGTCTACAAAATCATTTACGGACTCTACACGCACCGGAATTTTCTCCTTGATTTGAAACTTCCGGAAACCCTCACCACCGCCGGAAGCCTGTAACAGATTTTGGTTGATTACAAAAGCCAGCTTCCCATGATCTTTCAAAAAATTATCCATAATGACATAAGTCATAAGCACCGAAATATCATCATGCGCACTCCCCAATTGTGCCTTTTGCCCTCTATGATCAAACACTTTATACTCATACCAGTATCTTTGTATGGAATCCCTGTAATTTTCGGGAAGATTCTGCCAATCAATCCACGGTGGATTCCCAATGATATAATCGACCTTTTTCTGAAACACCGGCGCAAATGCATTTTTTATAACAGGAACCCAGATACCGTCTAAGCGCTTTTGATGTAAATCTGCCATTTTATCATAGAAATCCAACAGCACCCGATATTCGTTTTGTGATAATTGCTCATGCAGCCGCGGAAATTTAGTTGTCAATAATTCTTCAAATAAAGCACCTGCTGCCTCCCTGCGAACACAGGCATTGACAAGATTGAGCACATGGTGAATTACCCTTAAATCAACCAATCTTTTGGGAATCATAAATGTTGCCGCCTTCGTCGGAAGGATATAACACTCCTCCTGACTTTCGTGTCTCTCCAAAACGGTCAACATGGCGTCGCACAGATACACCGGTATCTCAACCGGTTTCTCCCACTCCGTCAACAAATCGCCCAGTGCAATAATATAATTCGCGCGTGCACATAACACTGCCAACGGATTGAGATCATACCCTTTCACATTATGTGTGATGATATCCAATAAACGTTCAGAAGAATCTGTCATTTTTAATTGATGGATAAACTTTTTGATCAGTATCACTAAAAAAGTGCCGGAGCCGCACGTGGGATCCAAATACGTCTTATCCTCCTTGATTTCCGCGTGCATATCATCCAGCAAAAATTCTGCCAGCCAGTCAGGCGTATAAAATTCCCCCAAATTTCTGCGCATTACTGCCGGAAGTAATTCATAATATAAATTTTTCAAAAGATCTCTCGCCGTTTCCCGCTCCAATATAACCGCAGAGTAATCATAGCTTTCTAACTCTTCAATTAAAAGCCGCAGAATAAAACTCATATCATCATCCCACAAATATAAATACCAGCTAAAAAAATCACCTTCTAAAAAATTGGAAATTCCCAGTTTGCGAAATGTCCCTCCCTCTTCCATATGTTGAAAATCATTTTTTAACGTCTCCATGGTTTGCGTATGAAAACAAAACTTATATGCAAAATCAGTATTCTTAATATATGCCAAAATATTTAATATCAGGATTTTAATCACCAAAGAAAAATATGTCTGGACAGCAAAAATCAAGTATGCATAATGAACGGAATCCGTCTCAAAACCATACTGCTCCTTTAAATTCTTGATTTTCAAGTGTTTTGTCTCAAAGCTATATCCGCATACCTCACGATAAAGTGTCTGCCACTGTTCAAACAGTAACCTGGCTTTATTCATGTCTTGATTTTGCTCCAGTTTATGATAGAACATTGTTATCATCTGTATGGACAGTGTTCCAGAAGACCCAAAATCCTTAATCAGATTGTCCGGGGTCAGCGCTTTTCCCGCGGCATTGACAGATAACAGACGCAAAAGAAATATTTCGTGCGATTCCGCTGTCATTTTCTGAGGCTCATGTACCTCCCACCCTGTCCCCTGCCTTTTTATATAGATCACATAGTATCCATCGAAAACAGCTCCCATCACTTTATGCGAGGATATTCCGGTCCTTTTTGCTAACCCCTCAATCTGTCTTTGGACTTGTTCTATAAACTTCTGATTGCGTGTAGTATTCGTATCCGCAATTCTCGTTGGATACTTGTATTCAATGAGAAAATTGCCATACAAGGTATCTATTCTTCCGTTCCATACGCTATATTCGTTTTCTATCTGTATTTTACCGGTGATACCTAAGGAATTCATTAATTCATCCAACAATATCGCATAATTTGTTCGGAAATTTTCTTCCTTTTGTTCATTTCCACATCTGGCCACAAGAAGTTTTTCAAATAACTCGTCTCTATGTTGGTGAATATAATTTCTGATCTTTGCATGAAACATATGAATCCCTCTTATCAGAGTCTTTTTCTGCGATGACAACAATCTCTTACCACAATATAACACATTTTTATCCTCTTGTATATAGAAATACAAACAAATGTTTGCACCGTACACGAGTAGGGAAGAGCCTTCTTCTCACTACTCGCCGCGCAGGGCGCACGTTGCATGAGCAACAATTTCATCTGTGCACCCCTGTATAATTGAGTAGGGAAGAGCCTTCTTCCACTACTCGCCGCGCGACCCGTGCGCCACACAGCGGCATGTTTCCTCTGCACGGGGCTACGCAATCGAGTAGGAACGATTTACCCCCTACTCGCCGCGCGGGGTGCGTGCAGCAAAGCTGCTAATTTCCTTACGCACCCCTGTGCATAAAAAACGGAGATATGAACTTGTATCTTCATATCTCCATGCCAAATCTATGTAGTTTCGTTTGCTCCCCCAGCCGGTATTTTTTTGTCCGTGTTTAAGATATGATTGACCAGCCATCCGATCAAAAATTCGAGCAGCTTCTGCAAATATTCCTGCGGATTATCTTCAATCTCGTCCAGATCAATGGTTTTCAGTTTATCAATAAACGCCTCGTGCGCCCGCCGCTGCGCCGCAAGCCCTTCGTAATGAATGTACTCCATGTATTCCTCTTCATCGCGAAAATGCTCTTCCGTGTAGGCTCTAAGTTCATTTAAAATCTCGTTAATTTTATCGTAGCTCGAAGAAAAGTCATACGACTTTACCAACTGATTGGCTTTGCCGACAATGCGGAAAAGCTCTCTGTGCTCCCTGTCAATCAAATCGACGCCCACCAGATAATCTTCGGTAAACTCACACGGATTTTCTTTGATCATCCACTCGTCAAGCGGCGGAAGCTTTCCGATCAGGATATCGCTGCTTAAGATGTGGCGGTAAAGCCATTTCGCGAGAAAATTCACGAGTTCATCTAAAAGCTCCCTCTGCTCGGTGAGATCATCGATGTTCGCCAGGTCAAACATCAGTATTTTCTCACGGAAAAAGGCATGCTGCGTGCGCTGCAAGATCAGCTCCGGGTCGCGGATTTGTTCCATATACGCCTCTTCGTTGGCAAAATGCTGTTCGGCATAATTGTCTAGCTCCGCCAGCACATCTTTGATCTTCTGATAATAATCGCTCTGATAATCCGTACTCACGAGATTATGCACCCTGCCCAGCAATTCAAAAAGATATCTGTGCTCCTCGTCAATCTGCTCTATCCCAATCAAACAATCCTCTGTAAATGCAAACATATTCATCCTCCCGGCGTTGTGCCTGACAACTCTGTGATCATCAGTTGTATTATAACACACGCCAAGGAAAAAGCAAGTTTGTCAAACACTTGCCCGGCACACTATAAGTATACGCGTATCCGCGTGCCAAGGCCGGTACGGGAGAGAATTTCAAATTGTCCTCTGTGTTTGTCGACAATCCATTTCGCAATCGAGAGCCCCAGTCCGGTGCCCTGATACGATCTCGCATCTTGCGCGCGGTAAAAGCGTTCAAACATGTGCGCGACATCTTTCTCCGCCATGCCGATTCCGGTATCCTGCACCTGCAAATATTTCCTGCCGTCATCGGCCGCTCCGACACCGAGTATAATTTCATCTCCCGGCTCGGTATATTTGGCGGCATTATCCACCAAAATGCGTACTGCCTGCTTTAGCATCATAGCATCCGCCTGCGCCGCAACCTCCTGTGCGGCCGGCTGATAGCGGTATGGGTGTTCCTCGTCGATCATCAGGGATTCCTCGTAAACCTCCCGCATCAAATCACACAGGGACACGCGCGCCATCGTAAGCTTCGTCTTGCCGCTGTCCCCCCTGGCAAGAAACAGCAGCTGTTCCACCAGATGTTTCATATGGGACGATTCGTGCAGGATTGCCGCGATCGATTCATCCAGTACTTTCTCATCCTCGCGCCCCCATCTCGCCAGCATATTGGCGTATCCCTCGATCACCGCGATCGGCGTCCGCAGTTCATGGGAAGCGTCATTGACGAAGCGCGCCTGCTGCCGGTACGAATCCCGCATCCGCGTCAGCAGATTGTTCATGGCCGCCTCAATCCCCTGCAGGTCGGCATTGCCAAAGGCAAGCAGCCCCGAATCCCCCGGTTGCAGCTTTTCAATCGCCTCCTCGATCTCCTGATATTTATCCTCCGAAAAAGTCATACGGTTTAACTCGTCGGCTTTGAGCGCAATATCCTGCAACGGCCTTAAAACCCGCCTGATTTTCTTCTCCTCAGACCCGTAATCCAAAAAAGAGAACAGCGACTGAAAAATAAAAATCGCCAAAGACAGACACAGAAGAACAATAAATGTCTCCGCCACATAAATTTCAAGCAGCACAGTCCGCCGCAAAGCGCCCGCAGCCCCGTCACCCTCGTCTCCATCCTCTACTCTCACCACCTGGTACACAATATCACCAAATTTCTGATGAACCCAGGGAAAACGCTTAATCAGCGAACCTTGCGCCGGTTCGTCTGCCAATGCAAAGATGTGCACACAGTCCCACTGTATCGCCCCGAGCCTTGTGTACTCCTGATCTGCCAGCCACCCTCCAAATAGCAACAGAAAAAGCAATAGGTCCATTCCAAAGAACAGACCTATCTTATTTCTTATCCAAGACCAGTGCATCTTTCTGGCAATGGACGTCATTCGCCTTGTTTCAATCTCCTGATTTGATGACATATCCCACACCTCTCACTGTCTGAATCATTTTAACACCATACACTTCGTCAATCTTTGCCCGCAGAAACCGCACATAGACATCCACGACATTTGTCTCTCCCACATAATGGTAACCGCAGACTTTTTCTAACAGTACGTCCCTCGAGAGTACGATATCCATATTTTCCAGAAGCGTTTTTAACATCTGAAACTCACGGTTTGTCACCGTAACCTCCGCCCCGTCATATTTGACCTGATGTCTTTTGTCGTCTAAGATCAGCTTTCCCCAACGGCAGATTCCTTCCTCCTGTTGTCCGGCAGGTTCCCCATGCCCGTGCAGCTTTAACGCCACACGTATTCTGGCGAGAAGCTCTTCAATGGCAAACGGTTTGGTAATATAGTCCACTGCCCCCGCATCGAGTCCCGACACTTTATCCATCACCGCATCCCGCGCCGTCAACAGAATAACCGGCGGCGTATCGGCCTCCCTGGCCTCTTTTTGCATGCGCCTTAAAACCTCAAGTCCGTTTAATCCCGGCAGCATAATGTCCAAAAGCACCAGATCATAGCTGCCGGTTAAAATCATTGCCAGGGCATCCCTGCCGTTTAAAGATTTGCTGACGGTATATCCCTCATGCTCCAGCTCAAGCTCCACAAACCTGGCCAGTTTTTCTTCATCTTCGACGATTAGGATATGTGCTCCCATGTAGTGGTTTCCTCCAAATTATAACTTCTCATACTCATCTTTTACTTTTTCGGCCAGATCATTTGCCTTCTCCATCACGTGATTGATCTTATCGCAGTCATCCTTGCCGGCAAAATAATAATGACAGTCAAAAAACAGTGCCACGATCATGATAATCACCAGAATCTCCCATAGAAACAGCAGCGCGATCACAAACGCCCAGACCGGCACGCGGACAATCTCCTCTTCTTTATGCCGCACGCAGAAATAATTATCTCTGCTCTTTTGCCATGCCTTTTGAAACAGCCTCTTTAACTTTTCCCCTGCGCTGTTGCCCGGGTCTTTTTGATTTTGCACTTTTTCCTTGACCGAAATATACTGGCTCTGATCGTCGTAACTGGTTGAGTAAGTACTCTGATTTGGCTCTTTGACTTTCCCTTGTTTTTCAAGATAAACCATCGCGTCAAGCAAATCCC
>CANONN010000054.1 GCA_947567625.1 uncultured Roseburia sp. | reverse complement strand
CAAACTTTAAATGAGCCGGATTCCGTAACTATGAAGCCGAAGGCGGAATAGTTACCTGTTACTGGAAATATTATCAGGAAATACTTGCATTATTTATAAAAAAGTGTTAGAGTTATCTGTGATAGCACGGTGATTGATTGAGAGAGGATATAAGTTCCTCTCTCAATTCACGTTTTACGATATTTTTGCAAATCGAATCATCAGGGGAACATAAAGGAAAGAAGGGGGATTCATGTCAAGAAAAGAGATCTATGAAGCGCGCACAGAAGAACTGATCATGCCGATCATAGAGCAAAATCATTTTGAATTGGTCGATGTGGAGTATGTCAAGGAGGGCAGTACCTGGTATCTGCGTGCCTATATCGACAAGGAGGGCGGCATCACGGTCAACGACTGTGAGGACGTTGCGCGCGAGATGAACCAGATTTTAGACCGCGAGGATTATGTGGAGGGCTCTTATGTGTTTGAGGTCAGCTCGCCGGGATTGGGCAGGCCCTTAAAGAAAGAGAAAGATTATGTCCGCAGCATGGGAAAAAAACTGGAGATCCGCACGTACCGGTCCATAGACGGCAGCAAGGAATTTTATGGTACTTTGACATCATATGATGAAAACAGTGTTGTGATCACGCAGGAGGACGGAACGGCCAGAGTGTTCCCGAGAGAAGAGATCGCATTGATTCGGCTTGCATTTGATTTTTAATATAGGAAGAGGACACGTAGGATAACGTGGAAATGGAGGAAAATGTAAAAATGAGCAGCAATAATGAGTTGTTAGAGGCGCTTACCATTCTTGAGCAGGAAAAAAACATCAGCAAGGAGACGTTGCTCGAGGCGATCGAGAATTCCCTAGTGACGGCCTGTAAAAACCATTTCGGTAAATCGGAGAATGTGAGAGTGACGATCGACCCGGAGACGTGTGAGTATCATGTTTACCAGGAGAAAACCGTTGTCGAGCAGGTCGAGGATGCGATCGAGCAGATCAGTGTCACAAACGCCAAGATGATGGATTCCAGATACGAGGTGGGAGATATTGTGCCGATCGAAGTGCAGTCCAAAGAGTTTGGACGCATCGCCACACAGAACGCCAAAAACGTAATTTTGCAGAAAATTCGCGAAGAGGAGCGAAAGGTACTGTTTGAACAGTATTACAGCAGGGAAAAAGATGTCGTGACCGGCGTGGTGCAGCGCTATGTCGGACGCAACGTCAGCATTAATCTCGGCAAGGTGGACGCTGTTTTGACAGAAAACGAGCAGGTGCGCGGTGAAATATTTCAGCCCACAGAGCGCATTAAGCTCTATATACTGGAAGTAAAATCCACCTCAAAGGGGCCGAAGGTGCTGGTTTCCAGAACGCATCCCGAGCTGGTAAAACGCCTGTTTGAGTCCGAGGTGGCGGAAGTAAAAGACGGCGTCGTCGAGATCAAGGCGATTGCCAGGGAGGCGGGGAGCCGCACTAAGATCGCGGTGTGGTCCAACGATCCCGATGTAGACCCGGTGGGAGCGTGCGTCGGCATGAACGGAGCCAGAGTCAATGCGATCGTGAGCGAGCTGCGCGGAGAGAAGATTGACATTATTACATGGAACGACAATCCGGCGATGATGATCGAAAACGCACTCAGCCCCGCGAAAGTCATCTCGGTTATCGCGGACGCGGAAGAAAAGTTTGCAAAGGTAGTGGTGCCGGATTATCAGCTTTCTTTGGCCATCGGCAAGGAGGGGCAGAACGCCCGTCTCGCTGCAAGGCTGACCGGATTTAAGATCGATATCAAGAGTGAGACGCAGGCGCGCGAGTCGGGAGACTTCTTTGATTATGACGAGGACTACGAGGACTACGACGAGAACGGAGACTACGACGACAACGGCGGCTATGAGGAGAGCGGAGACTACGACGACAACGGCAGCTATGAGGAGAGCGGAGACTACGGCGAGAACGGCGGCTACGACGAGAGCGGCGTATACAAGGAAAGCGGCGTAAACGGCGACTATGAGGGGAGCGGAGACTACGACGAGAGCGGCGTATACAAGGAAAGCGGCGTAAACGGCGGCTATGAGGAGAGCGGAGAATACGACGAGAGCGACGAGTGCGACGAGAGCGGCGACTATGAGGAGAACAGCGACTACGATGAGAGCGGCGCATATAATGAGAACGGCGGCAATTACGAAAACGAGGAGTATGTAGATGGCGAATAAAAAGATTCCCATGCGCCAGTGTGTCGGATGCAGGGAAATGAAAGCCAAAAAAGAGATGATACGGGTGATCAAAACCGTGTCGGAGGATGAGACAAAGACGAATATCACTTTGGATACGACAGGAAGAAAAAACGGCAGAGGAGCGTATATCTGCCGAAACAGCGGCTGTTTGGATACAGCGATCAAAAATAAAGGTCTCGAACGATCATTTAAAATGCCAATTCCAAAGGAAGTATATGAGTTGTTAAAAAAGGAGATGGAGGAACTTGAAACCAGATAAGATCTTAAACGATCCGGTACCAACGGAGAAAAGATTGACGGACAGAATCTTATCTTTGCTGGGGCTTGCCATGAAAGCGGGCAGTGTGGTGAGCGGAGAGTTTTCCACAGAAAAGGCGGTGAAGGAGAAAAAAGCATATCTTGTCATTGTGGCATCCGACGCGTCGGCAAATACGCAGAAGATGTTTCGCAATATGACAGCTTTTCATGGAGTGCCGATGTATCTTTATGCGGATAAAGAGACATTGGGTCATTTCATCGGAAAGGAGTTTCGGGCGTCGTTGGCAGTGACAAATGAAGGTCTTGCCCATGCGCTGGAAGAAAAGTTAAAACAGGTCGTAACAACTGAATAATGGAGGAGTATAGATATATGGCGAAAATGAGAGTTCATGAGCTTGCAAAAGAGATCGGAATAGAAAATAAGACGATTATCGAGTTTTTAAAAGCAAATAATATAGAAGTTAAATCACACAGCAGCAACATTGACGATGATGCGCAAAAGCTGGTGCGCACGAAACTTGTCACAGGTGAAGGGAAAATGGCGGCCAAAGAAAAAGAAGCAGCACAAAAAAAGGAAGATGCAAAGCCCCGGGCCATCGGGGCGGACGAGGCAGGAAAAACTGCCCCGGCAGCAGAAAAAGCAAAGACTGAGACGCCGGAGAGGGCGAAGACAGAGATGAAAACGGAGGCAGAGAAAGCGAAGACAGAAGTGAAAGCGGAAGTGGAGAAAGCGAAGACAGAGATGAAAGCGGAGACGTCGGAGAAAGCAAAGAGAGAGATACCGGAGAGAGCCCGGACGGCGGCAAACGGCAAGAATGAGGAGCGCCCGAAGAAAAAGTCCAGTATAACAGTCGTCTATAACGCACAGAATAGTAAACAGGGGGCAAGGCGACCGATGGGAGCCCGCGGAAACGGCGGCAGGCCGGGCCAGGGCGAGCGCCGTCAGAATGGAAACGGAGCGCGCCAGGCGGCAAAGCCCATGAGCAGTATCGATATGAAGAAGGCATTTGAGCGCGCAATCAATCCGGAGGCGGCAGCGCAGGCGGAGGCAGCAGAGCGTCAGGCACAGGCGAGACGTGCGGAAGAAGCCAAGCGCAGAGAATTGGCCAGTGCCGAGGCCAAAAAAGAGACGGCGCATGTAGCTGCGACGAGTGTCGAGCCGGAAAAGAAGATACCGCATGTCTATCAAAACATCTATGATCAGATGGGGGCGGAGCGTCCGACGCAGGGAGAACGCCGTCCGGCGAACGGTGAGCAGCGCACATCAGGAGGCGACCGCAGAACATCAGGAGGCGACCGTCCGGCAAGAGCGGGCCAGGGTGACAGGCGTCCGGGAAATAACGATCGCCGCCCGGGAGGAGGCGACCGTCCGGCAAGAGCGGGCCAGGGTGACAGGCGCCCGGGAAATAACGATCGTCGTCCGGGAGGAGGCGACCGTCCGGCAAGAGCGGGCCAGGGAGGCTTTAACGGCAGGAATCAAAAACCGTTTGCGGGCGGCAAACCCGGAGAACGCGGCGGTGCAAAGGGCAATGCATACCGCGGCGGCGGCGCGGGAAGGCTTGACCGTGAGATCGACCGCTTTAACAAAGAGTCTGCCGGCGCAGCTAACGAGGAATTGCGGGGCAAGGAGTCGAGAGACCGCGACAAAGACAGAAATAAAAACAATCAAAAGCGAAATGAATTTGATGCGTTGGGCGGAAAGAAACAGGAGAGATTTATCAATCTCGAAAAGAACGGCGGCAAGAAGAAACCGCAGCATCAGCCTTCGCAAAAGCAGGAGGAGGATGTGATCCGTACGCTGGTGCTTCCGGAAAAGCTTACGATCAAAGAGCTTGCGGATAAGATGAAAGTGCAGCCGGCGATTATCGTGAAGAAGCTTTTCCTGAAGGGCACGATGGTGACCGTCAACCAGGAAGTCGATTATGAGACCGCAGAGGAAATCGCACTCGAGTTTAACTGTATCTGTGAGCCGGAAGAGAAGATCGACGTGATCGCGGAGTTATTAAAGGAGGAAGAGGATGCGGCGGAGACATTGACGGCGCGTCCGCCAGTTGTATGTGTGATGGGCCATGTAGACCACGGTAAGACCTCCTTGCTGGATGCGATTCGCTCTACCCGCGTGACCGACAAAGAGGCGGGAGGTATCACGCAGCACATCGGCGCTTCGGTTGTTTCGATCAACGATCAGAATATCACGTTCCTGGACACACCGGGACATGAGGCGTTTACCGCTATGCGTATGCGCGGCGCCAACTCGACCGATATCGCCATCCTTGTGGTGGCGGCAGACGACGGCGTGATGCCGCAGACGATCGAGGCGATCAACCATGCCAAGGCGGCGGGCGTAGAGATTATCGTCGCCATCAATAAGATTGATAAACCGAGCGCCAACATTGAGCGCGTGAAGCAGGAATTGTCTGAGTATGAGCTGATTCCCGAAGACTGGGGCGGCAGTACGATTTTCTGCCCGGTGTCTGCGCACACGAAAGAGGGAATTGATAATTTATTGGAAATGATCCTGTTGACGGCGGAGGTGCTCGAGTTAAAGGCCAATCCAAACCGCACGGCCAGAGGACTTGTCATCGAGGCGCAGCTCGACAAAGGCCGCGGCGCGGTGGCTACCGTTCTGGTACAAAAAGGTACGTTAAAAGTCGGTCAGCCGGTAGCGTGCGGCAGCTGTTACGGCAAAGTGCGCGCGATGATCGATGACCAGGGCAGACGCGTCAAGGAGGCCGGACCTTCCACACCGGTGGAGATTTTGGGCTTATCGGCGGTGCCGGAGGCCGGTGAGACATTTGTCTCCACACCGACGGAGAAGGAAGCGCGCTCTTTCGCGGAGACTTATATCTCCGAGAGCAAGAACCGCCTGATCGAGGACACCAAGGCAAAGATGTCTCTGGACGATCTGTTTTCGCAGATTCAGTCCGGCAATGTAAAGGAACTGGATATCATCGTCAAGGCAGATGTACAGGGTTCCGTGGAGGCAGTGCGCCAGAGCCTTGTGAAACTGTCAAACGAGGAAGTGGTCGTAAAGGTGATTCACGGCGGAGTGGGCGCCATCAACGAGTCGGATGTCAGCCTGGCGGCGGCCTCCAATGCCATCATTATTGGTTTCAATGTCAGACCGGACCCGACCGCTAAGATCACGGCAGACAAGGAGAACGTAGATATCCGGTTGTACAAGGTGATCTACAACGCCATCGAGGACGTGGAAGCGGCCATGAAAGGTATGCTGGATCCGATCTTTGAGGAGAAAGTGATCGGCCATGCGGAAGTGCGCCAGATCTTTAAGGCTTCCGGCGTCGGCAATATCGCCGGTTCTTACATTCTTGACGGTTCGTTCCAGAGAGACTGCAAGGTGCGCATTTCCAGAGAGGGAACGCAGATCTTCGAGGGAGCGCTGGCTTCGCTCAAACGTTTCAAAGACGACGTCAAGGAAGTCAAAGCGGGCTACGAGTGCGGACTTGTGTTCGAGGGCTTCAATGATATCGCGGAGCTTGATATCGTCGAAGCGTATATTATGGTGGAAGTACCGCGATGAGAGCGTAGCTCTCATCGCGGGAAAGATTGGCAAGAGCCATTCTTTCGAGCGTCGAACGAAAGTGAGAGTTGCTCTTACCGCAGAGCGTCGAACGAAAGTGGGCGTTGCTCTTACCGCAGAGTGTTGAACGGAAGTGAGAGTTGCTCTTACCGCAGAGTGTCGAACGGAAGTGAGAATTGCTCTTACCGCAGAGTGTCGAACGAGAGTGGGTAGAGGTATCGAAGGATAGAGATCAAGAAGCGTTGAATGGGAGGAAATTCAGGATATGAGGAAGAACAGTATTAAGAATACCCGGATTAACGGGGAAGTGCTGCGGGAGCTATCCAATATTATCCGCGGGGAGATCAAGGATCCGCGGATTGCTCCCATGACCAGCGTGGTGTCCGTGGAAGTGGCGCCCGATTTAAAGACCTGCAAAGCCTATATCAGTGTGTTGGGCGATGAGGAGGCACAGCAGTCTACACTGGCCGGCCTAAGGAGCGCGGAGGGATATATACGCCGGGAGCTGGCACGCAGTATCAATCTGCGCAACACGCCGGAGATCACATTTATTATGGATCAGTCCATCGAGTACGGCGTGCGGATGTCAAAGATGATTGACGAGGTGACAAGACCTGCTGTTGACCGGGATGAGTTGTGATGTACAGATGTGGAGAATGTGATGGGAAACGAGATGTGGATGGGAGGAAGCCGTGACAGGATTAGATGAAGTACTATCGGATGTAACAACCGTTGCCATAGCCGGCCATATCAGGCCGGACGGGGATTGCGTGGGTTCCTGTCTGGCAACCTACAATTATATCAAAACCTATTATCCGAACATTGCGGTTGCGCTGTATCTGGAGCCGATACCAAATATTTTTAAATTTATGTGCCGTTCCGGGGAGATCAGAAACGAGTGCGACTGCGATGCGGTATACGATCTTTTTATCGCCCAGGATTGCGGCGATGCCGACAGGCTCGGGGACGCCGCCAGGTATTTTGAGACGGCAAAAAAGACGGTCTGTATCGATCACCATATCAGCAATCAGAGTTTTGCCGACGTCAACCATATTGACGCGGACGCCAGTTCGACTTCCGAGCTGGTGTATGGGCTTCTGCCGCCGGAGCGCATCACGAAAGAGATCGCGGAGTGCATTTATACCGGTATTGTACATGATACCGGCGTGTTCCAATACGCCTGTACATCGAGGCGTACCATGGAGGCGGCGTCCGCTTTGATGGAAAAAGGCATCAATTTTACCAAGATTATTGATGAAACGTTTTATGCGAAGACCTATAACCAGAATCTTATCATGGGACTGGCCCTGTTAAAAAGCAGACTTCATCTGGACGGCAAATGTATATCCAGCGTCATCACGGCGGCGGAAATGAAACAGTATGACGTTTTGCCCAAGCATCTCGACGGCATTGTCAATCAGCTGCGCATCACCAAAGGGGTGGAGGTTGCCCTGTTTTTGTATGAGACCAAGGACGGCGTTTATAAGGTCAGCAGCCGTTCCGCCGAATATGTCGATCTCGCCGAAATCGCGGTGAGACATGGAGGCGGCGGACATAAGCGGGCGGCAGGCTTTTCCATGACAGGGGATGCAGAGTCCATTGTAGAACAGATTGTATCGGAGATCGGGGCGGCGCTATGCGGGACGGAATCATAAATATTTACAAAGAAAAAGGTTACACATCCTTTGACGTAATCGCTAAATTGAGAGGGATTTTAAAGATCAGAAAGATCGGCCATACCGGAACGCTCGACCCCGACGCGGAGGGCGTGCTGCCGGTGTGTATCGGCAAAGCGACGAAGGTGTGTGGCCTTTTGACGGATAAGGACAAGGAATATGTGGCCGTGCTGCGGCTTGGCATAGTGACCGACACGCAGGATTTATCGGGAGCGGTGCGAAAGGAGGCGGCAGTTGACGTTGGCGTGGAGCAGGTTCGGGAGGCGGTCAATCGTTTTGTCGGCGATTATATGCAGACGCCGCCGATGTATTCGGCGCTGAAAGTGAATGGCAAAAAGCTGTGTGATCTGGCGCGCGAGGGTATCACGGTGGAGCGTTTGCCGCGTCCGGTAACGATCTATCAGATCGAAATCTTGGATATGGAGCTGCCGCGGGTAACCTTGCGGGTAGTCTGCTCGAAGGGCACGTATATCCGCACGCTCTGCCACGACATCGGCGAGGTCTTAGGGTGCGGCGGCTGTATGGAATCTTTGGTGCGCACGCGCGTGGTATCTTTTTCGGCAAACGGTGACTGTTTCGGGGAATTTTCGATCGAAAAGGCGTTACGATTATCCCAGGTGGAGGAAATGGTGCGGCAGGGCACCTGGGAGGAAGCGCTTGTGCCGGTCGAGGAAGTGTTTTCTCTCTACGAAAAAGCGGTGGTGGCAGAACCGTACGACAGGCTTTTGCACAACGGCAACCGATTGCAGAAAGAACATTTTAGGGATTACCGCGCAAGCTGGGAGGATGAATGTGTCCGCGTCTACGATGCGGCGGACAATTTTATCGGTATTTATGGCTATCAGAGTGACCATAATAATTATAAACCGGTAAAATTATTTCTATAAAAACAGACTATGAAATATATCAAAAATACAACGGACTTCTACATAGAAGAAAAAACGGCGATTTCGCTGGGGAAATTTGACGGCTTCCATCGGGGGCATGAGCTTTTGATGAGGCGTCTGCGGGAACAGAAAAGGCAGGGATACCGGACGGTGATCTTTACCTTTGATATCCCGCCGCAGAAAGGCATTTCTCGCGTGGAAGCGAAAGTGCTGACGACGAATGAGGAAAAGCGGCATCTTTTCGAGAGAGCCGGTGTGGATTATGTGGTGGAATGTCCATTTACGCCGAAGATCATGTGCATGGAGCCGGAGGCATTTATCGAAAAGATTGTGCGTCAGCTCCATGTCGGCTATATCGTGGCGGGCAAAGACTTTCACTTCGGGCACAAGCGCAGCGGCGACTACCGCACCTTGCAGGCTTGTGCAGACCGATACGGCTATCGGGTCGTGATCGAAAATAAAATAAAAGAGGACGCCAGAGATATCAGCAGCACATATATCCGCGAGCAGATCGAGCAGGGCAATATAAAAAAGGCCAATCATATGCTCGGCTATCACTACTTTGTGACCGGCGATGTGTGCACCGGAAATCATTTGGGGCGGACGATGGGATTCCCCACGGCAAACCAGCTGCCGCCCGGGGACAAATTGCTGCCGAAAAACGGCGTCTATGTGACGCGCACCCGCATCGGGGAACGAAGCTGTCCGGGAATCACCAATGTGGGGTATAAGCCCACGATCGAGGGACAAAATCCGTTGGGTGTGGAGACACATCTGTTTGATTTTCACGGAGACCTCTACGGCCGAAAGATCACAGTCGAGTTTTTAGAGCGTCTGCGCGACGAACAAAAGTTTGATTCACTTGCCCTGCTTAAGTCCCAATTGCAGCGTGACGTAGCCGCAGGCAGACAATACTTCCGTAAACAACATTGATTTCTGAAAGTATATATTACACAATATTACACAATTATTACAAAATTGTGTTGACAGCGTAAAATATGGCTGTTATACTACAAGATGTAAAAAGTATTGTAACCTGTACGCGAGGCAGGGCCGCATAGAATGGAGAATCAAAGTGAGAACAAGAATGATAAAAATTGCAGGCGTTGTGTTTGCCGGAGCCCTATTGTTTTTGGCTGCATATACAGATCAGACGGAGAGTGAAGTGGTACAAGCTGCACCGGGCGCGGGTCTTACCAGTGATCTTTTGGGGGAGCAGAGCAGTGCGGCGCCGGAGCTTGTCAACACCAGCGTCGTGGCGGGCGTAACGGAGCTGGTTTCCGGTTATCTGACGCAGGACAATCAGGTCACACCCAAACAGCGGTCTGCCGTGGGAAGCGGACAGGGACATTTCGGATATGCGAATCTCGGTGTTGCGGATGTGGAGGGCAATTTAAATGTCAGGGAAGCGCCCGGGACCGATGCAGACCTGGTGGGCAAGATGCCAAACAACGCCGGGTGTGATATCCTTGGCACCGAGGGCGAGTGGACAAAGATTCGCTCCGGTAAAGTGGAAGGCTATGTCAAGTCCGAGTTTTTGCTGAGCGGGGAAACCGCACTGGCGCGTGCCGAGGAGGTAAAGCAGACGATCGCTACGGTCAACACGACGACGCTGTATGTGAGGGAGGAGCCGAACACCGAGTGCACGATTATCACCATGATGCCGGACGGAGAAGAACTTGAGGTGATGGAAGAGCTCGACGGCTGGGTAAAGATCAATGTCGATGACGAGGAGGGCTATGTCTCAGCCGATTATGTGGATATTTCCGTAGAATTGAACAAAGCCATGACGATGACGGAGGTGCGCTATGGAGAGGGAGTTTCGGATGTGCGCGTGTCTTTGGTACAGTACGCGACACAGTTTGTCGGCAACCCCTATGTCTGGGGCGGCACCAGTCTGACCAAGGGCGCGGATTGTTCGGGATTCGTGCTGAGCGTATTCGCCAAATACGGCATTTATCTGCCACATTCGGCGGCGGCGCAGTCGGGGTACGGAACAAAAATTTCGGCTTCCGAGGCCAAGCCGGGAGACCTGTTCTTTTACAGCAACGGCAGCAGAATCAACCATGTGGCGATCTATATCGGAAACGGACAGGTTGTACATGCCAGCACGCGTAAGACCGGTATCAAGATTTCCGGTTCTCATTACCGCACGCCGGTCAAGGTGGTTCGCCTGCTTGGGGATTAAAATAATGCTTTACAGTCAGATTGTTTTATGCTATCATATTTTAGTGTGAGTTCAGCCCGTATTCGGTAATTGGACACTCCGACCTTTTACTGAATATACACACGATAACCGGGCGGTGGGAAGCATCTTTGATGCAGATCCCGGAAGCGCACGCTCGTGCGTGATTCTAAATACAATTTATTTCATTTGGGAGGATGACAACATGATCGCAAAGGAAAAGAAACAGGCTATTATCGAACAGTACGGCAGAACACCGGGTGACACAGGTTCCCCGGAGGTTCAGATCGCAATTTTGACGGCTCGCATTGAGGAGTTAAATGCGCATCTGGCCAATAATATCCATGACCACCACTCCAGAAGAGGGCTTTTAAAGATGGTAGGTCAGAGAAGAGGTTTGTTGGCGTACCTGAAAAAGATTGATATTGAGAGATATCGTTCTTTGATTGAGCGTTTGGGTCTTAGAAAATAATTTGTGTATCGGCTGCCGGGCATGTGTCCGGCAGGAAAATAGAGCGGAGCAGCATACCCCGCTCTATTTTTCGATAAAAATACAGGAAAAGCAGAGACAGTTTCCGAGACCACTGAAATGCATACAGGCTTTGCTGTGGATATTTCAGTAGTTTCGGGGCTTCTGCACCTTTAAGGGAGGTCATAAGACATGTATAAGAGTTTTTCAATGGAGTTGGGGGGCAGGACTTTAACCGTAGATATCGGCAGAGTGTGCGCCCAGGCAAGCGGAGCGGCGCTGATGAAATACGGTGACACCACCGTATTGTCCACCGTCACCGCATCGGACAAGCCCAGGGACGGGATTGATTTTTTCCCGCTCAGCGTGGAGTTTGAAGAGAAAATGTATTCTGTCGGCAAGATTCCGGGTGGATTTAACAAGAGAGAGGGCAAGGCGTCCGAAAATGCCGTGCTCACATCGCGCGTGATCGACCGGCCGATGCGTCCTCTGTTTCCCAAGGATTACCGCAACGACGTCACCATCAACAATATGGTGATGTCCGTAGACCCGGCGTGCCGCCCGGAGATTGTCGGCATGATCGGTTCGGCGCTCGTCACCACAATCTCGGATATACCGTTTGACGGGCCGTGCGCTATGACGCAGCTGGGATTGATCGACGGCGAGTTTATCGTCAACCCGTCCCAGGAACAGTGGGATAACGGGGATTTGCAGCTGACGGTCGCTTCGACGGGCGAGAAAGTGATCATGATTGAGGCCGGGGCGAACGAAATTCCCGAGGCCAGGATGATAGAAGCCATCTACAAATGCCATGATATCAACCAGACGATCATTGCGTTTATCAATAAGATTGCATCGGAGGTCGGAAAACCGAAGCATGCGTATACGAGCTGCGCGATTCCCGACGAGATGTTCGCGGCCATTCGCGAAATCGTTCCGCCCGAGGCCATGGAAGAGGCGGTGTTTACCGACGAAAAGCAGAAGCGCGAGGAAAATATCCGCGCCATCACCGAAAAGCTGGAGGAGGCGTTCGCAGACAACGAGGAGTGGCTTGCCATCCTTGGCGAGGCAGTCTATCAGTATCAGAAGAAGACCGTGCGCAAGATGATCTTAAAAGACCACAAGCGTCCCGACGGGCGTGCGATCAACCAGATTCGCCCGCTGGCGGCTGAGGTCGACCTGATTCCGAGAGTACACGGCTCCGCTATGTTTACGCGCGGACAGACGCAGATCTGCGACGTCGTGACCTTAGCGCCGCTCTCCGAGATGCAAAAGGTAGACGGGCTGGATGAGAATGTCACAAACAAGCGTTATATGCATCACTATAATTTCCCGTCGTATTCGGTGGGCGAGACGAAAGTTTCGCGCGGGCCGGGACGGCGTGAGATCGGTCACGGCGCGTTGGCGGAGAAGGCGTTGATGCCGGTTTTGCCGAGCGAGGAGGAGTTCCCCTATGCGATTCGTGCCGTCTCCGAGACCTTTGAGTCCAACGGCTCCACGTCTATGGCTTCAACCTGTGCATCCTGTATGTCATTGATGGCGGCGGGCGTGCCCATAAAGGCGATGGTGGCCGGTATTTCCTGCGGGCTTGTCACCGGAGATACCGATGACGATTATATTGTGCTGACGGATATCCAGGGCCTGGAAGATTTCTTTGGCGATATGGATTTTAAAGTGACCGGTACGCACAAGGGTATCACGGCGATTCAGATGGATATCAAGATTCACGGTCTCACCAGGCCTATTGTGGAGGAGGCGATCGCGAGAACCAGGGAGGCAAGGCTCTACATCATGGATGAAGTCATGTCGAAGGCGATCGCAGAGCCGAGAAAACAGGTGGGCGAGTACGCGCCGAAGATCATTCAGATTCAGATCGATCCGGCCAAGATCGGCGATGTGGTCGGACAGAGAGGCAAGACGATCAATGAGATCATCGACCGCACGGGCGTCAAGATTGATATCTCCGACGACGGCGCAGTGTCGATCTGCGGTACGGATAAAGAGATGATGCAGAAAGCAGTGGAAATGATTGAGATCATCACCACCGACTTCGAGGAGGGCCAGCTGTTTGTGGGCACCGTAGTGAGCATCAAAGAGTTCGGCGCATTTTTAGAGTTTGCTCCGGGCAAGGAGGGCATGGTTCACATTTCAAAGATCGCCAAGGAGCGCATCAACCGCGTGGAGGATGTTTTGACACTGGGCGACAAAGTGAAAGTTGTCTGCCTTGGAAAAGATAAAATGGGAAGAATCAGCTTTTCGATCAAAGACGTGCCGAAGGCGTAAGTCTTTGCGGGATGTGGCTGCCACATTGAGTAAGAAGTTTACGACAGAGAGGTTGTTTGGTCTGCAAACAGCCTTATGTTGTATGATTTCTGCTCAATGCGGCAGCTTTTTTGTTTGAGCAGATGTGCAAGGTATCCGCTTTTTGCCGGTGAGGATGGACATGCCATACCACACTACACAAATAAATTTGTCTCTGCATAAAATAATAAAAATGGATAAGGATAATAATAAACGTATTTTATGGAACGTGTAAAACGATTAATCCATACGGATTATGCATATAGACATGGGCTGAGCGGGAAGGGCGTGACGGTGGCCTTTATGGATACCGGAATCGTGCCGCATGCGGACTTTGGACGCCGGATTCTCGCCTTCCGCGATTTCTGCAACGGCAAGAACCAAATGTATGACGACAACGGGCACGGCACGCATGTCGCGGGGATTGTGGCGGGAGACGGGAGCATGTCGAAAGACCGAAGCGGCAGAGGCGCAAGAAAGATGGGCGGTGTGGCGCCGCAGGCCAATATTGTCATGCTCAAGGTGTTGGATGCGGAGGGAAACGGTTCGACATCCACGGTGTTAAAAGGCGCCAAGTGGCTGATCTCCGTAAAAGAGCAGTATCATATCCGTGTTTTGAATATTTCGGTGGGAATGTTGCCGAGCGCCGGGATAAGCGAGCAGGAAGCGCTGCTCTCTGCGGTCAATGAAATCTGGGACAGCGGAATCATGGTAGTTGCGGCGGCGGGAAACAACGGGCCGGGGGAAAATTCGGTCACGATTCCCGGCATTTCGCGGCGAATTTTGACGGTGGGAAGCTCCGACGACGACATCATCGCAGCCAGGGGCCTAAACAGCGGCTACAGCGGCAGAGGGCCCACGGAGTGCTGCATCGTCAAGCCCGAGATCTTGGCGCCCGGCACCAATATTGTCAGTTGCAGCAGAAACGGCAAGGGATATCAGGTGAAGAGCGGCACATCTATGGCGGCGCCGGTGGTGACAGGAGCGCTGGCGCTCGCGTTTGAAAAGTATCCTTATCTGTCTCCGGCGGAAATGAAGCTTCGCGTGTACGAGCGGGCATATCCCAGGGGGGAACAGATGAAAAAGAAATGCTGGGGACAGATTCATGTGGAGAATCTGCTGCGATAAAGACGGAGAAGTGTCCGGGAAAGGAGAGCCGGGTGAAAAGAATCGTGCATCTGCTGTTCGGCAGGTTATTTCTGGTCGGTCTTACCATTGTCCTGCAGTTTGCGTGGATTTGCTTTATGTTTTGGAAATTCAGCTACCAGTATGCGTACACCAGCCTGATCGTGCGCGCCTTTGCCATCGTGCTTGTGCTGGTGATCGTAAACCGTTGGACGAACCCGCTCCAGAAACTGTCGTGGACATTTTTGATCTTGCTCTCTCCTTTGTTTGGCATCCTGTTATATGTGTTTTTCGGCCGCGTGGGGCTGACGAAGAGGGCCAGGGAGCGCATGGCGGGAATCAGACAGATTATGCGCGGTTATCTGGTGCAAAAGGAAGCCACCATCGAAGAATTAAAACAAAAGGATATGTCGGTATACCGCCAGTTTCACTATATATGGACGAAAGCCGGTTATCCGGTCTACCAGAATACCGACGCCTGCTATTACCGGTGCGGGGAAGAGGCATATCCGGTGATGCTTGATGATCTGCGGCGGGCGGAACAGTTTATTTTTCTGGAATACTATATCGTGGAAAAGGGGGAGATGTTTGATGAGATTCTCTCGATCCTGGAACAGAAAGTAAAAGAGGGGGTGCTCGTGCGCTTCATCTATGACGATGTCGGGTGCGTCGCCACACTGCCCAAAGATTTTGCGAAAGATATGGAGGCGCGGGGGATTCCCTGCGCTGTCTTTCATCCGTTTCGCCCCTTTTTGTCCGTGATCATGAATAACCGCGATCACCGCAAAATCATGGTGGTGGACGGCAAAGTCGGCTACACGGGGGGAATCAATCTGGCGGACGAATATATCAACCGAACCGAACGCTTCGGCTATTGGAAAGATGCCCTGCTGCGCCTTGAGGGGGAGGGGGTTAAAAATATGACCGTGATGTTCCTTGGCATGTGGCGCTATATCAGAAGGGAGGAGGAAGAGTATGCGCGCTTCCTCTCGCATGATGCGGCCGATTGCAGCGCGGGCAGAGGATACTTGCAGCCGTACGGCGACAGCCCGCTGGCGCAGGAAAACGTCGGCGAGACAGTTTATCTCAATATCATAAACCGGGCGAAACAGTATATCTACATTTTTACGCCCTACCTGATCGTCGATCAGGAAATGCTGATCTCGCTGTGCAATGCCGCCAAGAGCGGACTTGATGTGCGCATCGTCACACCGGGCATACCCGATAAGCGGACGGTGTATCTGCTGACGCAGGCATATTACCGCCCGCTGCTCGAGGCGGGGGTGAGAATTTTCCAGTACACACCCGGGTTTCTTCATGCCAAGTGCTTCGTGTCGGATGATGTGATCGCGACCGTGGGCACGATAAACCTTGATTTCCGCAGCCTCTATCTCCATTTTGAGTGCGGCGTGTGGATGTATGAGACAGAGGCGGTGGGGCAGGTGAAGGAGGATTTTTTGGAGACCTTTGACGTCTCCCGGGAGATTACGCTCGATTTTTGCTGCAACAGGGCGCTCCCCGTGCGTATCCTCCAGTCGCTCCTTCGCCTGTTTGCGCCGCTGTTATAAGAGCGGACCTGCTTGGCGCTACAAGCGGACATAGCGGGAGAGCATTTTTAGAAAGTAGTCCCGGTAATCCGCGGTGTCGACGGATTCTAAATAGACGATATCCACGCTGCCGATCTCCTTTCCGTTCAGGGAATAGACGGCTTTTCCGGCGCTTTCTCCTTTTTCGCACGGTGTTTTGGCGTATTCCGGCAGCCGGATTTCTTTTTCAATGGCGGTCACATCGCTGCCGTCGGTGCTGATATAGGAAAATGGCGCGCCATAGGCTAAAGAAACCGTCTCCTGCTTGCCTTTTTTGACCTTGAGATCGGGCAGCGGGTCGGTGTTCTCATCCGTGTAGATGCGGCATTTGCCAAACCCGTATGTGAGCAGTGTGGTGGCGTCGGCAAAGCGGACCTTGTAATCCGGCGCCGCCATGATAACGGCGATCAGCTCCATGCCGTCTTTTACGGCGGTGGCGGAGACGCAGTATTTCGCGAGGCTGGTAGAACCGGTTTTGAGACCGGTGGCATATTCATACTGCCGAATCAGCTTATTGGTGTTGGTCAGTCCGAATTCGCTGGACCCTCTGGCAGTGACGTGCGTGATATTTTCCATCCAGATCGTGCTGTAATTATGTATCTGGGGATAGCGTCTTGTGAGTTCCCTGGACATCAGCGCCACATCGTAGGCGCTTGTGAGGTGGCCGTCGGTATCGAGGCCGCAGCAATTGATAAACGAAGTATCGTTCATGCCAAGCCCCTTGGCGCGCTCGTTCATCTGGCGGACAAACTCGCTCTCTGAACCGGAGATATGTTCCGCCATGGCGACGCACGCATCGTTGGCGCTGGCGACGCTGATGCACTTGATCATCGTGTCCACGGTCTGCGTCTCGCCCGCCTCCAAAAATACCTGGGAACCGCCCATGCTGGCGGCGTACTCGGATACGGTTACCGTGTCCTCGAGCTGAATCTGTCCCTTGGCGAGCGCGTCAAAAATCAAAATCAGGGTCATGATTTTGGTGATGCTGGCGGGACGCAAAATCTCGTGGGCATTTTTTTCGTAGATCACCGTGCCGGTGGAAGCCTCCATCAAGAGCGCGCTGGGCGCGGAGATGGATAAGTCGGCGCCGGGCGCGGAACCCTCCTGGGCGGCCGGGGCGGTATTCTTAGGAGTTGTGTCTGCGGCATCGGATTCCGGCGTCTTAGTATTTTGCACCTCTGCGGCGCAAAGTGTCTTTGCGCTGGCCGTAAGCAGTGCGTCAGAGGCCAGGATTCCCAATATTATGTGAAAAAGTAGAACAAAGCATAATATGCGGCGCATATAACGGGAAATTGAGACAGGTAAAAATTTCAAAATAAACCTCCCAAAACAGGTACTATAGTCTATTTTAGTCGACAGCAGTGAAAATTATGATTCATCCCTGGCAAAAATTTCTTGAATTTTTCGTTTATCCAAGGTAGAATAAAAAAGCTGGCATGAAATCTGTGGGACGGCAGTCGGCTGTTTTTGGGCAACGGGTCGGCTTGTCTGAACTGTTATAATTGGAAGAATACAGTGTGTGGCTGTAGGCGGGAGATGAGACGGATATGGATTTGACAGTAAAGCTGCAGGTGTTTGAGGGACCGTTGGACTTGCTCTTGCACTTGTTGGAAAAAAATAAAGTGAATATCTATGATATTCCCATCGCGGAGATCACCAATCAATATTTGGCGTATATTGCCGAAATGCAGCGGCAGGATTTGAATGTCATGAGCGAGTTTTTGGTCATGGCGGCGACCCTGATCGATATTAAGTCGCGGATGCTGCTTCCGGCGAAGGAGACGCAGGACGAGGAGGAGGCCGACCCGCGCGCGGAGCTGGTAAAACAGCTGTTAGAGTATAAGATGTACAAATGTATGGCAAATGAGCTCAAAGACAGGCAGATCGGCGCAGAGCGCGTCATGTTTAAGGTGCCGACGATACCGAAGGAAGTGCGCGAATATGAGGAGCCGGTCAATTTGGACGAGCTGGTGTCGGACGTCACATTGAAAAAACTCAACGATATTTTCCGCGCCATCATGCGCAGGCAGGCCAATAAGGTAGACCCGATCCGCTCTAAATTTGGCAATATCGAAAAAGAAGAGGTATCGCTGGAAGAGAAAATGGCGTATCTGGAAGCGTTCTGTGCGACGCACCGCCAGTTTAGTTTTCGCGCGCTTTTGGAGGCGCAGTCCGGCAAGGTGGAGATTGTTGTCACCTTCCTGGCAGTTTTGGAGCTTATGAAGACGGGCAAGATTTACATAGAGCAGGAGCACACGTTCGATGATATCAATATCTGGTCAAAAGTTGTGGCGTAACATGGCAACCGTTTTGCCTGCAACTGCGCACCTGCCGCGCAGTCAGCAGCCAGTCGCAGCGGCAAAGTGATGGAAGGAATCAATAGATGGAAGAAGAAAAACAGTACGAAGCGATTATCGAAGCGATTCTTTTTACAATGGGCAATTCCGTGGAGCTTGATAAGATTGCGGCGGCCATAGAGCTGCCGAGGGAGCAGACAAAAGAGTTGATAGAAAGTATGATCAAGCGGTATGAGCAGAGTGACCGTGGCGTAAAGATCATAGAACTTGACGGCTCCTATCAAATGTGCACCAAAAATGAAATGTATGAATACCTGATTCGCATTGCCAAGCAGCCAAAGCGCCATGTGCTTACGGACGTGCTGCTGGAGACATTGTCGATTATCGCCTACAAACAGCCGGTGACCAAGGCCGAGATCGAGAAGATACGCGGCGTGTCCAGCGACCATGCGGTAAACAAGCTGGTCGAATACAATCTGGTCACGGAGCTGGGGAGGCTCGACGCTCCCGGCAGGCCGCTTCTTTTTGGCACGACCGAGGACTTTTTGCGCAGCTTCGGCGTGCAGTCGGTGGAAGATCTGCCGGTGCTTAGTACGGTGCAGATGGAAGAATTTAAACAGGAGGCGGAGGCCGAGATGCATGTAAAGCTGGGGATATAGCCCCGGCTTTTTTGCGTTCTAAATTAAAAATAAAAGAATAGGATTTTACGAGCAGATTCTTGCCGGAGCAAAGCAATGAAAAAATTTTTCTCTATCGTTCTCACTTGTCTTACGATTCTCAATCTATGGATTCCAACTAATCCGCTGTATGCGCTCGAGCCGCCGAAGGAAACGGAGTTATACGCGAAGTCCGCAGTGTTGATGGACGGCGATTCCGGGCGGGTCCTCTATGCCAAAAACGGGGAAGAGGCGATGGCCAACGCCAGCACGACAAAAATCCTCACCTGTATCCTGACATTAGAAAGCTGTGATCTAAACAGCGAGGTGACAGTCAGCTCTTACGCGGCATCGCAGCCGAAAGTGCGGCTGGGGATGCGCGAGGGGCAGCAGTTTCGCCTGAAGGATTTGTTATACGGCCTGATGTTGGAGTCTTTTAACGACTGCGCGGTGGCGATCGCGGAGCATATCGCGGGCAACACCCAGGGCTTTGCGGCGATGATGAATAACAAGGCGAAGGAGATCGGCTGTAAGGACAGCTATTTTATCACGCCAAACGGTTTGGACGCTTCGGATGAAAACGGTTTTCACCATACGACTGCCACGGACCTGGCGCTCATTATGCGCTATTGCATCAGCTTATCGCCCGTGGCGGAGGAGTTTTTGACCGTGACCCGCGCCGCCAGCCACTCGTTTACGGATTTACAGGGAAAGAGCAGCTACCACTGCAACAATCACAATGCCTTTTTGCAGATGATGGAGGGAGCGCTCTCCGGCAAAACCGGGTTTACAGGAAATGCCGGCTACTGTTATGTCGGCGCTCTAAAGAGGGGAGAGCGGACCTATATCGTCGCCCTGCTCGCCTGCGGCTGGCCGAACAACAAGACCTACAAATGGGCCGACACCAAAAAGCTGATGAATTATGGCATCGAGAACTTTGTCAAAAAGCGTCTCTCCGATTATCCCATCGACGAGCGTTATTTGCAGCCGATGAAGACCGAAGGAGGACAGGGAGACACGATTGGAGGCGATGTTTTTATGCCCGTGGAAGTGCAGGAGACGCCGGGGACGGAGGAACTTTTGGTGAAAAACGGGGAGGAGATCACCATCAGCTACGACGTCGTGGGCCATCTGGCAGCTCCCGTGGAGCAGGGGGCGGTAGTCGGGCGCATCCGCTACCAGCTCGGGGATGAGGTGCTCAAAGAGTGCCGTGTAGTCGCCGCCCAAAACATTAATAAAATTGATTTTAAATGGTGTTTTCTGCGCGTCCGCGAGCTCTTATGGCTATAAGAAATACGGCGGTGTTCCGGTGTGCGAATACCGTAACAAAAAATGGTAACGATTCCGCCTTCGGCTTCATAGTTACGGAATCGGTCTCATTTAAAGTTTGTCTTCGCCAAAGAGCCGGATTCCCGCTTGGCTAGATATACGCGTTCTTACGGACTTTGCAGCGAGTGCAAAGTCCTGAGCTGAACTGTTAGAAAAAATGTCAAAAAATTAGCGATATTACTTGAAATCTTTCACAAAAATTACTATAATCTAATATAGAGGAATTTGTGATTTTTTTAAATTTACATTATTCACGATGCAGCCTGTCACAGGGCAAACATTTATAGATGGAGGGCAAAAGAATGAATAGTAGTAATGATAGCATGGCGATGCAGCGCATATCCATGTTAGTCGACGAGAACAGTTTTGTGGAAATCGGTTCTCTCGTAACCGCAAGAAGTACGGATTTTAATCTTGCCGCGGCGGACACACCTTCCGACGGTGTGATCACGGGTCATGGACAGATCGACGGCAGCCTGGTATTTGTATACAGCCAGGACGCCTCCGTGTTAAACGGTACGATCGGCGAGATGCACGCGAAAAAGATCGCGGCTGTCTATGACATGGCGATGAAGATGGGAGCGCCTGTCATCGGACTGATCGATTGCGCAGGTATGCGTTTGCAGGAGTCGGTGGACGCGCTGGACGGATTTGGACAGATCTACGCAAAAGAGGTGGCTGCTTCCGGTGTGATTCCACAGATTACGGCTATTTTTGGAAGCTGCGGCGGCGGCCTTGCCGTTGTGCCGGCGCTCAGTGATTTTGCCTTTATGGAGTCTTCCAAAGGTAAAATGTTTATCAACGCACCGAACGCCATCGAGGGCAACCGTGTGGAGAAATGTGACACTTCGTCGGCAGATTTTGCCAGTGAGGAGAACGGATGCATCGATGCTGTCGGCACACAGGAGGAGATTCTCGGAAAGATTCGCGCGCTTGTGACAATGCTTCCGTTAAACAACGAGGGGGACGTCTACACGGATGACTGCACAGACGATCTGAACCGCGTATGCGAGAGCATGGAGGCGATGAAGGGCGATCCAAGGTATCTGCTCGGCCAGATTTCCGATCACAACGTATTTTTTGAGACCAAGGCCGGCTTCGCAAAGGAGATGGTGACGGGCTTTATCAAATTAAACGGCATGACCGTGGGCGCGGTGGCAAACTGCACGGAGGTCTACGACGAAGAGGGCAAAAAGATCGAGACATATGAGCCGGTGCTCAGTGCGCGGGGCTGCAATAAGGCGGCGGAGTTTGTCTCCTACTGCGACGCTTATGAGATTCCGGTGCTTACAATCACGAATGTCAAGGGCTACAAGGCTACGATGTGCGCAGAGAAGAATCTTGCGAAAGCCGTTGCCCGCATGACGAGCGCGTTTGCTTGCGCAACATGCCCCAAATTAAATCTGATTACCGGACAGGCATACGGCAGCGCCTATGTGGCGATGAACTCGAAGTCGATTGGCGCCGATTTTGTCTATGCGTGGAAAGATGCAAAGGTCGGCATGATGGAAGCGGAGATGGCGGCAAAGATCATGTATGCGGAGGCCTCCGCGGATGTTCTTGCAGAGAAGGCCAAAGAATATGACGCATTGCAGTCGAGTGTTCTTTCCGCAGCGCGGAGGGGATATGTAGATCTTGTCATCGACGCGGCGGATACCAGAAAATATCTGGTAAATGCATTTGAACTGTTATACACCAAATGTGCAGGCGTGCCGGATAAGAAACATGGAACAAAATAGAAAGGTGAAGTCATGAAGAAAAAATTATCATTATTGCTTTGTCTTGTCTGTATGGTTTTGGGATTGGCGGCATGTGGCCCGGACCCCAGGGATGTTGACTACTTCGGTATGAGCTATGAAGAGTTTGAGTATATCGCCGAGCAGAATATTGATATGCTGTCCACTCTGACGGAGGAGCAGAAGCAGTCTTTACAGTCATACAATGATGAAGTGGTTCAGAAGTTACTGAATTCATGGTCTGAGGCGACCCAGGATTTGGGCGCATATGTGGGACTTGGCGAATTTACGATCTCCAAGGCACAGGACACCGTCACGACGGAACAGATTGCCGTTTTTGAGGAGCGGAAAGTCTGTGTGACGTTTGTGTACAAATATAATTATGAGACAAAGCAGTTAGAGCAGACAGATATCAATGCTGACCTGGTGTATACCATGGGCGAAAAGATGGGAAAAGCCGGTCTCAATACCCTTATGGGCATGGGCACCGTATTCATTGTTCTCATTCTCATCAGTCTGATTATTTACGCGTTTAATCTGATTCCGGTGCTCCAGAAGAAGTTTGCCGGAACAAAAGAGGAGGAGCCGGCCAAAGAAACGATCGCTGTGCCCGCGGCTCCCGTTACAGAGCAGCTCACCGATGATTTAGAGCTGGTTGCTGTCATCACGGCGGCGATCGCGGCGAGCGAGGGAACACCGGCGGACGGCCTGGTGGTGCGCTCCATCCGCAGACGCTAGCGTGAAAAGTACATCTAAGGCTCATGCCAATGGGCATTTCGCCAAGATGTAC
>CANONN010000053.1 GCA_947567625.1 uncultured Roseburia sp. | reverse complement strand
TACGCGTTCTTACGGACTTTGCAGCGAGTGCAAAGTCCTGAGCTGAACGGTTACACATAACTTTCGCCATTCGGTTAGGCAGGTGGTTCGTATCATGTTTATGGGAGAATACAATCACACAGTGGACGCAAAAGGCAGGCTGATAGTTCCATCCAAATTCCGCGAGCAGCTCGGTGAGGAATTTGTGGTTACCAAGGGACTGGACGGATGCTTGTTTGTGTACACCAATTCCGAGTGGCACAAGATTGAGGAAAAGTTTCAAAATATCCCCATGACCTCCAAGGACGCAAGAAAATTTTCCCGTTTCTTCTTTGCCGGGGCGGCAGCCTTAGAGATCGACAAGCAGGGAAGAGTCCTCCTGCCGCCGGTGCTGCGCGAATATGCCGGATTGCAGAAAGAGGTCGTATTGGTAGGCGTGCTAAACAGAGTGGAGATATGGGATGCCGCAAGATGGCAGGAAAATACCTATGACGAGGAAGAAATGGACGATATAGCCGAGCACATGGCAGATCTGGGCTTTAGCATCTAGTGAATGGCCATGCGGCGCAGGCAGTAAAGAGAAAGAAGGTGTGGCGGGCGTTGGAGTTTAAGCATTATTCCGTATTGCTTTCGGAGACAATTACGCAACTTAACATACGCCCGCAGGGCACCTATGTGGACGGTACGCTCGGCGGCGGCGGTCATGCGTGCGAAATCCTTAAGCACTTGACAGCCGGTGGACGATTGATCGGGATTGACCAGGATGCGGATGCCATTGCGGCGGCGAGAGAGCGGCTTTCGCCGTATGACGGACAAGTTACCATATGCCGCAGCAATTATGTGAATATGCCACAGGAGTTGTCTCGCCTGGGAGTGGGAAGCGTGGACGGTATTGTGCTTGATTTGGGGGTTTCCTCTTTTCAGCTGGATACGCCGGCACGGGGATTTACCTATCGCGACGAGGATGCGCCGCTTGACATGCGCATGGACGACAGACAGGGCATGACGGCCGCAGACATTGTCAATCGCTACAGCGAGAAAGAGCTTTACCGCATCATACGCGATTATGGCGAGGACAGATTTGCGAAGAATATCGCAAAGCACATATGTGCCGAGCGGCAAAAGAAACCGATTGAGACGACAGGGGAATTGGGGCAGATCATCAGGGCGTCCATTCCCATGAAAGTACAGGTGACCGGAGGCCATCCGGCCAAGCGCACGTTCCAGGCGCTGCGCATAGAGTTAAACAGAGAACTGGAAGTACTAGAGAACAGTATTGACAATATGATTTCTTTATTAAAACCGGGTGGAAGACTGTGCATCATCACGTTTCATTCGCTGGAGGATCGGATCGTCAAATTGAATTTTAAAAGAAATGAAAATCCGTGTACCTGTCCAAGCGATTTCCCGATGTGCGTCTGCGGGAACATAAGCAGGGGCAGAGTGGTAACACGGAAACCGATATTGCCGACGGAGCGGGAATTACAGGAAAATTCCCGCTCCAAGAGTGCAAAGCTGCGTGTTTTTGAGCGCGCGCAGGAAAACAGGGCGCAGGAAACGAGGATGTTATGAGAACAGGTAAGACAACGAGAGTGGAAGAAGAGGATTACTATATTGACGGCAATACGGTCCGCAGGTTAGAGACGGCGCCGGATTACCGGAAGATTCGCCGGGAGAGAGAGGCGAGGGAGCGCGAGGAGCAGCTGCGCAGAAAGCGCCGTGCGGCAAGGCGCAATCAGGAGCGCGAGCTGCGCATGAGCAGAAGCTATGTGGTGTTTTTGACGATGGCGGTGATGGTCTTTGGCGCGTTTGCCACGGTGTATATCAGGATACAGTCCGATCTGACCGCGCGGATGTCCGCGATCGCGGCGCTTGAAAGCCAGATCGAAAATCTGACGGCGCAAAACGACGAGGCATTAAAGCGCTTAAATACCGCAGTCGATCTGGACGGGATCAAAAACAGCGCGATGAATGAGCTTGGCATGTCTTATGCAAAGGAGGGGCAGATCATCTATTATACGGTAAAAGATGACGACTATATGAATCAGTACGGAGAGATACCGAATAAATAACGAATTGTGGGGCAGTATGGCGGAGAGAAAGAGAAGGGCAAGAAGGAGAAAAAAGAAACCGCTGCTTCGGTTTCCCAGGCGTATGCAGAAAAAGATGCTGTTTCTGTTTGCCGGAGTAGCGATGATGCTGATGTTCCTCGTGGGAAGACTCATGTACATAGAACACACCAGCGGTGAGAAATACCAAAAGATTGTGTTGGCACAGCAGGGGTACGACAGCCAGACGATTCCCTATCAGAGGGGCGATATCGTGGATGCCAAAGGCACGGTGCTTGCCACCAGTATTGCGGTGTACAATATCATTCTCGACTGCTCTGTGATGACGAGTGACGAGGAGTATATTGAGCCCACGATCAGCGCGCTCACCACTTGTTTTGCTGATCTCGACAGCAATGTGCTCTACGGATACGCGAAAGAGAGCAAAGAGAGCAAATATATTGTCCTCAAAAAGAGGGTGTCTTATGAAGAAATCCAGCCGTTTGTCGAGATGCAGGAGGCGAAGGACGAGAAGGGCAAAAAGGTAAACCCGAATATCAAGGGAGTCTGGTTTGAAAAGGAGTATCAGCGGGAATATCCGTACGGCTCCTTGGCCAGCGCGGTGATCGGCTTTACGGTCTCCGGCAATCAGGGAATCAACGGCCTGGAAAATTTTTACAACGAAATCTTAAACGGGGTAAACGGCAGAGAGTACGGTTATTTAAATACCGATAACAACTTTGAGAAGACGATCAAGTCGGCGAGCAACGGCTGCACGTTAGTCAGCACGATCGACGCCAGCATACAGAACGTCGTGGAGAAAAAAATCGCCGAGTTCAACGAGGCTTATAAGGGGAACTTCCGCGCAGGCGACGCTGGCGCTACGCACATCGGCGTGCTGATTATGGACCCTAACAATGCCGACGTGCTTGCTATGGCCAATTATCCCAACTATGACCTGAGCAATCCAAGGGACTTGTCCGCTTATTATACGGAAGAACAGCTCTCGGTCATGAGCGAGGAGGACAAGCTCGACGCGCTCAATAAGCTGTGGCAGAATTTCTGTGTTACGTTTACCTATGAGCCGGGTTCTACCGCAAAGCCGTTTACCGTGGCGATGGGATTAGACTGTGGCACCATGACGGGAGACGAAAGTTATTACTGCGACGGCTTTGAGATGATGCCGGGTTATCCCAAACCGATTCGCTGTGTCAACCGCAATGGGCATAATATGGAAACGATCGAGCAGGCGTTGATGAATTCCTGCAATGACGCCCTGATGCAGATGTCCTATGCGATCGGGATTGAAGAGTTTACAAAGTACCAGCAGATTTTCGGCTTTGGACAAAAGACAAACATTGATCTGCCGGGGGAGACGAGAACGGATTCTCTGATCTATACCATAGACAATATGACGCGTATCGACTTGGCGACGAATTCGTTTGGCCAGAATTTTAACACGACCATGATTCAGATGGGCACCTCTTTCTGTTCACTGATCAACGGCGGCTATCTGTATCAGCCCCACCTGGTAAAACGCATTACCGACGAAAGAGGCAATACGATCGAGAATATCACACCGACGCTTTTGCGCCAGACGATCTCTAAATCTACCAGCGAGAAAGTGAAAGGGTATATGACGTCCACCGTGGCCGACGGTACGGGTGCAACCGCAAAAGTGGACGGTTACTCTATGGGCGGCAAGACGGGGACAGCCCAGAAGCGCGGGCGTGACGGCGTCAATTATGTGGTCTCGTTTATCGGTTTTGCACCGGTGGACGATCCGCAGCTTATGATCTACTGTGTGGTGGATGAGCCAAATGTGGAGGAACAGTATCACAGTACCTATGCGCAGAATATTGCACGCGAAATTTTGGAGGAAGTGCTTCCTTATTTAAATATCTACCGCGACGAGGAGGCGACCGGGCTTCACGCGGGCTGGGATATCCGCGGTGAGGAGAGCGGCCAGCAGGCGATGACGGATATTGTCAACCAGGTCACACCGGGCGAAGGGGAAGCGCAGGGCGAGGATATGGAGGGAGCGCTGGACGTGCCGGATACCGGTGACAGACTTCCCGGCAATGCAGAAGATGCGTCCGGTGACAACACGGCGGGCGGCGGTGCACAGGGAGATACCGGAGACAATGCAGCAGGCGGTGATGTGCAAGGCGGTTTGGGCGAAGATGAGCAGGAGCCCCAAGAATAGATGTATAACCTCACGGCAGTCTGAATAATATTTTATGAAAGACGTTCGTGAGGTTTTTTTATGTGGAATAAGGAGGGAAAGATTCCATTTTACCGCAACAAGACGCTTCACCGGAAAAAACTGATGATTATCGTGACGGCGATTTTCTTTCTGATGATGTTTCTGGTGGGGCGGCTGGTATATTTGATGATATTTTGTTCCGTCTATTATGGTCAAAAGGCAGAAGATCTGCATGAGCGGGAGCGCGATATCAAGGCGGCGAGAGGGAAAATCCTCGACGCAAACGGCGTCGTGCTTGCCACCAACAAGTCGGTCTGCACCATTTCTGTGATTCACAACCAGATTGAGGAGCCGGAGGCGGTGATTGAAGCGCTGGCAAAAGAGCTGGAACTGCCGGAGGAGACAGTCAGAAAGCGGGTGGAAAAGGTCAGCTCCATCGAGAGAGTCAAGACGAACGTACCCAAAGCAGTCGGAGATAAAATCCGCGCCTACGGATTGGCGGGAGTAAAGGTGGATGAGGATTACAAGCGCTATTATCCCTATGACACGATGGCCTCGAAGGTACTGGGCTTTACCGGGGCAGACAATCAGGGGATTGTGGGCCTTGAGGTCAAATATGACAAATATTTACAGGGAGAAAACGGCAAGATTCTGACGCTGACCGACGCCAGAGGCATTGAGATCGAAAATGCCGGGGAGAGCAGGTTAGAACCCATAAACGGCTATGATCTGCGCCTGTCTTTGGATTACAATATACAAAAGTACTGTGAGCAGGCCGCGGAAAAGGCATATATCAAAAAAGAGGCCGACAGTGTTTCCGTCATCGTCATGAATCCGCAGAACGGCGAGATTATGGCGATGGTAAACTACCCCGAATTTAACCTCAACGACCCGTTTACGCTCAATATAGAGACCACGGCATCCGGGGAAGAAAAGCAGAACCTATTGAACCAGATGTGGCGCAATCCGTGTATCAGCGATACCTATGAGCCGGGCTCCACGTTTAAGGTCATCACAGCCGCGGCCGCGTTAGAGCAGGATGTGGTGTCGCTGACGGACCCGTTCTATTGTCCGGGATACAAAATCGTGGAGGACCGGAGGATTCGCTGCGCAAAGGTAGCGGGCCACGGCGCGGAGACGTTTGAGACGGGGCTTATGAATTCGTGTAACCCGGTTTTCATTGAGCTGGGGGAGCGCATCGGTGTGGACAATTTTTTTGACTATTTCCGACAGTTTGGTCTTTTGCAGAAGACGAATATTGATTTGCCGGGCGAGGCGGCGACGATCATGCACAAGAAAGATAACGTCGGCCCGGTGGAACTTGCCACAATTTCATTTGGTCAGTCTTTTCAGATCACGCCGATGCAGCTGGTAACGACCGTGTCTTCCATTATCAACGGCGGTGTGCGCGTGACGCCGCATTTTGGCGTGGCGATCTACAAAGAGAGCGGGGAGTTGGTGGAGACGCTTTCGTATCCGACGACAGAAGGGATTTGCAGCCCTGAGACCTCGGAGACGATGCGCTATCTGTTGCAGCGCGTGGTGGATGACGGGGGCGGAAAAAATGCCAAAATAGAAGGTTACGCCATCGGCGGCAAGACGGCGACCTCTCAGACGCTGCCAAGGAGTGAGCACCGCTATATTTCCTCGTTCCTTGGCTTTGCACCGGCGGACGATCCGAAGGTGCTGGCAATCTGCATCATCAATAATCCCTCCGGCGTATATTACGGGGGCACGATCGCGGCGCCCGTCGTAAAGGAAATATTGGAAAACATTTTGCCATATCTTGATAAATGACAGGGGATACCGTATAATAGTTAAATTAATTGTTAAAAGAGGGATAAAGCGATGAAAAAAGAGATGAATCTGACAGGAAAGAATGTGCTGGTAGTAGGTTCCGGCGTCAGCGGTGTGGCGGCGGCAGAGCTTTTAAAGAAAAAGGGGGCTTCGCTGGTGCTGTTTGACAGCAACCGGGAGCTCGATACGAAGGCTTTGACCCAAAAACATCCGGTTTTTGCCGGCGCCCGCATGATTTTAGGCGAGATGACGGAGCGCGACATGGAGAGTATCGCGCTGGCCGTGTTAAGTCCCGGAGTACCGTTAGAGCTTCCGCTTGTGGCTGCGATGCGGGCGAAAAACATACCGATCGCGGGGGAGATCGAATTGGCGTATCATTATGCGAAAGGCCGTCTGGCGGCCATTACCGGTACGAACGGCAAGACCACGACGACGGCACTGACCGGTGAGATTCTGGCAAATTACTATAAAGACGTTAAAGTTGTGGGCAATATCGGGATACCGTACACTTCGGTGGCGGCGGAGACGACGGACGATACCGTCACGGTGGCGGAGATCAGCAGCTTTCAGCTTGAGACGACGGATTGTTTTGCACCGGAGGTGTCCGCGATACTCAATATTACGCCCGATCACTTAAACCGCCATCACACGATGGAGCGCTATACACAGACAAAGCTTGGCATCACCAAAAGCCAGGGCGAACAGGATGTGTGTGTCCTCAACTACGAGGATGAAGCGCTGCGCGCGTTCGGCGGGCAGGCAAACGTGCAGGTACTCTATTTTAGCAGCAAAAGACCGCTTGCGCATGGTCTGTATCTGAAAGACAGAGAGATCTTTTATGCCGACGGCAGCGGAACAGAAGAGAAAGTTATACATGTGGATGAGATAAATATTCTCGGGCTGCACAATTACGAAAATGCCATGGCTGCCACCGGTATTGCGCTTTGTATGGGGGTTCCCATGGAGAAAATTGTGGAAGCGCTAAAACATTTTCAGGCAGTCGAACATAGAATAGAATATGTGACGGAAATAGACGGCGTCAAATATTATAATGATTCCAAGGGGACCAACCCGGATGCCGCGATCAAGGGCATACAGGCGATGACGCGTCCGACCTATCTGATCGGAGGCGGCTACGACAAGGAATCTTTGTATGATGAATGGATTGAGAGCTTTGACGGCAAGGTAAAAAAACTGGTTCTCATAGGCCAGACGAAAGAAAAGATTGCGGCGTGCGCCAGGGCGCATGGTTTTTATGACGTTATCCTGTGCGAGACTCTCGCGGAGGCGATCGACGTGTGCCACAAAAACGCCAAGAGGGGGGAGGCCGTGCTGCTCTCTCCGGCGTGCGCGAGCTGGGGCATGTTCAAGAATTATGAAGAGCGCGGGCGCATGTTTAAAGAATATGTGCGCGCATTATCATAAAGCGCCCGCGGTGATGAGGAATCTTTCCTGTTATAAGTATCCAATCACGTATCATCAGGACTGGGAGGTATGGAATGGCAGCGAGACAAAAGAAAGAAAAAAGGCAGAAAGCCATACGTTACTTTGATTACAGTCTCTTGTTTCTGGTTATATTTTTGTTGTGTTTCGGACTGATCATGCTCTACAGTACCAGTTCTTATTATGGCTCCACGCGCCATGACGACGCGGCTTATTATCTCAAAAAGCAATTGTTCGCCACGTCTTTGGGCGTGGTGGGAATGGTTTTTATATCTATGATTCCGTACCGATTTTGGATGAAGCTTAGCAGTCTGGCGTATTTTTTGGCGCTCGGGCTGTGCGTGCTGGTTATCTTTGCCGGCCGTGAGGCGAAAGGACAGTCCAGATGGCTGCAAATCGGCCCGCTGTCGTTCCAGCCGTCGGAGTTTGCCAAGCTGGCGGTTATTTTGTTTTTTGCGTCTGTCATTTACAAGACGTCAAAGCAGCTGGCAAACTGGAAAAATCTCATCAAGGTCGGTGTGATCGTGATGCCAATCTTCGTTGTGGTGGCATACAACAACTTGAGTACCGCGATCATCATAGCCGGAATCGCGGTCTGTATGATGTTTGTGGCGAGCCCCAAATACAGTCATTTTCTGGTGATCGGCCTGATCGGCGTCGCGGCTGTGGCAGTCTTTATCATGCTGGCGGGATACCGCGCCGAGCGCATTTTGATATGGCTGAATCCGGAAGAATATGAAAAGGGATATCAGACGCTGCAGGGTCTGTATGCGATCGGTTCCGGGGGACTGTTTGGCAAGGGGTTGGGGGCGAGTATGCAAAAGCTTGGCTTTATCCCGGAGGCGCAAAATGATATGATATTTTCCGTGATCTGTGAGGAATTGGGGTTATTTGGGGCCACCTGCCTGATTCTCTTATATCTGCTTTTGATCTGGCGGTTTATGATTATCGCCAACAATGCGGCAGATTTGTACGGGGCGTTGATCGTGGTGGGAATTATGGCGCATATTGCCATTCAGGTGATATTAAATATCGCCGTTGTCACGAACACCATGCCGAATACCGGAATATTACTCCCGTTTGTAAGCTACGGCGGTACGTCGATTATGTTTTTGCTCGGGGAAATGGGGCTAGCGCTGTCGGTTTCCCGGGGAATTAAGTTTGAGGTAAGCGGATGAGGATAAGAGAAGAGAGAAAGCGGGGGAAGCGCAGGCGTATCGGATGGACGATCGCCTTGATATTTGTCATGTTGGCCGCTCTGGGCGCGTTTGTGGCGCTCACGGTATTTACCGTGGAGGATGTGGTGGTGGAGGGCAATGAGGTGTATTCCGATCACCAGATTCGTTCCATGGTGCTAAACGACAAGTATTCCGACAATTCCTTGTATGTGCTGTGTAAATTCCGCTTGATTAAAATGGGCGAAGTCCCGTTTGTGGATGACATGGAAATCTCTTTGGACAGCCCGCACATTGTGCGGATTAAGGTCTATGAAAAGGGCATTTTAGGATGTTTTTATATTGACGTGATCGGGCAGTACGCATATTTTGACAAGGATGGCTTTGTCGTGGAGACTTCTGCGGAGGTCATTGAGGATGTGCCCCGGGTGACAGGCATCGCCTGTAACGAGGTGACCTTGTACGAAAAGCTTCCGCTTGAGGATGGCAGAGTGCTCGGCCGTCTGCTGGAGCTGACGCAGACGCTGAATAAATACAATCTGGCGCCGCAGGAAATCCACTACACAGATCAGAGACAGCCGGAGCTGACGTATGACAATATCCGGGTTGTGGTAGGGTCCGATGAGTATTTGGCGCAAAAGGTGGTCCGCCTGTCGACAATTTTGCCGCAGTTATACGGCTTTACGGGCACGCTGCACCTCGAGGACTGGACGCCGGAGACCACAGGGATTCATTTTGAGAGGGACAAATAGATCATAATTTGGTACTTTTTACCTTTTTTGTATTTTTTCAAAAAATCTGTTGATTAATTAATCAAAAAATTATATTATAAGGTATATGAGTTTAAAAGTGGGGAAGTTTCATCCTGAAGCTCCGTGAAGATACATAGGATACTATTTTTTTGGGATGGTGAATGAAGGAGGAGTCATCTTGTTAGAGATTATGAATACAGAAATGGAGGCCGCTGCAAAGATTATCGTGATCGGTGTGGGCGGTGCCGGCAATAATGCTGTAAATAGAATGGTAGAGGAAGGTATCGGTGGCGTAGAGTTTATCGGTGTAAATACGGATAAGCAGGCACTGGCACTTTGCAAGGCTCCTACACTGATTCAGATCGGAGAGAAGCTTACCAAGGGACTCGGCGCGGGTGCGCAGCCCGAGGTTGGACAGAAAGCGGCCGAGGAGAATATTGAGGAGCTCACGGCTGCCGTACAGGGTTCCGATATGGTTTTTGTCACCTGCGGTATGGGAGGCGGTACGGGTACCGGGGCCGCGCCTGTCGTGGCAAAGATCGCCAAGGAGCAGGGCATTTTGACAGTCGGCGTTGTGACGAAGCCTTTTGTATTTGAGGCAAAACAGCGCATGGTCAACGCGCTCTCCGGTATTGACCGTTTAAAAGAAAATGTGGATACATTGATCGTGATTCCCAACGACAAGCTGCTCGAGATTGTGGACAGGCGTACCAAGATGTCCGATGCCTTAAAAAAGGCGGATGAAGTGTTGCAGCAGGCGGTACAGGGGATCACGGATCTCATCAATCAGCCGGCGCTCATCAACCTTGACTTCGCGGATGTCTGTACGGTTATGCGCGACAAAGGACTGGCTCATATCGGTATCGGCAACGCCAAGGGGGACGACAAGGCCAACGAGGCGGTGCGTATGGCGGTTGCCAGCCCGCTGCTTGAGACGGCGATCGACGGTGCGACGCATGTGATCGTCAATCTGTCCGGTAATCTGACACTGGCGGATGTCGCGGACGCCACTACATATGTTCAGGAATTGATCGGCGAGGAGGCAAATGTCATCTTAGGCGCCAAGGAAGACCCCGCGATGGATGACGAGGTGGTTGTGACGGTGATTGCCACCGGCCTTGAAGTCCCTGCGCAGCAGCAGAGGATGGGACAGAGAGGGATAAACAACTCCATGGCGCGGCCCATGGGTATGGGTGCGGTGCGTCAGCCGGTCAATAACAACTCTTACGGGATGCCAAATTCCTACGGTGCAGGCACGCAGTCCACGAGGACGCCGCAGGCCCAGGCGCCGGTACATACGCCGACATTTTCCACAGAGGGGATACAAAAGCCGCGTCCGGTACAGAGCAGTGTGCCGTCGATGGATATAAAAATTCCAGATTTTTTGAAAAATTCCAGAAGATAGTGTGAGAAGAACTTCTAAATCACTCGCAGCAGAGGCTGCTTCGTGAAGAAGTTCTAATCTCACACCAGAGAATCCCCGAAAACAGGGGATTCTCCGCGCAGATTTGGGTCGCGGCAAGGCCGCGACATGGAGGTTAGTGTGAAGAGAAGTTCTAAGGCTCGCAGCAAAGGCTGCTCACCAAGAACTTCTAAAGCTTCACACCGAAAAATGCCTGAGAACTATGATTTCATATCACAGTTTTCAGGCATTTTTTGTGCAAATAATGCTGTTAAATGCGAGAGATTCTGCCGTTTGTGCCGTCCGCTGTTTGAAATTGTCGAAAGAGTCGGATAAGATCGGAGATTTCATCCGTCTATTGTGACAGGAAATGTGGCTGCGATTCTCTATAATGGACATATCGTGTAACCGTGAGGGCATTGAAACGGTCACATTACAGTAACTGGCAGCGTGGGACCAGAGGAAAGCCGAGGTGAGGAGTATTTATGTTTTTTATGCGGATGTCTTTCTGCTGCAAAACCTGATCATGGATTTTCTGGCGCTTTGGGGAACAAATTTTTATTTGCGCCGGGGAAAGCGCACGGGACGTCTGCTCGTTACGGCCTTATGCTTTTCGGCTGCCGGAGCGGTGCTTTTTTTGTGGATTCCGAGTTGGCCGCTGTACTGTCTGACGATACATTTTCTATTGAATACGGCCATGGTGGCCGCAGCATTCGGCATCGGCAGCTTTCGCTGTTTTCTGGAGAATTGGTGGACGGCGTACCTGATCGTCATACTGACCGGAGGCATGATGCAGTGGGTCAGAGACTGGCCGATTCTGCCGGGAACGTTTGTGGTTCCGGCTTTTCTTACTGCCGGCGCACTGTTTCTATTTCTTCGATTCCTAAAGGGGCGCAAAAGCCGCGGAAACCACATGTACGCGGTAAAACTGGTGCAGGGCGGGCGGCAGGTGGAGATGATGGCTTACTGGGACAGCGGCAATCAGCTGCGCGACCCGTACAATGGTAAGTATGTGAATATACTGGATAAAAAATATGCGGGGGAACTGTTTGGCGAGGAGGCGTTGTATCGCTATGTGCCGTTCTGTTCGCTGGGACAGACGAATGGTATGATAAAGGTGGCCACGGTAGATGAACTGCTGATATTTGACGAAAACAGGGTGGTTCATGTCGAGCATGCGGCGGTTGGCGTGGCGGCGGAAGAGTTATTTTGGGATAGAGAGTACGGGATGATACTTCCGGCGGCATTGCTGCCGGCCGAGAATTCATTTTAAAATGTAAGGATTGGAGCAAATTATGTACATAAAATTGATCATACCACAGTATAAGATAAAACGGCTGTTTTTGGGTATCAAGCGCATCATAAAAAAAGAGGATGAAGTACATTATATCGGCGGGGCGGAAATCCTGCCGCCGCCCTTAAATGCCACGGAGGAGGCAAAGTGCTTAAGCGAGCTGGCCGGTGAGCGGTCGGATGAGGCGAAAAAAACGCTGATCGAGCACAATCTGCGCCTCGTGGTCTATATTGCCAAAAAGTTCGACAATACGGGCGTGGGAGTGGAGGATTTGATCTCGATTGGGACGATCGGGCTGATCAAGTCCATCAATACCTTTAACCCGAGCAAAAATATCAAGCTTGCGACCTACGCGTCACGCTGTATCGAAAATGAAATCCTTATGTACCTGCGGCGCACCAGCAAAACGAAAATGGAGGTCTCCATTGATGAGCCGCTAAACGTAGATTGGGACGGGAATGAGCTACTCTTGTCCGATATTTTGGGGACGGAGGAGGATATTATCTATCACGACATGGAGACGGACGCGGAGCGCAAATTGCTTCGCCACGCGATCAATACACTCTCTGGGAGAGAACGCATGATCATAGAACTGCGTTTTGGATTAAATTCCCTGAACGGGGAAGAGAAGACGCAAAAGGAGGTTGCCGATATGCTGGGAATCTCGCAATCCTATATTTCACGCCTGGAAAAGCGCATTATGCTGCGGCTGAAAAAGGAGATTGTCAAGTACGAATAAGACGTAACTATTCGGCCTTCGGCTTGATAGTTACGGAATCCGGCTCATTTAAAGTTTGTCTTCGACAAAGAGCCGGATTCCCGCTTGGCTAGATATACGCGTTCTTGCGGACTTTGCAGCGAGTGCAAAGTCCTGAGCTGAACTGTTACAATAAGATATCCATTTGACAAAAAATGATTGTATCATGACCTTAAAGATAGTATAATTATACTATACTAATTGCGAGGGGGGATACATATGATACTGGAGTTTTTAGGGGCAGCTCATGAGGTTACGGGCAGTTGTCATTACCTTTCGTTTGGGGACCACAATATCCTTGTGGATTGCGGTATGGAACAGGGGCCGGATTTGTATGTCAATCAGGAGATTCCGGTCAATGCGTCAGAGATTGATTATGTTTTCGTGACGCACGCGCATATAGATCATTCCGGTCTGTTGCCGCTGTTGTACAATCACGGTTTTCGCGGGCAGGTGTTTGCCACCAATGCGACCTGCCAGCTCTGCGGTATCATGTTAAAGGACAGTGCGCACATTCAGATGTTTGAGGCAGAATGGAAGAACCGCAAGGCAAAGCGCGCCGGCGGAGAGGAAGTCGTGCCGCTCTACGATATGAATGACGCACTCGGGGTGTTGCAGCATTTTGTGCCCTGCGATTACCATCATATCATAGAAGTGTGCGAGGGATTAAAGGTTCGCTTTGTGGATGCCGGGCACCTGCTTGGTTCCGCCTGTATCGAGATGTGGGTGTCCGAGGAAGCGGATGGCAGGATGCAGGAGCGCAAGATCGTTTTTTCCGGTGATCTGGGACCCGGGAACCGCCCTTTGATTAAGAATCCCGAATATATCAAAGAGGCCGACTATGTGGTGATGGAATCGACCTACGGTGACAGGGAGCACGCCGCGCCTCCCGATTTTGCGGTTGCGCTTCTTAATGTCATAAGAGACACGTTTGCCCGCGGCGGCAATGTTGTGATACCGGCATTTTCGGTGGGCCGCACGCAGGAGATGCTCTTTTTTATCCGGCGCATCAAGACGGAGCAGATGGCGCCGGAGCTTGGCAACTTTGAGGTCTATGTGGACAGTCCGCTCGCCGTGGAGGCGACAAGCATCTTCAATAAAAACGTTTTGGAGTGTTTCAACGAGAAGGCTGTGGGACTGGTACACGAGGGCATCAATCCGATCGGCTTTTCGGGGCTTCGCATGGCGATCACCAGCGACGAGTCCAAAATGATCAATTTTGACGAACAGCCCAAGGTGATCATCTCGGCTTCCGGCATGTGTGAGGCGGGACGTATCCGCCATCATTTAAAACATAATCTCTGGCGCAAGGATTCGACGGTTATATTCGTCGGCTATCAGGTGCCCGGGACACTGGGGCACGCCCTGTTGAACGGAGCAAAGCAGGTGCGCCTGTTTGGCGAGACGATTGAGGTAAAGGCCAGGATTGAAAATCTGCCGGGCATCAGCGGCCATGCGGATGTCAATCAGCTGACGCGCTGGATTGGCGCCTTTACCGACAAGAAGCCGAGCAAAGTCTTTGTCGTCCACGGGGAGGACAAAGTGACGGAGGAGTTCGCGGCGCATATCCGCGCTTGTTTAGGCTTGGAGAGCGACGCGCCTTACAGCGGCGACGCATTTGACCTGCTGACCGGGGAAAAGGTGCGGGAAGGCTCCAGACTTCGGGCAGAGAAGAAAGAAAAGGCGTCCCGTGCGGCCGGAGGTATTTTTGCAAGGCTGTTGGCTGCCGGCGGCCGCCTGATGACGATCATCAAACGGTGCGAGGGTATGCCCAACAAAGAGCTGGGACGCTTTGCAGATCAGGTCAATGAGCTCTGCAATAAGTGGGAGCGTTAGTGCATACATGACGCCGGCGGTGTCAGAGAGACAGGTAGTGACGGATAGACTTTAAGGCTGACTTTTCCAGGCGGCTGACCTGGGCCTGGGAGATGTGAATTTCCTCGGCAACCTCCATCTGTGTCTTGCCCTCGAAAAAGCGCAGCTTAATGATATAGTTTTCCCGTTCGTTTAAGCGGTCTAAGGCATCGTTCAATGAGAGCTCTTCGACCCAGTGCTCTTCGTGGTTCTTTTTGTCACTGATTTGATCCATGACATAGAGTGTATCTCCGCCGTCATTGTATACGGGATCGTAGAGGCTGACCGGGCTCTGGATGGCATCTAAGGCGAATATGATTTCCTCCGGTGTGAGGTCGGCAGCTTTTGCGATTTCTTCAATGGTGGGTTCTTTCAGACTGGTTTTAGACAGCATTTCGCGGGTGTGAATAGCCTTGTAGGCGGTGTCGCGCAGAGAGCGGCTGACGCGGATGGAGTTATTGTCGCGCAGGTAGCGGCGGATTTCTCCGATAATCATGGGTACGGCGTAGGTGGAGAATTTTACGCCTATGGTGGGGTCAAAGTTATCAATGGATTTGATGAGCCCGATACAGCCGATCTGGAAGAGATCGTCCACGTTTTCATGATTCCCGGAGAATCGCTTGATGACGCTTAAGACCAGGCGGAGATTTCCTTTGATATAGCGTTCCCGGGCTTCGAGATCACCCTGCTTGATGCGTGCAAAAAGAGCGGCTTTTTCCTCTTCTTTTAGAATCGGAAGCTTTGCAGTATTTACACCACAGATTTCTACTTTATATGAAGCCATAGTATCCCTCACTTTCTAAAGTAAGGATGCTTCATTTTTATAAAATTTATTCAGGTTTGAGTCAAACTTGTACGGAGGTCAGCGACAAAAATGAAAGACATTATCGATAAAAGAAACGAAAAAGAGCAGATGGGGCGCAGCATTATCAAAAGCTGGAACGTCAACTATGTGCCGGCTCCGCCGCAGCCTGTCAAACCCAAAGAGGAGCCGGTTTCCAAGGAACAGTCAGGGGAGCAGCATTTTAATGTGACGACGGGTTCTTACTCCGGGCTTTACGGGCAGGGTGAGGTCGACGAGGTGGACCGCAGGCAGATTGAGGCGATTTTACATGAAAAGTCGGAGGCTCTTTTAGATCTCATAGAGAACGAGAATGATAATCAATAGAGAGACAGAAAATTGATAGGATGTTTGAAGCAGTCAGGCGATGTCGTCTGGCTGTTTTTCATCTTATCGGTATTTTATTTTTTGAAAAAAATGACGAATATGCGCACATGTGAGGTTTTGAAACGTTAAACATGATAGAAGGGAGGTTTCCAGATGAAAGTGGATATCGCAGAGCAGTACGATAAGATCTATCGCTATTGCTATTTTAAACTGCATAATGCGCATGTGGCAGAGGATATCACGCAGGAGACGTTTCTTCGCTTTTTAGAGTGTGAAGGTTACAGGGATGCCGGCAAGCCGCTGGCATTTTTGTACACGGTCGCACGCAATCTATGCATAGACGAATTTCGAAAAAAAACACCGGAAGAACTGCCGGAAGAACTGGAGGCGGAGGATTTTTCCGAACAGGCCCTGCGGCGCGTTTCCCTGCAGCAGACATTGGCGGAGCTTACAAAGGAGGAACAGGAGCTGTTGCTGCTTGCCTATGTCAACGAGGTGCCAAAACAGATTTTGGCCCACATGCTTGGCGTTTCGCGCTACCAGTTGTACCGCAAATTAAAAGAAATCCGGGAAAAATGCGCGAAGGCATGGTGATAAGAGAGGAGGAGCGAATTGAAAAAGATTGATAAAAAAGAGCTGCATACCTTTTTTGTGGCGCCAGAGCCTGAGAGAAAGCGGGCGTTTATGCGAAAGATCGCGAGAGTAAAACGCGGCCGGGGGCTCTCATTTTATTCGATGCTGTCCCTGCAGTGCCGTTATATTTCGCCCAAAGTCTGGCTGTTTTCCATTGCCTTTTTTGGGGCTGTGCTCATTGCCAATTATTATGAGGCGTCTGCGATATGGATTCCTGTTTTTGCCATGGTGCCTTTCCTTGTCATGCTGTCTGTGACAGAGAGTATGCGTTCTTATCAAAACGGCATGGAGGAGTTGGAGATGACGACCCGCTATTCCTTAAAGACCGTGATCTATCTGCGTCTTTTGGTGTTGGGGAGCGGAAATTTGCTCTTGCTTTTGCTCTCCGCGTTTTTTGTGAGCGATCAATTCTTTCCCAGCCTCCTATATATGCTGACGCCCTATTTTCTGACGGCCGCGGGTAATCTCTGGATTGTGCGCACTTTTGCGGGGAGGGAGAGCACGTATATCTGCCTTGGATTTGCAGCGCTGGTGGTGATCGCAGAGTACGGGATTCTCACGAGGTGGAATTTCTTTTTCGAGGAGCGGTATCTGGGAGCCTGGGTGATTGCGCTGGCCTTTTTCGTGGCTTTATCTGTGCGGGAGGGCCGCACGGTCATCAAAGGGTCACTGTCACTGGCGTAGTGCCCGGATCAGAGTAAACTGCTCTGACATGGAGGGGAGCGCGTATGCAATAGGGAGACAAAATGCATTTATTAAGATGGTATGCCGCATTTGCCTATATCAGGAATAGGCAAGGAAAGCAGACTATCAAGATGGTATGCCGCATTTGCCTTACCAGGAATAGGCAAGGAAAGCAGACTATCAAAGTAGTTCACAATACAGAAAGAGAGGAAAACATGGAATTAGTAATAGATCGTCTGACGAAACAGTACAAAAATAAAATAGCGGTCGATCGCATATCGCTTCGGTTTGCGCAGGGAATCTATGGACTGCTGGGGGCGAACGGCGCGGGCAAGACCACATTGATGCGGATGCTCTGCGGTATCTTAAATCCCACGAGCGGCACGATTGCCTTTGACGGCATTGATGTGGCGACGGAGGAATACCGCAGCGAGCTTGGTTATCTGCCGCAGGATTTTGGCTATTATCCCGAGTTTACGGGAAAGGATTTTTTAATGTACATGGCGGCGCTCAAAGGAATCGGCAAGCGGGAGGCGGCGCGCAGGACGGAAGAGCTTTTGGAAATCGTATCATTAAAGGAGGCGGCGAAAAAGAAAATCAAGACGTATTCGGGGGGAATGAAGCAGCGTCTTGGCATTGCGCAGGCGATTATCAATGACCCCAAAATTCTGATTCTGGATGAGCCGACTGCGGGTCTCGACCCCAAAGAGAGGGTGCGCTTCCGCAATATGATCGCGGAACTTGGCAAAGACAGCATCGTGATCTTATCGACGCATATTGTCTCCGATGTGGAGCATATTGCGGATTATATTTTGATGATGAACCAGGGGAAGCTGACTTTTCAGGGGAAACGTGAGGAGATCACAGACGATCTGGAAGCGTTTTATCTGCGGGAATTTGGAGAAAATGAAGACGTTTATGAGGATGCCTGTCTATAGGATGAAAAATGGCTTACACAAAGTCGCTTATGCACAAAAAGCAAATGCGAACGTCGTTCGCAATGCAGAAATGGAGATTAGTGTGAAAAATACCTTTTTCACACGCAAATTTGTGTCTGCGCGCACTTGTCACAAATTTGTTATGCGCAAAAAACGTGCGCAGAAATGGGGATATTTATGAGATTGCTTATTGGTTTTGAGATAAAAAAGGTGCTGCAAAAGAAAAGCACCTGGATTGCATTTTTTCTGCTTTTTGCCTTGCAGGCATTTATGGCGTTTGCAGGGAATTTGGGGACTACTTATGTAAATGATACTTTTTTGGAAACGCATCGAGAACGCAATGCGACCGACCGGAACTATGGGGTAGCGTTATCCGGCAGGGTGATGGATGAGGTGTTTATAGAGGAGGTTTTGGCTGCAAATGAAAAGATAGACCGCAATGACAGCGATTATCTGCTCTCGGATATCTATCAGAGCGAGGTGCGCAAATATGACGGCCCATATGGGATGATCTGTTCCTGGATGGGGGGAAATCCGTACCGCGTGAGCGCAGATATGGCGCAGCAGATGCAGGATTTGCGCGGCTTGGATATTGTGCAGTCATTGGAATTGCTGCGGAAACTACAGCGCGAGAGCGTATGGGAGCAGTTTCGTCTTTCGGATGCGGAAAAGGAGTATTGGATGCAGAAGGAAGAAAAGCTTCCGGGGCAGTTTACTTACCAGTATGCCGACGCCTGGGATATGCTGACCGATATGTCATCCGGCAGTTATATGACGCATATGATGATCGCATTTTTGATTGCCTTTATCGTGGGAAATATCTTTATGGAGGAGCACAGCAGAAAGACGGATCAGCTTTTACTCTGTACGAAAAACGGCAGGCAGAAGCTTTATGCCGCAAAGATCATAGCCGGCTGCGGGCTCTCTCTGATCATGACGCTTCTGTTTTGGCTGGTCAACCTTATGGGAAATATGATCTGTTTTGGCCCGGAAGGTTTTTCGGCGGCGGTCCAGACGGTGAAGGGATTTTGGTATTCTTATGATCTTTCGGTCGGAGAAGTGTTTTTGATTGAGACAGGTCTTTTGTTTCTCGCCTCGCTGCTGATTGGGATTCTTACCATGGTTTTGTCGGAGGCACTGCACAATCATATCGCTTCGCTTTCGATCGTGTTTGCGGGAATCGTGGCGGCACGGCTGGTAACGATACCGCTTTCCTGGAGAATGTTTTCTATGCTGTGGAATTGTCTGCCGATCAACCTATTAAAAACCGATCAGGGATTTTTTGATCTGCGGCTGTTCGGGTTTGGCGGTTTGCGGATGACGACATGGCAGGCGGCGCCGGTTTTTTGGCTGCTCATTGGCGCGGTATTGGTTGTGGCAGGCAGATTTTTATATTGCAGGGGACAGATCAAAGGCAGGTAATGCATCGATTGGTCTGCTTAATCTTAAGAAAAAAATAAAAAAATATCTACACATATATGTGCCGTATCTGTTACAATAAAACAGGAAATATATGTTTTTGGAGGAAAAAATGAGGGAACAAAAGCTGACCCCGGAACAGATGCGGCGGAAAAGAACTTTAATAGCGAAACGCAAAAGGAACAGAAGGCTGCGGCGTATCAGTTTTTCCGTGTCGCTGCTGCTCTTTTTGCTGATCGGTATCGAGACAGTGGGCAAGCTGGGGCATGGCGTGGGGGGCGAGAAGGTGAACATAACGACCAGCCAGGAGGAGGAGACCATGGCGGAGCTGTCGTATCAGTCGTCTTACGGCGTTGTGGTGCCCAAACAATTTACGCAGGAGGAGATGGAGGACAGGCTGGCCGCTCTGGCGGCAGAATACGACGAATTCGCGGAAATCTATGACAACCGCAGCCAGTATTCGCAAAAGCTGTTGATGGCGCTCTGCAATAACCCTGAGATGGTTGATTTTGTAAAAGGTTATCCCAAGGCGGACGGCACGGTGTGGGAAGAATTGACGGACGGTGAGCTGCGGCAAAAGATGCCGCTTTTGATACAGTGGGACGAGCGCTGGGGCTATATGCCCTATGGAGACAGTGTGATGGGACTGGCGGGCTGCGCGCCCACCTGTCTTTCTATGGTGGTGATCGCCTTAACCGGCGATGTTTCCGCCACGCCGGCGGCGATCGCGCAGTTTGCCGAGACGAACGATTATTATCTTAAGGGAACCGGAACCAAATGGAGCCTGATGTCGGAAGGATGCCTGCATTTTGGCATATACAGCAGGCAGGACGCTCCCGCGCGGGATTTGATCGAACGGGAACTGGCGGCGGGCAACCCTATTATTTGCAGCGTGAGAGAGGGAGATTTTACCGCCGGAGGACATTTTATCGTCCTGTCCGGCCTTTCCGAGGGCAAAATACAGGTGCACGACCCGAACAGCAGGGAGAGAAGCAGCAGGCTCTGGGAGTACGATACCCTGGCCGAACAGATCAAAAATATGTGGATATTTTATCCGATTTCTGAAAGCAAACCGTAAGATATCCGCAAAAACAATATGAGTTGCAATGTTTGGGAACAGGGGCGGCAGCGCGTTAAGCTGTCGCTCCTTTACAGTTTTTGCGATGGGCCTTCAGTTTTTTCATGGCCCAGACATAGTGGCTGGCTGTAACGCTGACAAAATAGGAACCCAGGGTACTTCCGCCCACCCATTGGAATACGCCTTTGGTAAACAGCTCCTCATTGGAAAAGGTTTCCGCTAAATGCAATACGTCATGGTGCGATTTAGCAACCATTTTTTTTGCCTCTTCCAGGGATGTGGACTGATGTTTTTCCCAAAATGCCAGATTTAATTCACCGTAGGTTTTCCAGTTGTAGGGCTGGGGCAGGAACGGTTTTTCATCGCCGTTTTGATTGGCGTGCACCCAGTTTAACAAAAGCTGGTGCCATTCATACAGATGAATGAGGATATCCCGGAGATTTTTATCCCGTCTCCAGTGTGCCTCTTTCTTTTTTTCATCACCCGCAAAATCAAACGCGGCTGCTAACTCTGTTTCGGTTAATCCCGCGATGAGAGCGTTCAGTTTCTGGTAATTGTCGGTTGCAGCGGCCGTAAGGTCCGCCTTTGTAATTGGTCTGCCCATATGATTTCTCCTTTTTGAAAGCATGTGTCTTGTTTATGAATCTGATTGATACAACCATAGCACAAAAAAGCTGACATCGTATGTCAAGGTTTATTTTTTTCATAAATAGCTTTTGCCTGTGCGGTCAACTGTTCTTTTAAATAGATTGGTTCGAGGATTTCAACCTGTGTCCCGAACGAGAGCAGATAACCGATCAGCCAGGCATCGACAGGCATTTGCGCGCGGGCAATCAGATCACCGTTATGCGTGTGTTCAATTTGTGACTCGTGAAATTCATCATAAACTCGATAGGCGATTTCTTTTGCAAACAGGAGGACAATCAGCGGGCAGGTTTTTTGTAAACTTTGATTTGCCTGCGGGTATGGTCTCGGGACAAAGGTTCGCTCCGATAATTCCAGCGCTAATATGCGGTTTAATTTGAAGATGCGAAAATCATGCTTTTTGAGACAAAAGGCTTTTAGATACCATTGATTGGCTTTGTAGGATAGCTTTAACGGCTGAATGGTGCGCTCACATTGCTCACTGTTGGCATTTATGTAAATGATTTTTAGCTCCTTATGTTCGATCACCGCCGTTTTCAGCAGTTCAAATTTCGTGTTATCACAGAAGGGCTTTCCCCAGCGTGAAAAATCCACCTCGAGCCAATCTCCTGTATCGACATGGAATAATGCAGATAGTTTTGTCAAAGTCTCCGTCCCCGCGGTATAGCCTGTGGCGGAGATACTTTGTATTGCCGTCAATACATCCTGCTTTTCACTTTCCGACAATAGCGCCCGGTCCAATACAAAATCGTGTAATAAATATATGCCGCCGTTTCTTCCCGGTTCTGTGTAGACGGGGATACCGGCGCCGCTTAGCGATTCTATATCGCGGTAAATGGTTCTCACAGAGACCTCAAATTTATCTGCCAATTCGGGGGCAGTGGCGCGTTTTTTGTCTAAAAGATAATATAAAATTTTGAATAAACGACTGTCCGACATGATCTGCCGCCTTTCCCGGGTTTCCCGATACGGATATAAAACAGGAAGCTTTTACACTTCGGAATCTTTGGTACCGGTCTTTACGGCAGCGCGCAAAGACCGGTATCGACGGTTACTAAGTATCATAACAGTTTGGCTTTCGGCTTTCCTGCTATTCGGCACTACTGGCTGCTAACTGCGCAGCAAGTGCGCAGTTGCAGGCTGAACTGTTATTAAGTATATCATAATAATCCTGACATGGCTTGACAAGTTTGAACAAGCGATGCCGATTTAAACGCCATAATAATGGCGTATGGCATCTGCGACATACGCGGCACACCCTGTTCCAAACGTGAGATCGGTTGCTTCCCTGAGTTTGGAATTTTGCTGGTATTCTTTTGCCAAATCAAGTAAAATATTTCTTGCATGATCCAGTGCAAACATTTTTTGGTAATTTTCCGCGAGCATCTCAACCGCGGCATCTGCCAAATCTGTCTGTCCGGTTTCTTTTGCAGCCATAAACTGCCGGTAGATTCTGGCATTTTCATCTTGCTCCTGCCGTATTTCTTCGGTGTTACCGGTTGCCTGCATTACGGCTTCCATTGCTTTTTCCTTGCCGCCATACCATCGCAGCAAATCTGCAACGGCTTTCTCATTTTGAAAACCGGACGATAAATGTTCTCTGTAATTTTCTAAACTCCCGTATTGTTGCACGTGTTTTTCCATACTCTCTTTTGACATACAAGACAAAGTATGGTTGACGATTTTTTGTATATCTTCGTTGGTAAATGCTGTAAAACTCATGGTATTCACTCCTTTCATCACATCTGCTATTAACGCGATTATGCCGTTTAACCGGTTTCGCTTCTGCTCGAGCAAAGCTTTTTGGGCGCATAAGGCTTTTTGCCTGTCATAATCAGGGTTATCCAGGATTTCTTTTATCACAATCAATGGAATTTCTAATTCTCTGAAAAACATGATTTCCTGCAGCTTTTCTAACGCCTGGTCGTCGTAGAGCCGATAACCCGCGTCTGTATGAGATGCCGGTTTCAATAACCCGATTTCATCATAATATCGCAGTGTCCTGATACTTACCCCGGTTATTTTTGCTATGTCTTTTACGGTTTTCATAGGTTCCTCCTTTCGATGTAATCATAAACCGTTACGCTGCGAGAGTGTCAATCCCTTATATAAATATCTTTATCTTTTGCAGTTACATTTTACACGCGATGGCAGGAAAAACGAATGACGAATGACAAAACGGCTAATGATACGCAAGGTAAGAAAAACAAATGACGAATGACAAAATGGCTAATGACACGCAAGGCAAGAAAAACGAAAAACAAATGATGAATGACAAAATGGCTAATGATACGCAAGATAAGAAAAATAAATGACGAATGACAAAATGGCTAATGACACGCAAGGCAAGAAAAACGAAAAACA
>CANONN010000052.1 GCA_947567625.1 uncultured Roseburia sp. | reverse complement strand
AGCACGCGGATATTTTGCGCAATATTCTGTATTCGGGTGTGTGGACGAAGTATGAATATAACCGTCTGAAAAAAGAAAAGCGGCAAAGCCGTGTGAAACAAAAGGAAAATAAGCGCGCTGATAGACGCGCCGACGTGAGGTAGAACATGACAGATCCCTATCAGGTGCTGGGGGTGAGCCGCAGCGCTTCCGATGAAGAAATAAAAAAGGCGTATCGCGCGTTGAGCCGCAGGTATCATCCCGACGCCAATATCAACAATCCGAACCGCGAACATGCCGAAGAGCGGTTTAAAGAAGTGCAGCAGGCGTACGATATGATTATGAAAGAAAAGCAGCAGGGCAGCAGTTACAGCTACCATGCCGGGGGATTTGGCACCGGATACGCAGGGGGCAGCTATAGGCAGACAGGAAACAGCGATTCGATTGAGCTGCAGGCTGCGGCCAATTATATCGGCAGCCGCCATTATGCGGAAGCTTTAAATGTCCTGGCCGGTGTGCCGGAGTCGGAGCGGCGTGCCAGATGGTATTATTACAGCGCGATCGCCAATCAGGGGATCGGCAACAATATCACGGCAAAAGAGCATGCGGGCCGCGCAGTTTCCATGGAACCGAGCAATCTGGAATATCGGCAGTTCTTGCAGCATTTGGAGTACGGCGGCACCTGGTATGCCAATATGGGAACCGGATACGAACGCCCCTATGCGAGTGCGGGAAACTGGTGTCTTAGCATGCTCTGCTTAAACATGTTATGTAATTGCTGTTGCCTGCGCCCCTATTAGCGCAGACTCTTTTTGGAGGAGCTGCGATATTTTTCATCGCAGTATTTGCAGCGGTAAATCTGCCTTTCCTCGTCCGTGAGGATAAAAATCTGATCGAGTTCCTGCTCGATGGAGGTGATACATCTGGGATTCTTGCAGGAAATGACATTTTTTACCTGTTTGGGAAGGTGCAGTTCTTTTTTCTCAAAAATCTTATCGTCTTTGATGACATTAACCGTGATATTGTGGTCAATGAAGCCCAAAATATCAAGGTTTAGGGCCTCGATCGAACATTCTACTTTGAGGATGTCTTTTTTTCCCATCTTACTGCTTTTGGCATTTTTGATGATGGCAACCGTGCAGTCCAACTGATCTAATTTTAAATCATGGTAAAGCTGTAAACTCATGCCCGGTTTGATATGGTCGAGCACGAAGCCCTCGTGGATTCCACTGATATTTAACATAAATTTTTCCTTTCTGAGGGTTAGGATTAAAAAAGTCCGCCCCTACTCGCTGACTGTTATTTCTAACAGCGTGAGAATCAGCGCCATGCGCACATACACGCCGTACTGTGCCTGGCGGAAATATGCCGCCCTTGGGTCGCTGTCCACCTCAACCGATATTTCGTTTACCCTTGGAAGCGGATGAAGCACCAGCATGTTTTCTTTGGCAAGCTTCATCTTGTCTTTCGTTAAAATATAAAAATCTTTCAGGCGCACATAATCTTCTTCGTTAAAAAAGCGCTCGCGCTGAACCCTTGTCATATAGAGAATATCAAGCTCCGGCATGGCATCCTCTAAGCGCTCCACTTCCTCGAACGGAATCTGGTTGGCTCTTAAGATATCCTCGCGGATATAGCTTGGGATGCGCAGCTCTTCCGGTGAGATCAGGACAAAACGTATATTGGGATAACGAATCAAAGCGTCGATCAGTGAATGTACGGTGCGCCCGAATTTTAAGTCACCGCAGAGGCCGATCGTCATGTCGCCAAGCGATCCGGTTAAAGAGCGGATGGTCAAAAGATCTGTCAGGGTCTGGGTCGGATGCTGGTGGCCGCCGTCGCCGGCGTTGATCACCGGAATCCCCGACTTCTCGGCTGCGACTAAAGGCGCGCCCTCCTTGGGGTGGCGCATTGCGCATATGTCTGCATAGCAGGAAATGACACGAATGGTATCAGAAACACTCTCACCTTTTGCGGCCGAACTGGAATCGGCGCTGGAAAAACCTAAAACGGAGCCGCCGAGATTCAACATGGCAGCTTCAAAGCTTAAGCGCGTGCGTGTGCTGGGTTCATAAAAGCAGGTGGCAAGCTTTTTCCCGTCACAGGCGTGGGCATATTTGGGGGGATTTTTTTCGATGTCGTCGGCGAGATTGAGCAGCTCGTCCAATTCCGCGACGGAAAAATCCAATGGACTCATTAAATGGCGCATTTTTCATTTTCCCTTCTTGTATTGTTTCGTGATAGGCCAACATGATAGTTTGATCGTAATTATCTTATTATAATCGGCCGCTAATTTCAAGACGGAAAATGGTCACGGTTGCGGTCAGAGCGGACTAAGATGCGCTCGAATACCAGCCCGGCCGCCATCCAAAGAGGCGCATAGTCGAGCCGTATCAGACCGTTGACATTTGTTTTGGCGTCGCTGTAATCCCAGGGGCAGGCTGCAAATTTTTTTAACAGCGAACCGCTGACATACTCAAAAGAAAAAATGCCGAGTGAGTAGAAGCATCCGCGGAAGAGAGCGGGAACTTTTTTTATTTTTTCATAGATCGGGCGGATACAGGAGGCCATCCCGTAAATGGGAAACATCCACAGAGAGGTCTGGCCGATGAAGCGGGAGTCTTTGCGCTTGAAACATTCCGCCGAGGTAAAGAGAATTTCCATGCACCAGCCGGTCAGGCCGCAGATAAAAAAATCTTTGAGTTTTTTCATTGAAAATAACCACGCCTTTCTCGTTTGATTATAAATTTGTCAGGTCATAAATTACGGCACATTCTGCTAAAAATAGTGTGAACGGAAAAAATATTTCTATACTGTTACTTTTTGAGAAATGTTTCGCCGTGCAATCATGGCAGCGCGGGATGAAAAGGTAACAGTTCAGCTCAGGACTTTGCACTCGCTGCAAAGTCCGTAAGAACGCGTATATCCAGCCACACGAAAAGAGATGCCGGTCAGGTTATTTTTGACAAAAAAAGGCGTCTGGAATATAATAGAAAATCATAGCGCCGCGGGCCATGCGTTTGGCATGGCCGCCAGACAGTGGAACAGGAGGAAATATGGCGGAATTTGCAAATATCATAGTGGATATTTCCCTGGAAAAACTGGATCGGACGTTTCAGTACCGTATCCCGGAACGGCTGCGGGAGGTGTTGGCGCCGGGGATGCAGGTGCGCGTACCGTTTGGCAGCCGTAGCGTAACCGGTTATGTGATGGAATTGACGGACACGGCCGAATACGACATATCGCGCATCCGGGAGATCAAGAGTGTCGTACAAAACAGCGTGGCGATCGAAGGGCAGCTGATCGCCCTGGCGGCTTGGATGCGCAAACAATACGGCGGTACGATGAATCAAGCGCTAAAGACGGTACTTCCCGTCAAAGCCGCAAAGCGGGCGGTCGAGCAAAAGACGGTGCGCCTGGCCGTGCCGGACGTGGAGGCCAAAAATCAACTCGGAACGTATCAGCGCAAGCACAATGTGGCGCGGGCGCGCCTTTTGGAGGCCCTGCTAGAGCAGGGGGAGCTGGAGTGGCATGTGATCACTCACAAGCTCAATGTGTCCGGCAGCGTGGTAAAAGCGCTGGAGGAGGCCGGGCTTGTGCAGATCGTGAGCAGGAGAAATTACCGCAATCCGGTGGCCCATTTAGAGAAAAAGGAGTACCGGCTTACGTTAAACGACGCGCAGCAGCGGGTGGTGGATACCGTGATGGAAGATTACGACAGGCAGATTTACCGCACCTATCTGCTCAAGGGGGTGACGGGCAGCGGAAAGACAGAGGTCTATATGGAATTGATCGCGCGCGTGGTCTCTAAGGGGCGGCAGGCGGTCGTGCTGATTCCAGAGATTGCGCTGACTTACCAGACGGTGATGCGCTTTTACAATCGCTTTGGGGATAAGGTATCGATCATCAATTCCAGACTGTCGGCCGGAGAAAAATTTGATCAGTTTGAGCGCGCGAAGGCGGGGAAACTCTCGGTTGTGATCGGGCCGCGGTCGGCCCTGTTTGTGCCGTTCCCCAATCTTGGCCTAATCATCATAGACGAAGAGCATGAGACTTCCTATAAAAGTGAAAATACGCCGCGCTATCACGCGCGGGAAACGGCGGTGGAGCGGGCGCGCATGGCGCATGCCAGTGTGGTGCTCGGCTCCGCCACGCCTTCGGTGGAGGCATATTATCGCGCGAAGGCGGGGGAGTATCGCCTGCTCACGCTCGACAAGCGCGTGGGAGAGCGGCGGCTTCCGGTCTGCGAGGTCGTCGACCTGCGCGACGAGTTTCGCGCGGGCAATCGTTCGATCTTGAGCAGGCGGCTGACAGCGTTGATCGAAGAGCGCCTTTTAAAGGGGCAGCAGACGATGCTTTTTATCAATCGCAGGGGAATTGCAGGTTTTGTCTCTTGCAGAGCGTGCGGACATGTGATAAAATGTCCGCATTGTGATGTTTCTTTGAGCCAGCACACAGGGGGCAGGATGATCTGCCACTATTGCGGCTACGAGGAGCCGGAGCGCGCGGTATGTCCAAGCTGCGGCTCCCGCTATATCGGCGGCTTTCGGGCGGGGACGGAAAAAATAGAGATGATGGTCAAAAGCCGCTTCCCGTCCGCAAGAGTGCTGCGCATGGATATGGACACCACGCGCAAAAAAGACAGCTATGAAGCGATTTTATCTGCGTTTGCCAATCAGGAAGCGGACATTTTAATCGGCACGCAGATGATCGTAAAGGGACATGATTTTCCGCATGTGACGCTGGTCGGGATACTGGCGGCTGACATGTCTTTGCATGTCAGCGACTATCATGCCGCGGAGCGCACATTTCAGCTGCTGACACAGGCTGCGGGCCGGGCAGGCAGAGGCATTTTGCCCGGCGAGGTCGTGATTCAGACTTACGACCCCTTGCATTACAGCATTGTCACGGCCTGCGGGCAGGATTATGAAGCCTTTTACCGGCAGGAGATCGCATATCGGACGATAATGTCCTATCCGCCGGTCTGGAATATGCTTGTCATCTGTTGTGCCGCGAAAGAAGAGCAAACGGCCGCCGCCGGAGCCATGCAGCTGGCCGAAAAGACAAGGGCTTTTGGGGAGGCCGCGGGCGGGCTGTATCTGATTGGGCCTGCGGACGCGTCTATTGCCAAGCTCAAGGATTTATACCGCAAGGTGATCTATTTGAAACATGAAAAGTATCAGGTATTGGTAGCGATAAAAGATAGACTGGAACACTATATCCGGGAACATGGTATATTTGCAAATATGAACGTACAGTTTGATTTTAATCCGATGAATATAGGTTAGGAGGAATAGTATGGCGCTTAGAACGATCAGACTACAGGGAGACCCCGTTTTGGAAAAACGTTGCAGGGAGGTCGCTGAGATTACGCCAAAGATCAGTGAGCTGATTGAGGACATGAAAGACACGATGTACGACGCCAACGGCGTGGGTCTGGCGGGTCCGCAGGTGGGCGTCCTAAAGCGAATCGTGGTCATTGATGTGGGAGACGGCCCGATCGTTATGGTAAATCCCCAGATCTTAGAGACGGCCGGAGAGCAGACGGGCGACGAGGGCTGCTTAAGCCTTCCGGGGAAGGCCGGCACGGTCACGCGTCCCAATTATGTGAAGGCGAGGGCATACGACGAAAATATGCAGCAGTATGAGATTGAGGGGGAGGAGCTTTTGGCGCGCGCAATCTGTCATGAGCTTGATCATCTGGAAGGGCATCTCTACACGGAGCTGGTGGAGGGAAAACTGCGCGATGTCACATACGAGGACGAGTAGCACATAATCAAAAAACGGAGGTAGGGCAATGCGGGTCATTTTCATGGGAACACCGGATTTTGCGGTGGGGACACTGGAGGCAATCGTTGCCGCCGGGCATGAGGTCGTGCTGGCGGTATCCCAGCCGGACAAGGCGGTGGGCAGGAGCAAGGCTTTAAAATATACGCCGGTCAAAGCGTGTGCGCTCTCCCACGGCATAGAGGTCTACCAGCCAAGGCGGGTCAGAGAGGCTGAATGTATCGAGCATTTGAGGAAATACAGGCCGGATATCATAATTGTGGTGGCTTTTGGGCAGATTATACCAAAAGAGATCTTGGAGATGCCGCCCTGCGGCTGTATCAACGTACATGCCTCTTTGCTGCCGCAGTACCGCGGCGCCGCCCCGATTCAGTGGGCAGTCATCAACGGAGACACGATCACGGGCGTGACGACGATGCGCATGGCGGAGGGAATCGATACCGGCGATATGATTCTAAAAGAGAAGGTGGAGCTGCGTGTCGACGAGACGGGCGGCAGCCTTTTTGAACGTCTGGCGGATGTGGGAGCGAGGCTGTGCGTGCAGACGATTGCGGCAATCGAGAACGGCACTGCCGTGTACACGCCGCAGGATCACGGCGCTGCCACCCATGTGGGCAAGATTCAAAAGGAGCTCGGCAATATTGACTGGAGCAGGACGGCGGAATCGATCGAATGTCTGATCCGAGGATTGGACCCGTGGCCCAGCGCGTACACAAGGCTTGCGGATAAGACGCTGAAAATCTGGAAAGCGAGGGTCGTATCGCATGAGATAAAAGGGGCGCCGGGCACTGTTGTGGGCGTGGATAAGAAGCATATTTTCGTCCAGGCGGGAAACGGCGTACTCGACTTATTGGAGATTCAGCTTGAAGGCAAACGGCGTATGACTGCCGAGACATTTTTAAATGGTTTTGCTCTGGAGGAGGGTGAAAAACTCCACAGATGTTAGCAGCATAAGGGAAGGAGAATACGGATGCCTTTTTATTTTTATTGGGACAGCACATATCTTTTGGTCATAATCGGAGCAGTGATCTGCATGATCGCTTCCGCGCGGGTGAAATCTACCTACCGCAAGTATTCGGCGTACCGCAGCGCCAGCGGTATGACGGGGGCGCAGGCTGCGGAGCGCATCTTACATTACGCGGGCATTTATGACGTGACGATTCATCATGTTTCCGGAAGTCTGACGGACCACTATAACCCGTCTCAAAAGACGCTCAATTTATCGGATGATGTGTACGGCTCTGCCTCGGTGGCGGCGATCGGTGTGGCGGCTCACGAGTGCGGCCATGCGATTCAGCATCAGCAGGGGTATGTGCCGCTTTCGCTGCGCTCGGCGATTGTTCCGGTGGCCAATATCGGCTCCACGCTGGCGTGGCCATTGATTTTGATTGGCCTTATCTTTTCCAGCGGGACAGGGAGCATTATGATTACGATCGGTATTCTCTGTTTTTCCGCCGCCGTTCTTTTTCAGCTTGTTACCCTGCCGGTAGAATTTAACGCGTCGGCGCGGGCGATGCAGATACTGGGGCAGCAGGGCATTTTGTCGGAGAGCGAGCTGCCCTATACCAAAAAAGTGCTCGGCGCGGCCGCCCTGACGTATGTCGCGGGCGCTGCGGCGGCAATCCTGCAGTTGCTGCGGCTACTTTTGCTGGTCGGAGGGAGACGCCGCAATGACTGACAAAACCAACACGAGAGAGCTGGCGCTTGAGGCGCTGCTTTTGGTCAACCGGGACGGGCAGTACAGTCATCTGGTGCTGCGCCAGTTATTGGAGAAATACCAGTATCTGGACAAGCGTGAGCGCTCCTTTCTGACACGGATGGTCGAGGGCACGCTCTCGCGCAGGATTGAGATGGATGCTGTTATCAATCAGTTTTCCCGGACAAAGGTGGGGAAGATGAAGCCCCTGATACGCGAACTATTGCGCATGAGCGTCTATCAATTGTATTATATGGACAGCGTGCCTGACGCCGCGGTCTGCAACGAGGCGGTTAAGCTGGCAAAAAAGCGGGGTTTTGGCGCTCTGAGCGGTTTTGTAAACGGCGTGCTGCGCGCGGCTGCGCGCGGCAGGGATGCCATTACATATCCGGATTGCAAAAAACAGCCGGTAGCGGCGTTGTCCGTCCGCTATTCAGTGCCGGATTGGATTGTGGAGCGCTGGATTGCGGCGTACGGCGCGGCTGAGACAGAAAAGGCGCTTTCGCGTTTCCTCGCGGAAGTGCCGATTACCGTTCGTCCCAATCTCTGGAAGACGACGCCGGAGGCGCTTCGGCAGAGACTGGAGAGGGAGGGCGTTATGGCGGAGCCTGTGACGGAGGAGGGGTATGAACGGCTTTCCGGTGCGTTATGCCTTTCGGGATACGATTATCTGCGGGGACTGCCCTCTTTTCGGGAGGGATGGTTCTATGTCCAGGATATCAGTTCCATGCTGGCAGTGGAGACGGCGGGTGCAAAAGAAGGAGATACGGTGATCGATGTCTGTGCCGCGCCCGGCGGCAAGAGCCTGTTGCTCTCGGAGCTTGTGGGAGAGAGCGGTACGGTGGAGGCCAGAGACCTCTCGGCTAAAAAAACGGCTTTGATCGAGGAGAACATTGCGCGTTATGGGGCAAAAAATATAAACGTCCTGCAATGGGATGCCACATTGCTAAATGAGGAGTCTGTGGAGACCGCCGATCTTGTGGTTGCCGATCTGCCCTGCTCCGGTCTTGGGGTGCTGCGCAAAAAGACGGATATCAAGTATCGCGTGACACCGCAGCAGACTGCGGAACTGGCCGGCTTGCAGCGGCGGATGCTCTCGGTTGTAAACCGCTATGTCAAACCGGGCGGTACGCTTTTGTATTCTACCTGCACGATCAACCGTGAAGAAAACGAGGACAATGTGGCATGGTTTTTAGAGCAATATAAGGAGTTTTCCCTGGAATCCATGAGGCAGCTTTTTCCCGGGGAGACGGCCGGGGACGGTTTTTTTATAGCAAAGTTAATAAAACATTAAATTGACAAATCTATGAGTGATAATAAAATTGATATCAGGTCATACAACTTTTCTGAGGTGAAAGCGCTGGTCGTTAAGATGGGTGAAAAGCCGTTTCGCGCCAAACAGCTCTATGAGTGGATGCATCAAAAACAGGCGGAGACGTTTTCCCAGATGACCAATCTGCCAAAGTCTTTTCTTACGGCGCTTGAGGAGAGCTGTGTGCTGGTCACATTAAAAAAAGAGACGGTTCAGGTGTCCGCGGAGGATGGAACCAGAAAGTATCTGTTTGCGCTGTCCGGCGGCAGCTTGATCGAGAGCGTGCTGATGCGTTACCGATACGGCAATTCGGTCTGTATTTCTTCCCAGGTCGGATGCCGGATGGGCTGTAAATTCTGTGCCTCGACGATTGACGGGCTCGTGCGTGGGCTTACGGCTTCCGAAATGCTAGAGCAGGTGTATCGCATCGGCAGAGATATCGGCGAGCGGATTTCTCATGTGGTGGTTATGGGCAGCGGCGAACCGCTCGACAATTTTGAGCCGCTGTTAAAGTTTATCGAGCTGTTGACGGACGGGAACGGGCTTAACATCAGTCAGCGCAATGTGACGGTTTCCACCTGCGGGATTGTGCCGCGGATGCGGGAGCTTGCAGATCGAAAGCTTGCGATCACGCTGGCCTTGTCGCTGCATGCGTCCACGCAGAAAAAGCGCCTGGCGCTGATGCCGGTTGCAAACAAATACGAGCTCACAGAGGTTCTTTCGGCCTGCCGTTATTACTTTGCCAAGACCGGCAGACGGGTAACGTTTGAGTACAGTCTGGTGGCCGGGGTGAACGACGGCGCCGCAGAAGCGAAGGAGCTTGTGGACCTGGTGCGCGGTATGAACTGCCATATCAACCTGATACCGGTCAATCCGGTCAAGGAAAATGATTTTAAGCAGCCGGGCAGGCAGACGGTTCTGGCGTTCAAAAATAAACTTGAAAGCAGCGGGATTCATGTTACAATAAGAAGGGAAATGGGACGGGATATTGACGGCGCCTGCGGGCAGCTGAGAAGAAGATACGAAAGGCGGTGTGGGCAATGAAGACATTTTCCATGACAGACGTTGGGAGAAGAAGAGAAATCAATCAGGATTATATGTATACATCGGAAGCGGCTGTCGGAAGCCTGCCCAATCTTTTTCTGGTGGCGGACGGCATGGGCGGTCATGCGGCGGGGGATTACGCTTCCCGTTTTGCCGTGGAAAAGATTGTGGATTACATCTTAAACGCCGCGAAGTCCGAGCCGATCCTGGTGTTGGGGGAGGCAATCCGTGAGGCCAATTATCTGCTGTATCAGGAGGCGGATAAGGACAGTGAGAAAAAAGATATGGGGACTACGATCGTGGCGGCCGTGGTGAGCGGCAGCCAGCTCTATACAGCCAATGTGGGCGACAGCCGCCTTTATGTCATCAACCACGAGGGGATTACGCAGATTACAAGAGATCATTCCCTGGTGCAGGAAATGGTGCGCATGGGGGAGATGAAGATGGAGGATGCAAAAGAGCACCCGGACAAAAATATTATCACCCGCGCGGTGGGCGTGATGCCGGAAGTGGCCGTGGACTTCTTTGAGACCAGTCTTGGGGCCGGCGATCTGGTGCTGCTTTGTACGGACGGTCTGACGAACATGGTGGAGGATGAAGAAATCCGCCGTATCGTCTTAGAACAGAGGGATATGGTTGAGATGGCGGAGAAATTGATTGAGAAAGCCAATGAGAACGGCGGCAGAGACAATATCACAGCCGTGTTGATTGATTTAGAGCTTTCGATTTAAGATAGATTTGGAGGTTTAGGCATGTTGGAAATGAATTATATCGCAGACCGTTATGAGATCATCGATAAGATTGGCGCCGGCGGCATGTCCGATGTCTACAAGGCAAAGGATTTGACATTGGGGCGTTTTGTCGCGATCAAGGTATTGAAAGCGGAATTTTCCGAGGACATGAATTTTGTGACGAAGTTTCGGACCGAGGCGCAGTCCGCGGCGGGGCTGGAGCATCCTAACATTGTCAATATCTATGATGTCGGCAGTGAAAACGGTATCCACTACATTGTCATGGAGTATGTGGAGGGCATCACATTAAAGACTTACATCGAGAAGAAAGGGCAGCTGACGTTTAAAGAGGCCATCAGTATAGCTATTCAGGTGGGCCGGGGCATTGAGGCGGCCCATGCCAAAAATATCATCCATCGCGATATCAAGCCGCAGAATATCATCATATCCACCGAGGGCAAAGTGAAAGTGACCGATTTTGGCATTGCCCGGGCTGCGACTTCCAACACGATCAATTCCGATGTCATGGGGTCGGTACATTATTCCTCGCCGGAGCAGGCGAGAAACGGTTTTGTGGACGGCAAGAGCGATATTTATTCGCTCGGTATCGTGATGTACGAGATGGTGACGGGCCGCGTTCCCTTTGACGGGGATACCACGGTGGCGGTTGCCATCCAGCATCTGCAGGAGGATATGGTGATTCCAAGCGTCTATGCGCCCGATCTTCCGATCAGCATGGAAAAAATCATTCTCAAATGTACGCAGAAAAATCCCGATCGGCGCTACGAGTCAATCATGGCGCTGCTGGCGGACTTAAGAAAGGCGCTGATTAACCCGCAGGAGGATTTTGTTGTGATGGTCCCGGCGGTGAATCAGGATAAGACCCGCATCATCCGCGAGGGCGATCTGCATCAGATACAAAAGGAAGCGGAGACGGTTCATGTGAAGCCGCAGGCATACGAGCAGCCAAAGCCTGCGCCCGGGCCCACGGCAAAACCAAAGCCTGCGCCAAGGCCCGCGCCGGCCAAGAAACAGCCGGAGCCGGAAGATGAGTACGATTACGAAGAGGAGGATGAGAGCGAGGTAAATCCGGGTATGGAAAAAGCGATCACCATTATGGAGATCGGGGCCGGACTAATTATCGTTGCCGTCATTATTTTTCTCCTGATCAACCTGCTGGGAGGATTTTCCGGCAAGGATAAGGATAATACAGAGAATTCCCAGCAGTCCCAGGCGACGGAGACGGGGGCGGTATCGGAAGCCATGTCCGAGACGGCGGCAAGCGAGGCCATCAAAGACGGCGTCGTTGTTCCGAGTGTGGCCGGAAAGACATATGAGGAGGCGCAGGAAATTTTAAACGGGCAGAGGCTGGGCATCAAGGAGAACGGCAGCACCTCCTCCGACGAGTACGAGGTCGGACAGATTGTAAGCCAGGAGCCGGCGGCGGATACGACGGTGGAGGCCAACACAACGATTTTGGTGATCGTCAGCAGCGGCAAGGGAAGCATTGATATACCGAGTGTCGAGGGCAAGAAAGAGGCCGAGGCCGTGTCCGAGCTTTCCGGTGATTTTAAAGTGAATAAGACCTATTCCCACAGCGACACGGTGGAAGCCGGGTACGTCATGTCCCAGTCCCCGGCCGGCGGCAGCCAGGGCAAGCCGGGCGATACGATCACGATAGAAATCAGCCAGGGGAAAGAGGCGGTCACTGTTCCCGACGTGACGACCACCTACAAATCTGAGGAGCAGGCCAAGGAGATGTTAAAGGATTTTGTGGTGACGGTGACAAAAATGCATCACGAAGAGAGGCCGGCAGGCATTGTGATCGGTCAGAGCATCGAGGCGGGCAAACAGGTGGAGAAAGGCACGGCCATTACCATTACGGTCAGCGACGGGCCGACGCCGTCCCAGAATATCACGACGACCACGTACAAGTTTAAGGCGACCATCAAGGCGCCCTCCGATACGTCCAATGTGTCCGGCGCGGATATCATTCTCTATGATTCCAACGGAACGCCGATTGAGCAGTGGCTCGACCAGCCGATCGGCCGGTTTGGCAGCGACGGGCTGTCGCTGAATAAGGGAGGCATCCTCACCAAAACGGGTACGCTCACGATTACCTGGCTCGATTTGGACGGCGTGGAGCTCAATACAGAGTCAAAAGCAGTGGAATTTGTGCCGGAATCTTAAGGTCGATGGCAGGTAATATGCAGGGAAAGATTATAAAAGGAATTTCCGGGTTCTACTATGTACATGTGGCGGAATCCGGAATTTATGAATGTAAGGCAAAAGGAATTTTCCGCAATCTTAACATGAAGCCCCTTGTGGGGGACAATGTGGAGATTGCGGTGCTTGATGCTGTCGAAAAAACAGGGAATATTGAGCGGATTTTGCCAAGGACGAATCGGTTGGTCCGCCCGGCCGTGGCCAATATTGATCTGGCGCTGATTATTTTTGCGGCGGCGAAGCCACAGCCCAATTTTAATCTACTCGACCGCTTTTTGGTGATGATGCAGTACCAGGGTGTGCCGGTGACAATCTGTTTTAACAAAACCGATCTTGTGACCCAGGAGGAATTGCATGCGTTCTCGGATGTGTATGAGAACTGCGGTTATCCGGTTGTCTACACCAGCGCCGATAAGCAGCGGGGCATGGATGTGCTTTTGGAGCTGCTCGAGGGAAAGACCACGGCGGTGGCCGGCCCGTCCGGGGTGGGAAAGTCCTCCTTGGTAAACTGCTTACAGCCGGATATCCGTATGCAGACCGGAGAGATCAGCCGCAAGATCGAGCGGGGGCGCCACACAACGCGCCATTCAGAGATGATTCCCATACATGACAGCACATATATTATGGATACGCCGGGTTTTTCCACGCTGGATATTCCCGGGTTCGACAAGGAAGAGCTGCAAAGATTTTACCCGGAATTTACGGCGTTTGAGCCCAACTGCCGTTTTCAGGGCTGCAGCCATTTGAGCGAGCCGGACTGCGGGGTCAAACAGGCGTTGGCGCAGGGGGCCGTCAGCAGCCTGCGCTATGAGAATTACCGATTATTGTACGAAGAATGTAAGAGAATGAAGAAGTATTAGGATACCGGGAGGAAATACGGCAATGAAATGTTTATCACCATCCATTTTAGCGGCAGATTTTTCAAAGCTGGGGGAGCAGATCGCGCAGTTGGACGAAGCCGGCGCACAGTATGTGCATATCGATGTGGCGGATGGCATGTTTGCGCCCAGTATCACGTTTGGATTGCCGGTGATTGCCTCGATACGCGAACACACGGAGCGTATTTTTGATGTGCATCTGATGATCGAGGAGCCGGCGCGCTATATTCAGGAGTTTGTGGAGGCCGGCGCGGATATCATCACGGTACACGCCGAGAGCACGAGGCATCTGGACCGGACCATAGAAGAGATCAAGAAAAACGGCGTGCTGGCGGGCGTAGCCTTAAATCCGGCGACGCCGTTATCTGTTCTCGATTATGTGCTCGACAAGGTGGATATGGTGTTAATCATGACGGTCAATCCCGGATTTGGCGGACAGGAGCTGATCCCGTACACGCTCGATAAGGTGCGTGATTTGCAGCAAATCCTCGACCGAAGGGGCTTGAAGATTGATATCGAGGTGGACGGCGGCATCAATCTGTTTAATGTGGAGGAAGTGATGGCGGCGGGCGCCAATATTATCGTGGCGGGCAGCGCGGTATTTTCGGGTGATGTGCGGGAAAATACCCGCCAGTTTTTGAGTTTAATCAACGGCCAGGGGGCGCGCTATTGATGCGGCGGGCGGTCATTGTGGCGGGCGGCAGAAAAACCCCGGAGCTTGTGCGCCGCCAGGTCACAGACGAGGGCGCACAAATTTTGATTGCGGCCGATTCCGGGATGGAGGTTTTTTATGAGCTCGGAATCGCACCGCATGTGATCGTCGGAGATTTTGATTCCGTAAATCCGGAAATTGCTGCCTTCTTCAGGCAGGATAAAAAGATTTGTTTTCACGAGTTAAATCCCGTCAAGGACGATACGGACACAGAGGCGGCTATCCGCCTGGCGATCTCCATGGGAGCGCAGGAGATTGCGCTGTTTGGCGCAATCGGAACCCGCATGGACCATGTGCTCGGCAATATAGAACTGCTTGGCATCGGACTTAAGGCGGGCGTGCCGATCGTGATATTGGACGATGCCAACAGGATTCGCATGATTGACCGGAGTGTGCGGCTGGCAAAAAAAGACCAGTACGGCGATTATGTGTCTTTTGTGCCTTACACCAAAGACGGTGTGGTGATCACCCTGCGCGGGTTTAAGTATCCGCTTGACCATTATTTTCTGACGGGCGGAACCTCGCTTTGCATCAGCAACGAGATCACGGCGGATGTGGCGGAAGTGATCTTTGAGCGGGGGGTGCTTTTGATGATGGAGACGAGGGATTCATGCTCAAGCATGAAAACGTAAAAAATTGCCACTATTTGCAGAATATTGTAGAAATTGGTACATTTATCAGTTATAATTATATAAATTATTGCTCAGGAGGAAGTGTACCATGGCTATCATCAATTGTCCTGATTGTGGACGCGAGATTTCGGACAAGTCAAAAACTTGTATCCATTGTGGAAAAATCTTTGTACAGGAAACCCAAATAATTGAACCGGAAGTAAGATGTACAGAATGTGGGGCTGTCTTGGCTGATACAGATGCTATTTGCCCCAATTGTGGATGTCCGGTTGAGCAGAAGAAAGATGCAGAAGGATTTAAGCCAGAGCAGGTGGAAGCATCGAGTATACAAAACGCAGCAAAGCCAAAGAAAATAGTGATTGCAATTGTTGCCGCTATATGTATTTGTATTGTCGGCGGCGTCGGATATAAAATATATGCGGACAATAAGGCGAAGCAGGAGTATCAGCAAGCGTATGAGGACTATGTTGGGAATCTGAAAAAAATAAAGCAGGTTATGCTTTCGGGCGGTTCGGATGCGGAAGATTTATGTAATCTTACGTTAAAGGTATGGGGAAATTCCATCTTTGAAACAGCGGACGCAGAGACAGACCCTTTTACCAGACCGAACGGCTATTTTGTGGATGACTTTAATACAGCGCTCCAATATCTGTTCTTGGATTCTGAAACGAGGGAAACGATTTCGGACATCAAAGAGAATCAGGATGCTGTGAAAGAATTGATAAAAAAATTACAGACGCCTCCGGAAGAATTGAGTAATTGTTATGATACGGTATCTGAATTGTACAGCGCATATAAGACATTGACAGATCTGGCGATCAATCCCTCGGGAAATTACAGCGGATTCAGTGATTCCAAGCGAAGTGCGGTTTCTGATTTTTTAGAGTCATATGAAACATTGGATAACCAGATACCGGAAGAGACAAAAGATGAATGAGAGGAGAGTTCGGCATGGCACTTATCAAATGTTCCGAATGTGGAGCCGATATCAGCGAAAAAGCAGAAGTTTGTCCGAAGTGTGGTTGTCCCATTGAAGTGTCGATGGAACAAATACAAGCGGACAGGAAGAAGAAAGTCAAAAGGCTTGTTATTGTCGGCATAATGATTGTTTTGTTGGCAATCATAGGAGCCGGAGCCTTTTATTTTGCTAATCAGCCGGATACGAGTGGATATTACAAGGACATTCCATGGGGGGTGTCCTTAGAAGAGGTAAAGAATCTGCTTGGTGACGAGGTGGAGAGCGAGGAAACGAAAGATTCCATCGCTGTTCTGGAAAAAGATTACGAGGGAAAGACCGGTGTTGACGCATTGATTATATATGACTGTAAGGATGATGCGTTAGAGTCTGTCACTCTTTTCATTTCAAATGGAGATAACAGTTCCTATACCGATCAGGCGTTAGTAGATGCATTTTCGGATCAGCTTAATGAACAGTACGGAGACTATGAGCCGGATACGATTTCGCGTGTCTGGAATGTCAAAAAGAGTCGGATAGAGTTGTCGCATATTGTGAGCGGGTATGTAATATTAGAGTATAAAGATATTACGAAAGCGGATGAAACGGACGATACAGGAGAGTCCGAAAATACAGAAGAGGCAGAAGAAGTTTGAATAGCGTAATTACAGTAATTCGTTTGAAAGGAGCATATTAATAGAGATGAAGCTTGGAATCGTAGGTTTACCCAATGTCGGAAAAAGTACATTATTTAACTCGCTCACGAAGGCGGGGGCGGAGTCGGCCAATTACCCGTTCTGTACGATCGACCCCAACGTGGGTATCGTGGCCGTGCCGGACGAGCGTTTGAAGAAGCTGGGTGACTTATATCATTCCAAGAAAGTGACGCCTGCGGTGATTGAGTTTGTAGATATCGCCGGGCTGGTCAAAGGCGCCAGCAAGGGAGAGGGCCTTGGCAATCAGTTCCTGGCCAATATCCGTGAGGTGGATGCGATCGTACATGTGGTGCGCTGTTTTGAGGACACCAATGTCGTACATGTGGACGGAAGCGTGGACCCGGCGCGGGATATAGAGACGATCAATCTGGAATTGATTTTTTCGGATGTGGAGATATTAGAGCGCCGAATCGCCAAGGTGGCGAAGCAGGCGCGCATGGATAAGACGCTCGCAAAAGAGCTGGAGCTGCTTGAGGCGGTGAAAGCGCATCTGGAAGCGGGCGGTCTGGCGAAGACCTTTGAGGTGCCGGACGATGAGGACGCCGCGCAGTGGTTTCAATCCTACAATCTGCTGACGGCCAAACCCGTCATCTACGCGGCGAATGTCTCGGAAGACGATCTGGCCGACGACGGGGCCAATCAGCCTTATGTGGAGGCTGTGCGCAGGCTGGCGGCAGCGGAGGACAGCGAGGTGTTTGTGATCTGTGCACAGATCGAGCAGGAGATTGCCGAACTTGAGGAAGAAGAAAAGGCAATGTTTTTAGAGGAGCTCGGCTTAAAGGAATCGGGGCTCGAGAAGCTGATTGCGGCCAGCTACAGCCTGCTCGGCCTAATCAGCTATCTGACTTCCGGTGAGGATGAGACGAGGGCCTGGACAATCAAAAAAGGGACAAAAGCGCCCCAGGCGGCCGGAAAGATACACTCCGATTTCGAGCGCGGTTTTATCCGCGCCGAGGTGGTCAACTACCAGGATTTGCTGGACTGCGGCAGTTTATCCGCGGCAAAAGAAAAGGGGATTGTCGGCTTGGAGGGGAAGGAGTATGTGGTCAAAGACGGGGATGTCATATTGTTCCGTTTTAATGTCTGATCGGTCTTGTAATGACATAAAAGCGCGCCGGACGGCATAGTATTTTTTAAGAGAAAAACAGAGGAAGCAGCGGATGCGCTTTTGTGAATTGCAGGAGAAAGAAATTATTAACATTGCGGACGGCAAATGTATCGGGATGGCGCGGGATATCGATCTGGACGTGCAAAACGGCTGCATCATAGCGCTGATCGTGCCGGGGCCCGGTAAATGGCTTGGCTGTATTTGCAGAGAATATGAGATTTGTATTCCGTGGTGCAAGGTAGTAAAAGTAGGGCCCGATATCATACTGGTAGATGTGGACGAAAAAGAGGCGAGACACAAGATTCGGAAATGACTCTGGGGAGGCCGTGTTTGCAGGCAGTTACCGCAGGCAGCCATAGATAGGCAGCAATTGAGAAAAAGGATGGTATTTGATATGAAATGTCCATTTTGTAACAGCGAAAATACGAGGGTGATCGATTCGAGACCGGCGGATGACAACAGCTCGATACGCAGAAGGCGTCTCTGCGATGAGTGTGGAAAACGTTTTACGACTTATGAGAAAGTGGAGACGATTCCGTTAATCGTCATCAAAAAAGACAATAACAGAGAACAATATGACCGTTCTAAGATAGAGGCCGGCGTGCTGCGCTCCTGCCACAAGAGGCCGGTGTCGGTAAATCAGATCAGCCAGCTCGTGGACGAGGTGGAGACGGAGATTTTTAACCGTGAGGAAAAAGAGATATCCAGCGCACAAATCGGAGAGCTGGTCATGGATAAGCTAAGGGATTTAGAAGCTGTAGCGTACGTGCGTTTTGCGTCTGTCTACCGCGAATTCAAAGATGTCAACACTTTTATGGATGAACTGAAAAAGATGCTGGATAAATAGCAAAAGAGGTCTTAAGATACGGTGACGACAAAAGTGTGAATGATACAATGGTCTACGGAGCCGTTTCACAGAGCGATCAACTCGCCTGTGGGGCGGCTTGTTTTGTCATAAAACAAGGTAAAGGAGAAGAGCTATGGCGCAGATTGCAGAAGTAATTCAATACGAAGGTGACAACAGTACGTTTATCTGGAAACATCCCTGTGAAGATTTTAACAGTCTTACACAGCTGATCGTCCATGAGAGCCAGGAGGCGATCTTTTTTATGAACGGCCAGGCGCTCGATCTGTTTGGCGCCGGCAGGTACACACTGGAGACAGAAAACGTTCCATTGATTGGAAGATTTTTAAACCGCATGACCGGCGACCGGACGCCGTTTCACTGTGAGGTCTATTTTATCAACAAGACCGAGCAGATGTCGATCAAATGGGGAACCGATTCTAAGGTGCAGTACATAGAGCCGACCTATGGTTTTCCGCTCTCAATCGGCGCGTCGGGCGAGATGAGCCTTCGGGTGGAGGACAGCCGCAAGCTGCTGATTAAGCTGGTCGGCACCGAAAAATCGCTGGGACAGCAGCAGTTGGTATCCCTGTTTCGGGCGTTTTTGATGACGCGGGTTAAGACGTATATCGCCCAAGTGATCAAAAATAATAAAATCAATATCTTTGAGATCGACGAAAATCTCACGACATTTTCCGAACATCTGCACGGTATGCTGGTTCCCGACTTTGCCGATTACGGCGTTTCCCTGGAACGGTTCTTTGTCATGAACATCGTAAAACCGGACGGCGAACGCCAGTACGAAAAGTTTAAAGAACTGCATTTCCGCCAGTACGCGGATATTGCGGAGGCGAAGCTGCGGCAGCAGACCGATATTATCTACGCGCAGACGGAAGCGCAGAAGGTAGTGATCGATTCCCAGGCGCAGGCCACGAAGCGTGCGCAGGAGGGATACACTTACGCACAGGAGCGCGGATTTGATGTTGCGGGACAGGTCGCGAGGAATGAGGCGGTCGGCCAGTTTACCAATATGGGCGTGGGTCTTGGCACGATGATGGGGGTCGGAGGCGCAGTCGGAGGCATTGTCGGGGGCGCGGTAAATAGCGCCATTGGCGGCGCCGCGGTGCAGCAGTCCACACAGACTGGCGCTTTGGGGTGCCCCTCGTGCGGCGCCATGGTTCCCGACGGGGCCAAGTTTTGTCTCGAGTGCGGCAGCAAAATAGAGTCTGTTCCCAAGGGCATGGTCGTCTGTCCGGGCTGTGGCAAGACGGTGGTAAAGGGCAGGTTTTGTCTCGAGTGCGGCCACAAATTTACGAACAGCTGCCCGAATTGCGGCAAGGATGTGCCTGACGGCGCCAAATTTTGTCTGGAATGTGGAGAAAAAATTTAAATTTGGAGGATACGGGGATGAAAAAGAACTTTAAATATTATGTGATGGTCTGGGTGATTTTGCTTGTCATGTTTCAGATTACAGTCTTTGTCACACCGGGTGAGATTGCGGGAATCAGCAAGTTTGACGCTTCCTTTTGGGTCGGCTATGTGTTTATTATGATTGCGTTTATCGGCCAGCTTGCCTGTGCGTATGCCGCGCTCAATACGGATGACCGCAGGAAGCTTTTCCTGAATATCCCGCTTGTGACGATCAGCTTTACGGCGTTTGTGGTGTCGTTTGTGTGCGGCGCGCTTTGTATGGCTGTGCCCGGACTGCCGTATTGGGTGGGAATCGTTGTCTGCGTGCTGATGCTTGGGGTGAGCGCCATTGCCGTTGTGCAGGCGAAAGCTGCCGCTGATCTGGTTTCCGATGTGGGGGATAAAATAAAGGCAAAGACGCTGTTTATCAGGATGTTGACTGCGGATGCCGAGAGTCTTATGGCAAAAGCCGCCGCGGACGATGCGAAAGCCGCCTGCCGGAAGGTGTACGAAGCCGTGCGCTACAGCGATCCCATGTCAAGCGACGCGCTCTCCGGTATCGAATCCCAGATCACCTTAAAGTTCGATGAATTATCCAAGGCGGTCACGGCCGGTGATAAGCAGGCGGCCGGGCTTGCGGATGAACTGGTGGTATTGCTGGGGGACAGAAACAAACGGTGCAAGATGTTGAAGTGACGGAAATGAATTTGCAGTTTTTTAGGATGCAGGACGAATGTGCCGGAGGAAACAGGGACAGGGGATAAGATATGGCTGTGTTTAAATGTAAGATGTGCGGCGGTATGCTCGAGTTTGCCGCCGGCGATACGGTTGCCGTCTGCGACAGCTGCGGCTGCAGACAGACCTTGCCAAGGCTCGATGACGAACGGCGGGCCAATCTCTACGACCGGGCGAACCATTTCAGACGTAATGGCGAGTTTGACCGGGCCAGAGGGATTTATGAGCAGATCTTAAACGAGGACGGCGTTGACGCCGAGGCGTACTGGTCGATCGTGCTCTGCCGCTTTGGCGTCGAGTATGTGGAGGACCCGGCGACACACCGGCGTGTGGCGACGATTAACCGGACACAGTATACGTCGGTTTTTGACGATGAAAACTATCGGTCTGCCTTCCGCTATGCCGACGATGCACAGCGTGAGATTTATAGGGAAGAGGCGGAGGGCATCAATGAGATACAAAAAGAAATCCTGGCGATCGCAGAGCGGGAGAAGCCGTTCGATGTCTTTATCTGTTATAAGGAGACGGACGATGGCGGCAGTAGAACGCAAGACAGCGTACTGGCAAACGACCTGTATCATGAGTTGACAGAGGAAGGATTTCGAGTATTTTTTTCCCGCATCACGCTCGAGGATAAGCTCGGCGCGGCTTATGAGCCCTACATCTTCGCGGCGTTAAACTCGGCGAAGGTGATGGTGGTGATCGGGACGAGGCCCGAATATTTTCAAGCGGTCTGGGTCAAAAACGAGTGGAGCCGCTATCTGGCGCTGATGAAAGGCGGCGCGAAAAAGGTACTGATTCCTGCCTACCGCGATATGGACCCGTATGATCTGCCGGAAGAGTTTTCCCATTTGCAGGCGCAGGATATGGCAAAGCTTGGGTTTATGCAGGATTTGATTCGCGGGATTAAAAAAATCGCGGCGGACGAGGCGGCAGAGACTGTAGAAGCCCGGACAGCGGTGGTGGGAGCCAGGTACGCTGCTGTCGAGCCTCTTTTAAAAAGGGCTTTTTTGTTTTTAGAGGACGGCAGATGGAGGGATGCGGATGAGTATTGTGAAAAAGTGCTCGACCAGAACCCGGAGTGTGCCAGGGCTTATCTGGGGAAGCTGATGGCCGAATTGCATATCAAAAAGCAGGAGGCGCTTGCGGATTGCGAGGAGCCTTTCGCGCATCTTGACAATTACTGCAAGGTAATGCGCTTTGCAGACGAGGGATTGAAATCATTGCTGACGGAGTATACGGGCGTCGTCGACGCCCGCTGTGAGAAGAACCGCGTGGAAGCGATTTACACGGATGCCGTCAGGAAAATGGGCGAAGCAAAAGATGAACATAGCTGTGAGGAGGCGGCGCGGCTCTTTGAACAGATAGCAGATTACAGGGACGCCGCCGAGCTGAGGGAAAGCTGTTTCATTCAGGCAAAAAACTGCAGCATGGACCGGATTTATATAGAAGCAAAGATGAAGATGGACGGCGGCAGGCCGACAGATTACGAGGAGGCGGTCAGGTGCCTGCAGATAATTCCCGGCTGGAGGGATGCCGACGAATTGGTGAATCTTTGCCAAATGAAACGGGAGGAGGCGCTGAAGCAGGAGGAGGCAGTGCGCGTCGCATCGCTTCGGCAGGCGAGGCGCAGAAAACGGGCGTTGATTGGGATGATTCTTGGCACGGCGGCGGGAATGATGCTGATTCTTGCTTTTGTATTTATCATCAGGCCGGAAATGAACTATCGGATTGCGCACGCTGCAATGGAGGAGAAAAATTATGCGGCGGCATACAGTACATTTTCGGGGATGAGCGATTATAAAGACAGTGCGGCCTTAGCCACAGAGAGCCGCTATCAGATGGCGCTTCTGGCGCTTGAGGAGGAAGATTATGAGACGGCGTATGACGCGTTTACAAGTATAGAATTAATGGACTATAAGGACAGCGCCGCAATGCAGACAGAAACCCGTTACCGGTCGGCGCTTAAGGAGCTTGCGCAGGGAAACTATACAAATGCAGGGTTTGCCTTTGGGGATTTGGAAGATTACAAGGACAGCGCCGCAATGCAGACGGAGTGTTGGTATCAGTTGGCACTGGAGGATTTGGAGCAGGGAAATATTGATGTCGCATATCGCAGCCTGGCTCAGCTGGGAGACTACAAGGACAGTGTGGCAGCCGTGAGGGAGAGCAGATATCAAACTGCCCTTGGGGCCATCGAAGCGGGTAAGTACAGCACGGCCTATCGTTATTTGCGGGGAATCGAGGATTATAAAGACAGCGGGGCAAAATGTGAAGCGTTGGAGCAGGAGGCATTTGAGCATATACTCCGTGACGTAAGGGTCGGGGAGGAAATTTATTTTGGCGCTTATGAGCAGGACAATAATACAGGCAACGGAAAAGAAGCGATTGCCTGGACTGTGCTCGCGCGGTAGCAGAGTAAGATATTTGTCATCAGTAAAAATGCGCTCGACTGCCAGCCGTACCATACATCCAATGAAGAGATCTCATGGGAGCATTGCAGCCTGCGCGGATGGCTCAATCAGACATTTATGGGGGAGGCGTTTAGCCCTGGCGAGCAGGCCAGGATTGTGCCGACAGAGCTTTCAAACCGTGCGTTTGGGCAGAGCGGAGCGCAAAATACGCTGGATCAGGTATTTTTGCTGAATGATGATGAATATGGCGATTATATAGAAGCGGAAGAGAACGGAATAGGCTGGCCTACAGACTGTGTCAGAGAGAAGCTTTGCAGGGATGAATATGACTATTCCGGCGCCGATTGGTGGCTGCGGTCGCCCGGAAAATATAACAATTATGCCGCATTTATTACAGGCGGATATGCGTATCCATATGGCGCAGAAGTTACCTGTGAGGATATCGCGGTTCGGCCAGCCATGTGGATTGACTTGGAAATCGAGGAGGAATAAGATTGAAAATGAAAATTTTCAATCACGAGATTTTTGTTTGCGCGCTGCAAAGCCATGTATGGCTTTGCAGCGCAGAAATGAGGAAAAGATGTCAATATTCAAATGTAAAATGTGCGGCGGCACACTGGAATTTGCCGCCGGCGATACGGTTGCCGTCTGCGACAGCTGCGGCTCGCGACAGACCTTGCCAAGGCTTGATGACGAGCGGCGGGCCAATCTCTACGACCGCGCGAACCATTTCAGGCGCAACGACGAGTTTGACCGGGCGATGGGTATCTATGAGCAGATCTTAAATGAGGATAGCACCGACGCCGAGGCGTACTGGTCGATCGTGCTCTGCCGTTATGGCATCGAGTATGTGGAGGACCCGGCGACACGCCGGCGTGTGCCGA
>CANONN010000051.1 GCA_947567625.1 uncultured Roseburia sp. | reverse complement strand
CAGCGAATCGTACCTGGGCAGCGTCCGCAGCACATTTGTCGCACAAGCGCAAAAAGGAGGACCACTATGATTAAAACCATTTCCTGTAACATTTCTGATTTCCTTGTAAAAAAAGGCGCCAATCCCGAGCAGCGGGAAGTATATTCCTACAGCATGGAGTGTCTGATCAACTATCTGCTCTCTGATTTGCTACTTTATTGTACCGCCGCACTCTTTCACCGGCTGCCGGCTGTTTTTGTCTGGAGCGTCAGCTATACCATGCTGCGCATTTATATCGGAGGATACCACGCTCCCACCCACGCCGCCTGTATTATACTGGGCACTGTCCTGGGTATATGCGGTACTTTTATCAACAACATATGGCCGCTCTCTACAGTGCTGCCTGTCCTGCTTTTTGCACTGATTATTGGGTATATTATTCTATTTGCGCCCGTTGTTCATAAAAATCACCCGGTTTCCGCTAAAAACAAAAAAAAGTCCAAATGGAAGGCTTTATTTGTCACGCTTATCGGCTATCTGGCTGCGTATATCATGTACAGTTTTGGAAATCAACTGGCCAATTCCATCTTTTCCGGCTTTGCCTGTGCATTGTTGCTGGCCTTGATTGCTACGCTGCTTTCAAATTTTACAGAAAAAACACATCGCGCTCAAGTGTGACGGTAACGATTCGGCACCACTGGCTGCTAACTTCGCAACAAGTGCGCAGTTGCAGGCTGAACTGTTACGTGTAATAACATCTTCTCACTCGGAAAACCTTTTTTTTGAGCAAAACATGTTATATAATATAGAAATAGTTTCTTTCTATAACGCCTTTGACAGAATTTTTTTAAATGCTATCTATTGATATTGAAGGACATACACATGAAAGCTCGAAAAATACATAATCCCTATCTGATTTACACCGTTTTGTTTCCACTTGCGGCCGCCATGGTCTTTTCCTTTTTCCTCTATTCTGGAAAGTCTATGATGTGGAAACGGGATGGCGTGTATCAGCACTACAACGCCTTTTTATATCTCGGCTCATGGATGCGGACAATTCTACAAACGCTTATCACGGAGCACAGGTTCATCATTCCCATGTTTGAATGGGGACTGGGCTATGGTTCCGATGTAATCACCACTTTGAGCTACTACACGTTTGGTGACCCGTTTGCGCTCATCTCCGTGATCACTCCGACCAAATATGGTGAGATTGGCTTTGTTTTTTCGATTTTACTGCGTTTTTACACGGCCGGCCTGGCTTTTATCGCATATGCCAGACATATGAAATGCGCGGCCTGGAGCACCGTCTGCGCGGCGTTGATGTATGTTTTTTGCAGCTACTCGCTCACAACGGGGGTACGCCACCCATATTTCATAGCGCCTATGGTCTATCTTCCGCTGATATTGATCGGCTGTGAAAAAATGATTCAGAATAAATCACCGCTTCCTTTTACGCTATCGGTATTTCTGGCAGCCTTCTCCAATTTTTATTTTTTCTATATGATCGTCATTATTACGATCACCTATGTCGCACTGCGTCTTTTATGTGATAAGCGATATCGCAGGGTCAAAACGCTGGGACGCTATTTTGTGCGCTTTTTCGGATACGCCGTGCTTGGCTGCGCCATGGCGGCGGTCCTGCTGCTTCCAAACATCATCAATTTTATTGGCAACCCCCGCGTCAGCCATTCCTACACCTTTGACTTTCTCTATACAGGAGCGCAATACCAAGCTCTCTGGGGAAGCGCGGTCGGCACTCATGCAGCCATTCCATATGCGCTGATCGGTATGGCGCCGCTCGCCTATCTGGGTGTATCGGGTATTCTGACAGAGAAAACACAACCGCGCTGGATGAAGCTCATGCTGCTGGTCGAAATCCTGTTTTTGGTTTTTCCGGTGGCAGGCTACACAATGAACGGTTTTGGCTATGTGAGCAACCGCTGGGTATTTGCCTGGTCTTTTTTGACCTCCTATATGTTCGCCAAGGGTTTCCCGCTCTTATTCGCGATGAATTTTCGCCGCAAAATAGCACTTTGTGCAGGCTGTATTCTCTATGTGCTCGGCTGCATCCTTTTACCCGGATCGCATACCAAATCCACTTTGGCAGGCTGTGCACTTTTTTGTATCAGCCTCATTTTTGTACTCTGCGCTCGCCACATACCAGACCTTTCATTCGACAGATTACACGTCTCCAACATGCAAATCAGGCAGGCCGTCACGCTGCTTTTGTCGGTCGTCTGTGTCTTTACGCTGGCGTATTACAAATATCCGTCAAACGAAGGCAACTATCTCTCAGAATTTCAGCACCTGGGAACCGGAAACGATCTCTTGATAGATAACCGCGCCGCTGCCTGGGAGCTCATCAATGACACAGAATTTTACCGCATTGACAATGACGTGGCTCAAAACACGCAGGCCAACCATCTGATCTCGCTTCATCAGAGCACCACCGGCATCTATTGGTCCATTATAAACGCAAAACTGGTCGACTTCATCCGTCAAACGAACGCATACTATCGCATGACCTATTATCTGCAGGGACTTTCCTCGCGCGCATACCTGCTTCCACTCGCCAGCGCAAAGTATTTTGTCACCGGTTCCTCAGACGCCGAACAGGCGTTGATTCCTTTTGGCTATTTTCTCGTGGGCGAAAAAGAAGGATTCAGCGACACCTATCGCCTTTACCAAACCAGGAATGTTCTGCCCTTTGGCTGTACATACGACCGTATCCTTCCCCGGTCTGACTTTGATAAGCTATCGCTGCTGCAGAGACAGCAGGCGATGCTTGAGGGCGCCGTATTGGACACCGAGATAGCGTCCGCTCTCCCCCTCCCCAAAGCAGAACCTGATTACAATGACAAATCTATTCCATATGAGATCATTTGCGACGAAAACGTTACATACAGCGGCGACACTTTTGTCGCCGCCGAAAACAACGCCTCTGTAACGCTCCAATTTCCGGCGGCAGACGCCGGCGAATTATATTTACAGATTTTGGGGCTGGATTATCGAACAGACGCCGGCCAAAATAACCTGTTCGGGCTCAATCAAGACAACAACGCGGCCAAGACCGCCTTGTCCGCCGCGTGCGGTGACGTCTCTGTCAAATACTCGCATTACGCGGCGAGAAGCTCCTACACGGTAGGCCGCACGGATTATTTGATGCATCTGGGATACTCCGACAAAGCGCGCACTTCGATTACCTTGACATTTGCCAAAAAAGGAAGTTACCATATAGACCGTCTCTCCGTTCTGCTCCAACCGATGGGGCGTCTTTGCGGGCAGATCAGGAAGCTGCGGCATAATATCCTCACGGATGTAAAAATGGATACCAACCGGATAACAGGAAATATCTCCCTGGATGCCTCCAAGTTGTTGTTTCTCTCACTCCCGTATTCCAAAGGCTGGCATGTTTTTGTCGACGGGAAAGAAGAGACGCTTCTTAGCGCCAACCTTATGTACAGCGGCGTCATGCTGACAGCCGGCAGACACACGATCAAGCTGACCTATCAAACGCCGTATCTGCTGACGGGCGCGCTCATAAGCCTGTTTGGTTTTATTCTGTTCTTTACGCTCTTTTGCTGCCGGAAAAAATTATACCAAGGCCAACACCGGCAGCCTGTAACTATGCGATAGCCTGTAACCGATCATCTATACTGAGAAAGGAGTTCCCTATGAAAAAAATACTGTTCTTGCTTTGTTTAAGCGTCACCTCCCTGTTTCACAGCTGTCTTGGCATCTCCCCATTGTCGGAGGACGAATCCGAACCTGGAATTCAAACGGAAACGCCATCCCAAGATGACAAGGCCAATCAAACCGCATCGGAAAATCAAGACGATTCTCCCGACTTTTCCGGCACCGAGAACCCGGATACTCCCTCCGATTTTTTCGACACCGAAAACCCGGATACTCTCTCCGATCTTACCGGCACCGAGAACCCGGATACTCCCTCCGATTTTTTCGACACCGAAAACCCGGATACTCCCTCCGATCTTACCGGCACCGAAAACCCGGGTGAAGCATCTGTAACCTCCGCCCCCGAACGTCAAACCGCCCTGTCTGCCCTTCACGTCGACGGAGCGAAACTCGTAGACGCGTCGGGAACGCCCGTTCAGCTGCGCGGTGTGAGTACCCACGGCCTGTCCTGGTTCCCGGAATATGTCAATGAGGACTGCTTTGGGGAACTGCAACGTGATTGGAATGTCAATGTTGTCCGCTTAGCGATGTATACCGCGGAATATAACGGCTATTGTACCGGCGGTTCCAAAGAAGACTTAAAAAATTTGATTCGCGACGGCGTCAGGTACGCTACGAACCAAAATATGTATGTCATCATCGACTGGCACATCTTATCGGACGGCAACCCCAATCAATATCTTGCCGACGCCAAAGAATTTTGGGATGATATGTCCACGGACTATGGACACTATGACAATGTACTGTTTGAAATCTGCAATGAACCAAACGGCGGCGCAAGCTGGGAGGATGTCAAAAGCTATGCCGATGAGATCATTCCCGTCATCCGCGGCAACGGCGCCCAAAATGTCATTCTGGTCGGCACGCCAAACTGGTCGCAGGAGGTCATGCAGGCAGCCGCCGACCCCCTGAGCGGCTACGAAAATATTATGTATACACTGCATTTTTATGCCGCCACCCATAAAGACGATCTGCGGCAAAAACTGAGCGATGCCGTACAAGCTCATCTTCCCGTTTTCGTTTCCGAATTTGGCATCTGTGATGCGAGCGGCAACGGCGCCATAGACACGGAGCAGGCCGATACCTGGCTCTCTCTGCTCGATTCTTATGAGATCAGCTATGTCGCATGGAATCTCTCAAACAAAGAGGAGAGCTCTGCTCTGCTAAAAAGCGGATGTTCTAAGACTTCCGGCTTTACCACGGACGATCTCAGTACATCTGGACGCTGGCTCTACGATCAATTGCGCGCGCACGCCGGTACTTAATTTGGCCGGAAATAGCCGTTTTCTCTATTCGCCGCCAGTCAAACCGCGCAAATCAAAAAGAGACCATCTGTCCGAAAACAGATGGCCTCACTTATTTCTTTATGGAAACTGCGTCGTCAAACGCATCCATTGCCAAGTTGCAGAACAACTTGCAAAGAATCACAAAATGATTGTTTTTCTTTTTGCTCTGCGCCGCGCTTAATCGCACACATACGGCATCAATGCCACGTGGCGCGCTCTCTTGATCGCTACGGTCAGAGCTCTCTGATGCTTTGCGCAATTGCCGGTGATACGGCGGGGAAGAATCTTTCCTCTCTCAGAGATATATCTCTTTAACTTGTTGGTATCCTTATAGTCAATCACATTATCTTTTCCGCAGAATACGCAAACTTTTTTTCTTCTATGCATCGGGCGTCTCTTCATCGGAGCGCCTTCCTTATCAGCTGCTTTATTGAAAGCCATGATATCTACCTCCTGTTCATTACTGTAACTTTAATTAAACGGCAGCTCTTCGTCTATTCCGTCAGGAATATTCATAAAGCCGTCACCTGCCGCTGTGCTGGGCATCGGCCGCTCGGATGGTGTGAAGCCGCCGTTATCTCCGCCGCCGGCATTTTTGCTCTCCGCAAATTCACATTCCTCCACGACTACGTCCGTCGTGTATACGCGCTGACCGTCTTTGTTGGTGTAACTTCCGGTCTGAATACGCCCGGTGATCGCAATCTTAATACCTTTTCTCAGATACTTCTCCGCAAACTCGGCAGTTCTGCCAAACGCCACGCAGCCGATAAAATCTGCGGTCTGCTGGTCGTTATCCCTGCGGAACCTGCGGTCAACTGCCAATGTATAGCGCGCAACCGCCGTCGCCTGCTCCCCCTGCGAATATCTGACCTCCGGGTCTCTAGTCAATCGTCCCATAAGAATGACTTTATTCATATATTTTCCTCTCTACTATGCCTCGTCTTTTCTAACGCACAAGAAACGAAGAACATTGTCCATGATACGAACATCCTGCTCAATCGCTGCCGGAGCTGTGGTCTCTGCATCGAACTGGATAAAGTAGTAGTAACCTTCGTTCATTTTCTGAACCTCGTAAGCCAGTCTCTTCTTACCCCAGTCCTCTACTTCCGTAACAGTACCGCCCGCACGAGTAATATACTCTTTTGCTTTCTCAACGATCGCTGTTCTCGCATCATCTTCGATCTTTGCGCTAACGACAAGCGCTAACTCATACTTTTTCATGCGAATTTCCTCCTTTTGGTCTCTGGCCCATCCCTGCGGGATGAACAAGGAATATAATAATATATCACAAGGACATACTATACCATCTTTTCCCGCATTTTTCAAGCTTTTTTTCGTATTTCTTTGGTATTTTTCTCCACCAGCGGGCGGGCAAGCATCACCTGGTGGCCGCATCCTAAGCACTTTAATCGAAAATCCGCTCCGACCCGCAGGATTTCCCATTCGCTGCTGCCGCAGGGATGCTTCTTTTTTAAACGGACGATATCGCCCACTTCGTATTGATTCATCTTAATCCCCCATTCCGAGAACGTTTACGTTCGAGGAACCGCAAGAGAAATCTGCGAATGCAGTTTCTCTTGTCGGATCAGGGCTTATTTGTGACGTTCTCGGCACAACATAGCCAACGCGAACAAGTTCGCGTGTGATAAAATCAGAGATCGGGCCGATTTTTCACACGAATCTCCATTCTGGAGCGTTTGCGCGACAGGGCGACGCAAATTTCAACTATTGCGTATCACGAACAAGTTCGTGCGCCACCCGTGCCATTTGTAACGCTCCGGCACAATATAGCCAATGTGCTCAAATCCAGGTATGAAAAAATCAGCGATCAAGCTGATTTTTCACACTTTCCTCCATGTCAGATCCGCTTACAGCGATGACACGCGATGAGTAATTCGTATACTGCTTACAGTATGGCGATTATCCCATTTGCGATCAGGGCATATCCCCGTAACAGTTCAGCCTGCAACTGCGTACCTACAGCGCAGTTAGCAACCAATAATGCCAAATAAACAGAGAATCCGCCACAAGTTTTCTTTATCTAATCTCATAGGTCTTCTGATAAGTCTTTTGTCTGTTTCTCAAGTTTTAACATAAATTTATCATAATCAGACATAAAAGTCTATCTTGAATAATACGATATTTTTCAAATTCAGTTTCAGCATACAATTTGGCCTGCTCTGCACTTATCTTGCCAGAACCAGTTAAGATTGCCGTACCATTGCATTCAAGAAAACCATCTAGTCGTTTTGCCCAATCTTCCATACTCATCGGTATATGGCGCTCTGCCTGAAATTCGGCATAATCAAGATACAAAGAAACAATCCTTTCTAAAAAGGCCAGTTCTTTCTCAGTAAGATATTTCTTTGCTACAGACACATCACTTTTTACAATTTTTCCATCAGGTGCATTTTCCCATGAAGTCAATCCCATATGCTCTTTCTGTGCGTCAGCACGCTCTACAATAAGTTCTGCTGCCGTATGCCTATGAGTAGCAAAATGCATTTTATTTTAAACTGTTTTGAAAAACATTCTTGTGGTTTTAGCGTCTTTATCATAATCAAAAGCTGTTGCATATAAGTCAGTTACTTTTTGATAAAACTTTCTTTCAGAAAGCCGAATTTCCCGAATATTTTCTAACTGACGGTCAAAGTATTCATCTGTAAACAAAGTGCCTTTTTTAAACGCTCGACATCCATTGTCCAGCCTTGAATTGTATAGTCTTTAACAATTTGCCCTGCCCATTTACGGAATTGCACTGCACGGTCATTATTAACTTTGAATCCAACAGCGATAATTGCTTGAAGATTGTAGTGATTTGATTTATACTTTTTCCCGTCAGCGGCAGTTATTAAGTATTTCTTAATAACTGACTCTTCGATTAGTTCCCCATCAACAAAAATTTTTTTAATGCTGATTGATGGCAGAAACTGATACACCATACAAAGCAGCCATCATTTTTTGTGTCAACCAGATATTTTCATCTTCATATCGCATTTCTACGCTGCTTTCTTCTCCACCTGCCGAAGCAACATAGGTAAGATATTCTGCAGCGCTTGAACGGATTGTAATTTGATCTATCCTTTTGGGGCCATCTAAATGTTCCTTTCTATAATATGTTCTCATGCGCGTTTCTTTTGCTATATATCTCACTTCAAGCTTCTTTTATAAATATACCTGAATCAAATTATACATCGCTAATATGAAAAATACAATTATCCTCGTGAAAACATTTTTTCTTTCGATTTATTTCTTTATACTGTGTATACATTATATCTTTCCATATAAATATTTGATTTCATCCTTATCTGGTATCATTCATGAACGAAACATGCACTTTTCATAAAATGCCGCTACGTTTCATTCAAATAAAATATTCAGATACCCTCCCTCAAACCTGGCTCCTGCAATTTCTTTCTCTGAAAACTCTGCCGGCATCGGAAATCTCCTGTACTCATTGCGCACACCCACGACAAGTTCCCTGTTCCCCTGTTCTAAGTTCAAGTCCTCCCTGCCGGCAAACGGAAGATAGATTCGTAACAAACCTGCCTTAGCGTCCACCTCATAGATGGTCTCCTCAAACAAAACTGCATTGGGGTCGCTTTCTTTGAAAATCAGCTCTCCCATCTCTTCCAAGGTCTCTAAGGTACGAATCTCCTTCTGCTGTAATTCCACATAAAAACGCGGCACTTCCCCAAAACACTCGCCGATTTCGCGCAACGCCTCCTCCTGAATCTGTACCCACTTGCTAAAGTATCCCTCCATCGCTTCCCGGGGATAAATGTGGTTTACTATGACGGCGTCCACATTATAATGGTAGAGATAGAGGCAGGTGAAATTGCGCTTGGCTTCGTTTATGACAATTTTTTCCGGCGTTGTCACCACACGGAGACTGACGATTTCTTTATCCAGCAGCAGCTTTTGAAGACGCTCCATTTTGTCCATCAGGGATTCCACGTCTTCAAATACTGCTTCCGCCGGCATCGGTACTTTCATCGTCTTCTCGACAATTGGCCCAATGGTTTTGACGCCAAACCGCTCGAGCGGCAGTATTTTCCTCACAAATGAAGAGAATCGTTCGGGATATTTCAACAGTGATAAGGTTTCTCCCGTCGGCGCGCAGTCGACAATGATAGTGTCATACTCGCCCTTTTTATATACTTCCAGAATACGGAACATGGAAAACAATTCCTCCAGGCCCGGAAAAACCAGCAACTCCTCCACCTCGATGCCGGCGCCGCTTTTGGCCGAGAGCAGTTGCTTTAGATATCCTTTGAGATTCCCCCAGCTCTGTTCGCTTTCGTATACCGTGTCGATCTCCTGTGCCCATAGATTCTCTGTAATTTCCGTCTCGTCTTTTCCAATGGTTCGGTCAAACACATCGCCTAAGCTGTGCGCCGAATCCGTGCTCATAATCAGCACCTTTTTGCCGCTCTTTGCAATCTTGCAGGCGCTTGCGGCCGCCATACAGGTTTTTCCAACCCCGCCTTTTCCGGTATAAATAATAATTCTCATAATATATCAATCTTTCTGGCGTTTTCGCCTTTTGCAGCCTTTGGCCCACTCTCCCGCTTTCTTTCTGTCTGGCACTCGCTCATGACGTCTGATAGCATTTCCACAAACATCGCCTTGACTTCCCGCTCGATCACGTCCAAATGTCCGTTCATTTTATCGGAAAATAAGGCGCGAACCGCCTTTTTCTGATATTCGCCCGCCGTGCACAATCTCTCAGCAAAATCACGTTTCATTGTTCCTCCGTTCTGCTCCAACCGTAGTTTCATCGTTTCTCCGTTCTGCTCCAACCGTATCATCTCCCTGTTCAAATTGAATACAAAGTCTCTCATTCTCATATCTGGCTCCGGTAACGTCATAATTGCACAGTACATTTGGAAGCGGGATATTGCGCTTAAAATTTCCCGCTTTCACAATTACCGCGCTGTCCGCCTGGTACAAATCCAGGTTTTCTTTTGTGGTATTGGGCAGGTATACCTCCAGCACATAGCCTTTTTCATTTTGCCGAAACGTCTCTCTGCCCACAATGGCTTTTGCCGCAAAGACGTCTCCCCACAAAGCGTCCTCCATCATTTTCCTGACGGCCCGCTCACCGCGAAGCTCCTCGTCATACCAATAAATCTCGTAGACGGGAAGCGCGGCAAAACATTCTTTGAGTTCTTTTTTGTAATCCTCCTGTATCTGCAACCACCCCTCAAAAAACGGGTTGCCGATATCCGGCGGCAGGATGCGGTTGATATAGATGCCGTCCACATTGAAATTATAGAGGTTCATATACATGTAATTGCGCTTCGTCTCTTCCACCACCATCTTCTCCGGCGTGGCGACGATGCGGATACTCGTAGTTGCTCTGTCCTTTAAAAGCTCCTGCAGCTCATATAACTTGAGATACATTTTTTCTATGTCGTTCATCGCCGCCTTATTGGGCAGCTCTACTTTAAAAACAGTCTTGGATACGGGCGCCAGGAGCTTAACGCCTACTTTGCCGATCGGAAATAACTTCTCCATATACCAGGACAACAGTTCGGGAAACTTCAGCAGCGCCAAGGTTTCGCCGGTGGGCGCGCAGTCAACTATGATTCTGTCATAGCTCCCCTGCTTATAGATCTCCAAGATTTTGAGCAGCGAAAACAGTTCTTCCATTCCGGGTATCATCCCCATATCCTGCGCATCACTTTCTCCTGTCGCGCCAAGCAGCTTTGCCAGATAATCCATAATAAAAGAAAATTCGTTTTGCATGACATACTCGGGGTCTATCTCATAGAGTTCCAGACAGGGCATTACCGTTTCCGGTTCTTTGCCCAGTCTGCACTCAAAAATATCGCCCAGATTATGCGCCATATCCGTACTGACAAGCAGCGTTTTTTTCCCCTCACCCGCACTTTTGAGTGCATGGGCCGCCGCCACACTGCTTTTGCCCACGCCCCCCTTGCCGGTAAAAATATAAATCCGTCCCATCGGTTTCCTCCATTTTTCTGTTACACCTACAATATTGTTTCCAATGCAGAATAGTTCTATGCTCGAACTATTCTATATACTATCACATTCTACCTTTGCATGCCACATACATCGCTCTTACAAAATGTTCGATGCTCAAAGAGCGTTTTCTCACATCATATATTTCGCGTGCTGACGTAAAAAGATGATATTTCATTACCGATATAGCGCCTGCCCTGGGTACTTTCCCGGCATAACACAAACAATCAGTCAATGGTAATCTTTCGCACCTTTTTGGGCGTCTCTTTCCTGCGGTTCTCCTGCTTCATGACAGAGATCACCTTGACCGTCATCCGGTAAAACAGATCGATCTCTTCCTTTGTAAAGGAACTGACTACTTGAATCCCACAGCGGGTAATCTCACTGAGCAATAGATCAAACTGTGCCGCTCCTTGCTCGCTAAAGCGGATATTCACTACCCTTTTATCCTCTTTTGATCGTGTTCTGACCACCAGACCATCTTTCTCCATCCGACCGATAATCCCCGTTGCCGTATTCAAGGGCACATGGATGTAATCGGCAATCTCTGTCATATTGACTTCGTTCTTTCGGTAGAGCAGCCAGAACACAAACACTTCATTCTTGGAACAGTTCAGAAAGATATTCTCCCAGAGATCGGAGGAGAGCAGCTCCTTGATTTCTTCCACATAGTCGAGGACGAACTGCGTGATATTTTCTATCCCTTTTTTATCAAATTCCATCGCCATTCATTTCGTGTTCGGCCAAATACTTCATCTCTCGAACTATTTTTATTCTACCGCCGAACGATTCTCCTGTCAATCTTTTTTTCATTGCCCGTTATGCCAGGCTTTTACCCTATATAATTTCGGCATCTGACGGCTGTGAATGTAATAACTATATCACACAAATCCCCCCGTCTCAATGAAAATATTTTGGTTCAACATGGCTAAAACGGCGCAAAAACAGCCAAATTGCAGGGTGCGCGTTCAAGTTGACAGGATGCAACCCGCACTTGGTAGACTTCTTTTCTTCTGTCAGCTAATGTGAAAGAGAACGAATCGCTTATCACAGAAAGGTGGCCAAATCCATATGAAATCAAAACTTCTATTATACCTGCGCATTGCCTGGCGGAAAAACGGTACCGGTATTATCCTATTTACGGTTTCTCTATTGGCAACCGCCATTTTATCCGCCTCCCTGCTCTTAGTGGCAGGCAACGACGCTCTGAACGCACAGGGGACGCAGTATGGGTTTTTGACTGCCGAGATCAACCGCACGCTCGGCGTCTTTTCCTTTGCTGCCATTTTGATTGTAATCTGGGGTCAAATGACACTGTTTTTCTTTCGCAACCACAGGATAGAGCGCTCTCTTGGCGTCTGCAAAATTTTTGGTATGAACATGCAAGACCTCTGCCTGTTTTCCCTGACCGACTGGCTCGTCTGCGGCGTAACCGCCCAAATTCCTGGTATTTTGATGGGAACAGGACTCGCAAAGCTTCTGGCCGATCGTCTCTATCCCTCCGCCAGTCTGCCTTCCCTGACAGTAAAAGAAGCGTCTGCGGCGCTCTTGCCGTTATCGCTCGCGCTCTCCGTCCTGACTTTCGGAGGCAGTCTGTCCGCTGTCTGCACCGTGTATGATAAAAAGTACGGCAATCTCTTTTTGGACCGGGGCGAACCCGAGCGCGGACAGCACAGCATCGTGGTCATGTGCACAACCGTTGCCCTGCTCTTGCCGCTTGTCCGCCTGATGTTTCCCGACGCCTGGCAAATCAATGTCATGCTGCTTATCATCTGTTCCCTGTCAGCCTTACTGCTATTCGCACTGTTTCGATTTTTCTTTGCCTGCTTAGCCAGACGGCGGTACAGACGTCCGCTCTGCTCGCCGCGCGGTATCAGCCTGCGCTTTCTGTGCAGCCGCGGGCGGCGGGCGGCGGGACTTTCAGCCGTCATTTCGGTGGGAGCGCTGCTTATTTGTTTTGCCGGCAACCTGATCTTTCACTTTGACGGCATCCTGCGGGAATCTTACCGCGAAAACATGGGCTATACGGTCTGCCTGCGGGTCACAGACTGGCATGAGAGAGAAAATATTGCTGCATTTCTTGATCAAAATGGATATCGTTACACCTGTCTCTACTCTAAACGGATGGATTACCGCGCGCTCGACGGCTGTGAAGCAATTGACGGCAAGTTTTGGGTTGCCCTGATACACAGACAAACCGATGACAATACGCATTTTGCCGCCCCGGCGCACGAATTTCTTGCCGAAAATTATTTCAGCACTAAACTTGGTCTCACATCCGGCGCCTGCTGCGACGCGCTGGGCAGTCAATTGCGCTTTGCCGGCAGACTGACCGATCGCCAGGCGCTCTCACTCGTGAACTACAACGTTTTACTCCGCGAATCCGACTGGAACTACGGCGTCGACGACAGCTACTCCTGTGTCTTTCTGCTGGATATCCGCAAAGGGGAAGAAAAAAGGCTGCGCCTCCTCACCGAACCGCTGCCCTGCGAGATGGAAACCGCCTCTGAGTTGGTTGACGCACTGTTTGAGACCATGCGCAATTATTTTGGCATTGTGGTATTGATGTTTTTTATGCTTGTGCTCGTCACAACAACTTTTTATTTTGCCACGATACAGAGTGATTTGCGGCAGAGAAAAACAGAATTTCTCCTGTACCGCATTTATGGCGCCCCAAAACGAACCGTCAAGCATATTTTCTGCGGGGAATACCTGCTGATTGGCGTTATCTCTTCTTTTTGCGTGGTTTCTGTCATGATGCTGTTGTTTGAATTGCTGTTTTCCGTCTTTTTCGGACGCCATTACCCGCTCTCTCTTCCGGTGCTCTTGCTAACGACACTGCTGGTAAACGGTTTTATTTCTCTGTGCTGCTACACTGCCGGCCTGGCGTCCGTGAGAGACGGACAGACAGAGCTGATACGCGATGAATGACACCGAACTGATGGAAGAGGAATGACATGGAGGATTCATATGATTGAGGCAAAACATATCACAAAAACGATTATAACAGGAAAACAAACTATTCCCATTTTAAAGAATATCTCTTTCTCCCTGCAAAAGGGCAGTATCACCGCCGTCGTCGGCAAAAGCGGCTGCGGCAAGAGCACATTACTTTCCATTCTCGCGGGTATTGACCCGCCGGTTAGTGGAGAGGTAATATTAAATGGTACGAATTTCTACAGACAAAGCCCTGCCGCACAGGAACGTTTTCGCAGCGAACAGATCGGCATTTTATTTCAAAACTATCATCTAATCCCGGAGCTCACCTGCGAAGAAAACGTGCGTATGCCGCTGGCTTTCTCCAGGCACAAAGAACGCGCTTCCAAAGTCGGAGACATGTTAGAGCAGGTCGGCCTGGCTGCAAAAAAATCTCTGTTTCCACGCCAGATGTCGGGCGGCGAACAGCAGCGGACAGCCATCCTGCGCGCGATCGTCAATGAACCAACGCTGCTCTTCGCCGACGAACCGACCGGAGCCTTGGATTCTGGGACCGGCAGCCAGGTGATACATTTCCTGATCAACTACGCCCATTGCTGCAATGTCACCGTCCTGCTTGTGACACATGACATGGATATCGCCAATCAGTGTGACCGCACCATTTTTATGAAAGACGGGCATATCGCAATGCCAGTAAACTAAAGAAGCCGCAGGCCGAACTGTTACAGACAGACAATTGTCTGCGTGCAAATGCTCTCAGATATGGGAAAGGTATGGTAAATTATGAGTTTAGGAAATAAATTAAGATGTCTCAGAAATAAACATAATCTCACACAGGAGCAGCTTGCGGAACAGTTCCATGTCACCCGCCAGACCATCTCCAAATGGGAATTAGACCAGATGCTGCCGGAGACGGCAAAGCTTCTGGAAATTGCAGAATTTTTCGACACCTCCCTTGATGAACTGCTGCTGGACAAAGAAGATGCTTCGCTGAGAATACTGCGCGAGCCGCAGGAGACGCCAAATGAAACGCAGCAGCCATCTATTCGTCTCTCCACTCTGCAAAAGCTGCAAATTGGCGGCATTATCCTTCTCACGGCGCTGCTTCTGTGGAATCCGGCGAAAAACGCCGCGCACTTTTCGCCAATGAATCTCATCGACGCCAGCTTTATCCTGATTCTCGCCTTGACGCTGGCGCTCGGCCTGCTTTTCAAAGGCTTATTCCGCCGAAAAGCCAGGCTTTCCAGACTGATCGCCGTTCTGGCTGTCTGTATCGGATTTGGCGTTTCCCTTTTTTATTTTTATGCGCTATTGCGTTCCGGCAATATCGGCCGTGGCGTGAGAATCGCGCTGCTCCCCTTGTATTACGGTATCTTGGTAGGATTTGCGGCGGGCTTTGGCGACAGATAAAAGTCCGCCTGCCAAGCTCCCGGCCACCCAGAGCAGCCGCCCCGTCACCCGACCGTAATCTTTGAAAACACTTCTCCAAGCCCCGCCTGTATCAGCAAATCTGCCCGCGCGTCCATAGGCGTCGTCGATTTATTGATCAGCACCAGCTTATCTCCGCGGTAATAGTCGATCAGTCCTGCCGCGGGATAGACCGCAAGCGATGTGCCGCCGATGACCAGCACATCCGCATGTCTGATATAATAGACGGCGTCCTGCATCGTCCGGCTGTCCAATCCCTCCTCGTAGAGAACCACATCCGGCTTAATCAGTCCGACCCGCCTCCCGTCTGGCTTTACGTCTTTGGCCAAATCTTTCGACTGTCCGCAGCAAATATCGCAGAGAGGCACTTTGCCGGTCGAATCCAGAATATAGCGGGCGTCAAACTCTTTCCCGCAGGTCTGGCAGTAATTGCGGTGCACGCTGCCGTGCAGCTCCAACACACGCTTGCTGCCCGCCGCCTGATGAAGGCCGTCAATATTTTGGGTGATCACCGCCTTCAACTTGCCGGCAGCCTCAAGCTCCGCCAGCTTGCGGTGTGTCATATTGGGCTTCGCGTCCAGGCAGAGCATCTTATCACGATAGAAACGATAAAACTCTTCCGTCTTTCTGACATAAAAAGAATGGCTGAGAATCGTCTCCGGCGGATAGTCGTATTTTTGATTGTACAGTCCGTCCACACTGCGAAAATCGGGTATACCGCTCTCGGTGGACACGCCTGCGCCGCCAAAAAATACAATATTATCCGATTCATCTATCATTTTCAGAAACTGTTCGATATTTTTCATAGTAATCCTCCCTATGTATCATCTGAAAAGCTGTGTGGAAAAGTACCGCTCTGCGGTATCCGGCAGAACCGTCACCACGGTCTTGCCTTTTCCGAGCTTTTTGGCCAGACGTTTTGCGGCCGCCACATTGGTGCCGCTGGAAATGCCGCACATGATTCCCTCCTTAGAAGCCAGTTCGCGTGAGGTCTCGATTGCCTCCTCGTCGGTGATAATGCAGATATCATCATAGATCTGCTGGTTTAAAATATCGGGAATCAAACCGTCGCCGATTCCCATTTGGATATGCGTTCCGATCGAACCGCCAGAGAGAATCGCGGCATGTTCGGGCTCAACTGCCCAGATTTCCATCGCGGCGTTCTTCTCTTTTAAAGTCTCCCCCACACCGGTGATCGTGCCGCCCGTTCCTATGCCGGAACAGAAGCCGTGAATGGGGCCGTCCACCTGCGCTAATATTTCCAGACCGGTCTGGCTCTTATGCACTGCCGGATTGGCGGGATTGGAGAACTGCTGCGGCACAAATACCCGCGCATCCTCTCTGGCCATTCGCAGCGCCGTATGCAGACATTCCTCGATACAGGCTCCGATATTACCGTCGTCATGAATCAAGATCACTTCCGCGCCATAGTGCCGCACAAGCTTCCTGCGCTCCTCGCTGACGGAATCCGGCATGATAATCCTGACCCGGTAGCCGCGGACTGCTCCGACCAAGGCCAGCCCAATCCCCTGATTGCCGCTGGTCGGTTCCACGATAATGGTATCCGGTTTGATCTTACCCTGTTTTTCCGCCTCCAAAATCATATTGTAAGCGGTTCGCGTCTTGATCGAGCCTCCGACATTTAAGCCTTCAAACTTAACCAGTACCTGCGCACTGTCCTCCTCCACGATGTGGTTTAAGCGAATCAGCGGCGTATTGCCCATTGCCTCTAAAATATTGTTATAAATCATAGTGAAATCTCTGCCCCTGCTTTTTATTTCTATCATTATATGCGATAATCGAATTTTCCACAATACAAAGTCTAATATTCTTCCGTCAGGCTATAACGATTCAGCCTTCGGCTTCATAGTTACGGAATCCGGCTCATTTAAAGTTTGTCTTCGACAAAGAGCCGGATTCCCGCTTGGCTAGATATACGCGTTCTTACGGACTTTGCAGCAAGTGCAAAGTCCTGAGCTGAACTGTTATGTCATGCTCATAAAGCGCTCCCACTCCTGCGTGTCGCCGCTGCCTGTTACGCGCAGCAGATAAGTATGGTCTTCCGTGTCAATGGAAATTTCGTATTTGTCATCTTTTTTGTCAATCGCGTAGATACAGCAGCCGCGGAGTTCACCAAAGGTTTCCGCAAACAGCGCCGGGCTCACCTGCTTATCCTCCTCCCTGCGGGTAAGCCTGCCGTCGGCGTCATACACCTGGTAGCCTTCTTCCGTCAGACGTTCGATAACCGCCTCGCGGATGCGAAATTCCAGCTGATTGGTGCGCATGGTGCGTATATCCCGGTTACAGCTGTTTTCCGGCAAAATCTTTACGTTATCCAAAATCATGATAAACAGGCCGCTGCATGTGCGCATATCTGCGATCACCGACCCGTGAAAATCAAAATGTGCCATTTCGTCCGTTGTTTTGTATTTCATATCTGTCACCATACCTTTCTTACTATCAGCAAAACTGGCAAGCCATACTGTCAATTACTCAATATTCGCGGTACGAATCACCGGCTCGATTTGTGATACCCGACAATGCCTATCTCAAACCATACTATCAATTGCCGCCTTTGTCAATGTACAGATCAATCCGTCGCATATCAATGCCGGGAAACTAAAACCCGGCACAACGAAAATAACTCCTCTCCGGCAAAATTGTCAGCCAATTTGCCGGAAAGAAGTTATTTCACCAAAAAGGAGTGTTTGTTATCAAAAATGGATATTGTCTATGTCTGAAACTTTATCATTGCCTCCACTGCTGCCAATCTCGTTCTGTGGAGTAATGGTTTGATTTTGACTGGTCTTACCGGTTGTTTCACCCTTACTGCCGCTGTCCGCCCCGGTACCCTTGTCACTCCCGGCTCCCTGATTGTTTTCGCCGGTGTTTTTCTCCGTGCTGTTGCCGGTGTTTTTCTCCGTGCTGCTGCCGGTGTTTTTCTCCGTGCTGTTGTCTTTCCCGGGATTTTCGTCTTTGTCCTTCCCGGTGTCCTTATCTTTGTCCTTATTGTTGTCTTTTCCGGGATTCTTGTCTTTATCCTTCCCGGTATTCTTATCCTTATTGTTGTCTTTCCCGGGATTTTTGTCTTTATCTTTCCCGACATCCTTATCCTTATTGTTGTCTTTCCCGGGATTTTTGTCTTTGTCCTTCCCGGTATCCTTATCTTTGTCCTTATTGTTGTCTTTCCCGGAATTTTTGTCTTTGTCCTTCCCGGTATCCTTATCTTTGTCCTTGTTGTTGTCTTTTCCGGGATTTTTGTCTTTGTCCTTCCCGGTATCCTTATTGTTATCTTTCCCGGGATCTTGATCCTTGTTCCCGTTCTCATCATCACTGCCGGACTGATAATTCGTATCGGCAGGATTGGAGGGAGGCGCCGGATTCTGTGGCGGATTTGTCTGCGGCGTCTGCGTGGAAGCATTTGTCTGCTCTGTGGTTCCCGCCTGCGTCGAACTGCCAGAGTGACCATTTGTCTGGCCCTGGGCATTTTCTCCCGGTTTTGCGTTTGTCGTGCTTTGCTGCGGCTTCTTTTGATCTTCCCTTGGTTTCTGTCCGTTCTGAATACCGTTATTTTCACTTTGGCCGCTGCTCTGAGAATCTCTGCTCTCCGATTCTTTTTGTTCTGAAAGATTCTTTCCGGTGTCGTCCTCTCCCGGCTTCTCAGAATCTTTCACCGACGAAATCTCACTTCCTGCCTCCTCCGATTCCTGCTTTTGATCTTCCTTTGCAGACTGTGATTTTTTTTCACTCCCCTGCAAAGAAGTATCACGCTTCTCATCTCTCAATGATGACGTATTTTTTACACTCGAGTTCTCTGAAAATCCTAATTCCAACGATGTATGTTCCTGGCAGTACATAATCAGCTCCGATACCGACATTTGCTGTACCTGCTCTGCCGGCACACCGTAGGAATCCATCAGTTCAGATTCCAACTGTACACGCCCCTGCAACGCCGATGTGCTCTCTGATTTCAAAAACGCAACCGTCACGTCGAATATTTCCAGTTCAAGCAGCTTTTGATCCACCTTCTCCCCCAGTGTATCTGCCAGCTCATCACAAATATCCGTATTTTGGGCACAGAGCGTCATTAATATACCGCTGTCCTCATGAAGATAAGATTTTTCCGCTACATCCTGTATCAAATCATCCAAAAGCTCCACTACCGGCTCTTTCTTCTTCCAACTGATATCCCTGACAACATCCTTTCCGTCCTGGTTGAGACCTTTTAACTGTTTGACCTGTAAGGATTCATCCATCTTAATCTGAATACTGGGATTGATATCGAGCGTCAGATACACGGCTTTCTGTTCTCCCCCCAGACCCGCATAAAAACACACGAAAAGCAATGCCAGACTCGCACATGCAACCAGCGCATAACCTCTGAACTTATCCTTTGCAGAACCAGCAAACGAGAAGAAACTCTTCTTTTGCCCCCTGTTCTTTGGCACGGTCGCCTCCTGTTCCATTTGTCTTGTTGTCCACACCGGCAGTTGATCGTGTTCCATTTCCGGCGACATCAGTTTTTGTTCCTCCACTGCTTCCATCACTGCTTCAAATATCTCTGGTGCAAGCTCAGAAAAACCGTCTTCTATTCTTTTTCTTAATTCCTTTTTCTTCATAGCCTCTCACCAAATTCTTTCTGCAATTTACGGATTCCTCTGTTATAACGGGCAGTTACCGTTCCAAGGGGCATATCCAGCAGCTTTGCAATCTCTCTGTGTTTCATCCCGCCCACATCATGCAGGATAATCAAATCTCTGTCCTCCTGTGAAAGCAGCTGAAACATCTTCTCCAAAACAATTCGGTTGTCAGTATTTGAAATATCCGTAAATCCCAGTTCATTTTCGAGCTCGTCATAATTGACGGCGTCTCTCTCTTTTCTGCACTTCATAAGGAAGAGATTTTTGGCAATCTTCATCATCCATGCCATGGGATTTCCCTGTTTCCGATACAGATGACAATTTTTATACACCTGAATGTAGGTATCCTGTAATAAATCCTGTGCATCTTCGGAATTTAGGGTATGTGAAAGCAAGAATGCATAGAGAGGTTTATATGTAATTTCATATAACTCTCTAAATGCATCCTGTTCACCTCCGAGAATACGCTCAAACAATCGCTCATCAATATAGACTTTTCTCTTTGGAGTGCTTTCCCACATTTGGATATGCCCCTTTCAACTTCCGTTAATTTGTAGGAGAATTATCCCAAACTTTCCTAAATTACAATTTTAATTTCAAAATTTTCCCTTTTACAAATCCATATTCAATTTCAAATTATACGGTAATCGTTTTTGTTATGGAACCATAATTCTTCTCTTTTTTGGCCTTTACGCCATTGATCGTAATGGTGTAGGTTTTACCTTTCTCAAGCCCGGTAATCTGCACCTTAATATTGCCTTTCGCTTTCTTCACGATCTTTGCTGCACATTCCTTTCCTGCAGAATCCTTAACCGTCACTGTCGCGTCCTTGTACTGAACGGCGCCGTTCATTTTCAATACGACGAACTTATTGTTGGAAACGGTTGCGCCGGATGCCTTGCAATGCGTCTTCATCCCTTTGGCAACAAAGCTCTTTGTGATCGTGACAGGCTGCGCGGAATCTTTTCCAAGAATCCCGTCGATCGTGATCGTATAAGTCTGCCCGCTCACCAATCCGGCAACTGATACGGTCAGAAGGCTCTTATTTTTCTTGGAGATCTTACAGGTAATCTCCTGTCCCTGTGCGTCCGTGATCACCGCTCTCAATGCGTCGGTATAAGTCACTTTGTTCTTGAAAGAGATGTTTACCTTGCCCGCCGACGTACAAGTCACCTTGCCAACCTTCTGGCTTTCTGCCTTCTGCGGTTTCGCTGTGTCTGTCTTTCCGGTATCCGGTTTCTTCGCTCTTACTTCTGTGGTAATAGCAACGCCCTCTGCGCTCCCCGCCTGGCCTGCAAACGCCGAAATCGGCGCCGTTGCTACCATACTCATTGCCAACATTCCTACTAGCAATCCTTTTGCTTTTCTTCTCATAATAAATACCTCCTTACATTCTATCTTTGTTTTTGTTTTATACTTAGATAATGCAAGGAGGTTATGTTTTATTGCAACGATATTAAATTTTTTTTAATTGCCGGCGCCGCCGTAGTCGATATTCAATTTGCTGGACATGCTGACATCCAATTTGCTGACATAATATGTATCCGGGTCAAATTGTACCTCTGCTTTCCGGGGATTTGTGGCTGCTGCATTGGTAAACTGGCTGCCCTGCTCAAAATCCAGATTGACGATCACGCTGTCCTTACCCGAAAATACAATAAAATGGTAACCCTCATCAAGCGTATCCGTATCGATCTCAAATCCCTTTTCTCTGAGCGCCGCAATCGCATCATCCTGCGTCATGCCCCAAAAATCAATGTCGTTAAACAAAACCGGCGCCTGATCGGCACTGTCGTCTAACAGATCATAATAAAGCGTCATGACCTTACTTGCGTATGCAGTCTGCGTAGAATTAGTGTCGTTATAAAGCAAAACAGAGACTCCCGAACCATTTGGTGCGGTCGATGTGCCAAGATGAAGTGAACTGTAGCTGACTTCCATCGCGCCAAAAACAAATGCCGGCTCCTCCGGTTCACCTTGTGCATTGGTGGTAATCAAGCCGCCGTCGATACTATTTTGCAAAGGCTCCTCAAAGGCAATCGCAACTCCGTCCAATGTAATAGACACTTCCGGTTTTGCGCTGTCGCCGCACGCGGCCATCATGCCGACAGATACAACCATGGCCGTGAGCGCGGCCAACTTTCTGAACATAAATTTCCCTTTCATCATTCAACCTCATTTCTGCCTGTGAACCCTGTGCATCCTTGAAGGGATTCACATTTGCGTTGTATTCCCTGAAGCAGGGAATCATTATTTATAGAAACAAGGATATTATAAAACAGAATTTAGGCGCGTGCAAGATGTTTTCATGCGAGTTACTGTCTGATATCTACCAGCCCCATCGCCAGAGAACGATCGCTGAATTCATAAGGACTTCCACCGGTATCTAGATTGAGGTAGAGCTTACCCAGTTCATCCTCTGTGACAAGCCATGCCATGTGCACCGACACTGTCTCACCCGGCTCAATGGCTGCGATATAGTTGTTGTCGCGCTCTCCGCCGCGCACATCATAATAGAGCATATCGGAAAAGTCGGACAGCCCTCTGTTGAGAATGGTCGTCCACTCATCGCCATCCTGCGGCTGTGCACTGCCCCGGTCCACTATGCATAGCCGGTCGCCGTCCTCGGCCAGCCGCATCAGACTGCCAAAAAACAGTACGTCCGATAATTTCTGTTCCCCGGTATTGGTGTATTCTATGGTGACGTACACCAATTTCTGCGCTACATGCTCCTCTTTCACGACTTCGCTCAAAGAATCTTCATTTCCTTTTCTTATGTATTGAATCGTCGCCGGCAGCAGTTTTCCTGCCGCATCCGTCTCACCTCTGATATCGTCATCTACATAGTCAGGATTTAACAGACTGATATCATCGGCTATGCGTACATCCGAAACTTTCACACACAGACCTTTCTGTTCCTCCGCTCCCTCTAGATCGGCAGAAAAGCTTTCCCCGATCTGATGCGTATTTTTCATCTCCTCCTTGGAAACAGCAAGACGCACTTCCTCCGACTGCTGACCATTTTTGACATTGTCTTTCTCACTTGCAAGATAACTGCTCCAGTCCCAGGCATGGACAAGTTTTTGCTTCGTCCCGTCCTCCGCCGGCATAAGTTTAATGCCCTCAGCGATCTTTAGCGCTTCCTCTTTCGAGACATCCGATGCCGCATACATCTGCATCACATAGTGAACATCCGTGTATGCGACATAGATCTGCTGATTAAAAGCAATCATATCTTCATACAACTTGGGAAATTCAAGATATACGCCCTGATATCCGTTGACATTCAAGTCCTCGCTGGCGACCACATCCTTATGCAGCATATCGAACATGGCATCCCCCGTGTCCATCCGGTAAAATACAATGGATACGCCGCCCTCATATAAGGCGTCCTCAAAACTGTATTTTCCTTCCTCTGTCTCTACCATACCCTGCGGCAGATAGCCAAGCTCCATTGTCACATCGGGAATCTCGGTCACTTCGGAAGCCGCCGTCGTTTGGCTTCCCTGTTCTTTCATCGTCACCTCCACGCCGTGATCTCCGACCGGATGCCGTCTCAACCAGATCGTGCCCACGCCGGCAAACACAGTCGTGCCTACCAGAACGACTGCCGCGAGCGAAGCCGCAAAGGTTCTTCCCGCTGCTTTTCCTCTTCTTTTTAATTTGATATGTTCCTTTGTCACCTGTTTTTCCACTTCTCTCTCTACCATCCTTCTCATCTCCTCCGGCATTTCCGGGAATTCATATCTGATATCTTCTAATCTCATACTTCCTCACATTCCGCCGCGCAAGCGGCATTTTGATGATGAATCCTGCTCCCATCTGTGCTTTCATCGTACACTGCGCTGCTTTCCCCCGGCCTTAAGTGACGGCCTCATCCAGCTCGCGCCGCAGCGCAGCCCGCGCCCGCGCCAGGCGGTTTTTCACAGCGCTCTCGGTGACTTCGAGAATGCGCGCCGTCTCTTTTACGCTGTAACCCTCCATATAATACAGGGTGACGCAGATTCTGATCTCCTCCGGCAGCTGTCTGACGGCCTCATACAAATCAGTATAATCCTCCGTCTGGCACGTTTCCTCACGCTTATAGGCTTCCAGGGAAATAATGCGTTTCTGCCTGCGCATAATGGCATAACATTCGTTGATCACAATCCGAATCAGCCAGGTCTTAGCATACGAATCCTGCCGCAATGTATGTAGTTTTGTAAATGCCCTGACAATCGCCTCCTGTATCGCGTCCGCACAATCGGCGTCATTGTAAAGCAATGTCTTAGCCACATGATACATTGTGTCCTCAGACGCAAGAATCAGTTGCCCTAACTCTTCTTTTTTCATTCATGTCCTTTCTGCCGGCCAGCTTTTCTTTTTGTTTACATAGATTAGATGGATGAGAACGTGAATCGGTCTCACGGTTGAGAAAAAAATTTGCACACGGCAAAATGACAGCCCCCTTGTAAATGGCTGTCATTTTAAGTTGCGGGAACAGGATTTGAACCTGTGACCTTCGGGTTATGAGCCCGACGAGC
>CANONN010000050.1 GCA_947567625.1 uncultured Roseburia sp. | reverse complement strand
TTCCTGATGTTTCTGGTCTATCTGTTCCGTCACTGTCAATCTTCCCACCTGCTTTTCCTTCTGTTTTCGTATCTCCATACTACCATAAACCTCCCAATTTTACAAGCCGGGAGCCCGCGCATTTCTTTCTCCCGGCCTGTTACCGTTAAAGAAATAAATAATGTTTTAGCATATTATAAAATCACTCGTGATGATACAGAAAATAATGAATAAGAAAATGGCGGCAAAGAGAAGAAAATCTCCCTGCCGCCGCCCCCTCCTTAAGCAGCTTTATTGTTTCTTTAGGGAGATTGCAGGAGTTGTGTGGATAAAGAGACTTTATCCGAAGGTCGCCAGGCGGAAGAATTGCGCTGTTGACATTTGTTCTTTAGACTGTTATGATGAAAGCGTGTACTTGCATGAAAAGCAATACACATACACAATTTCAGATTACAGAAAGGGGGAGTCAGGCTTTGGATGAAACAAGCCAGAAAATTATTGACGCAGCAATGACATTAGTCCGGGATAAAGGGTATGTCGCAACAACAACGAAAGAGATTGCAAGGCTGGCGGGTGTAAACGAATGTACCCTGTTCCGTAAGTTTGAGAGTAAAAAAGATATTGTCATACAGGGGGCAAACCAGTCAGGCTGGCGGGCGAATGTCGTGCCGGAGATTTTTGAAAACGTGGCCTGGGAATTAGAAGCGGATCTGGAGATGTTCATGCGGGCATACATTGACAGGATGACGCCGGATTTTGTCAATCTGTCCATCGGTTTAAGAGCGCCGCAGCTCTATGAGGAAACGAAGCAGTTGATAATGAAAGTTCCGCAGGCTTTTTTGGATTCATTTTCTGCCTATTTGAAAAAAATGAGTGAGAAGGGAAAAATACCGAAGAGGGATTTTGGTGCGCTTGCAATGACGGTGTTTTCAGCGACGTTTGGTTATTCATTCCTGAACGCATCTTTCGGAAAAGAGCTGACAGATGTAGAAAAAGATAAGTACATAAAGGAAAGCGTGCAGACGTTTGTGAAAGGGATAAAGCAGTAAGATTTGGCGCTGTCAAGAGGGCAATGCAATAGGAAACGACAGAAATCGTTTCCTATAAAAATAGGCAGTATGCAAGCAAGTACTTGCATTAAAAAGGAGGAAATTATGAAACAGATAACGGGCGCGGATTTATTTGTGAAAGCGTTAAAGAAAGAAAAGGTAGATGTGCTGTTCGCATATCCGGGCGGGCAGGCGATTGACCTTTTTAATGCCCTGTATGGGGAAAAGGAGATAGATGTCATCCTGCCCCGCCATGAGCAGGGCTTGATTCATGCGGCGGACGGTTATGCCCGTTCAACGGGGAAGGCTGGCGTCTGTCTTGTTACCAGCGGACCGGGGGCGACAAACCTTGTGACTGGCATTGCAACGGCAAATTATGACAGCGTTCCGCTGGTCTGCTTTACGGGGCAGGTGCCTACGAACCTGATCGGGAATGATGCCTTTCAGGAAGTCGATATTGTCGGGATTACACGGAGCATCTGTAAATATGCGGTGACAGTGCGCAAAAGGGAGGAACTGGCGGAAACAATCAAAAAGGCGTTTGTCATTGCAAAGACAGGAAAGCCGGGAGTGGTCGTTGTCGATTTGCCGAGAGATATTCAGAGGGCTTATGGAAGTGACGCATATCCGGAAGAAGTAGTAATCAGAGGATATAAACCACAGTTTTCCGTGCATATGGGGCAGATAGGCAAAGCGGTGGGACTTTTGAACCACGCAGAAAAGCCAGTGTTTCTGATTGGCGGCGGGGTGAACATTGCCCATGCGAATAAGGAAATGACAAGGCTTGCAGAGCTGACGGGTGTTCCTGTGGTTACGACAATTATGGGAAAGGGGGGAATCCCCACAACGCACAGCCTGTATGTCGGCAATTTAGGGATTCATGGAAGTTTCGCTGCCAATTGGGCAGTCGGCAACTGTGATGTCCTGTTTTCCATAGGGACACGGTTCAATGACCGCATAACGGGAAAAATCGAGGAATTTGCAACAGGGGCGAAGATTATTCACATTGATATTGATGCTGCTTCCATATCCCGAAATATTGTTGTCGATGTTCCTATCGTGGCAGATGCAAAGATTGCAGTCTGTTCCCTGCTTGAAAAGGCGCAGCCGCTTTCTATTTCCGGATGGGTAGATGAGATTAACCACTGGAAAAAAGAATATCCGCTTGCATGTCCTGCGGACAGGGGAAAATCCGCTTTGACGCCGCAGATGGTGATTGAAGCTGTGAATGAAACATTTACGGACGCTGTGATTGCGACGGATGTGGGGCAGAACCAGTTATGGGCGACACAGTTTCTTGCGCTTGATGAAAACAGGCAGATGCTGACATCGGGCGGTCTGGGTACAATGGGGTATGGATTTCCTGCGGCAATCGGGGCGAAACTTGGCAATCCCCACAAAGATGTGATTTTAATTTCCGGTGACGGCGGTATGCAGATGAATATTCAGGAAATGGCAACCGCTGTCGTTTACGGGCTGCCGATCATTATCTGTATACTGAATAATGGATATTTGGGAAACGTACGGCAGTGGCAGGAAATGTTTTATGACAGGAGATATTCTAGTACCTGTATGCGTTACCGCAGAAGCTGTGAATCAGGCTGTAACAAGCCAGACCGGGAATGCCCGGAATATACGCCGGATTTTATCAGGTTTGCGGAAAGTTATGGAGCGAAGGGAATCCGTGTCACAAAGGCGGAGGATATAAAACCGGCTTTTGAAAGTGCGCAGAAGAACGAGGAAGTGCCTACTGTCATTGAATTTATCATAGACAGGGAAGCGAACGTCATGCCGATTGTGCCGCCGGGAAATCCCCTTAGCGATATGGTAATAAGCCTTGCGGCGGATTGTGCCTGCACAAGCCGACATAAGGCGCATGGACACAATAAAATGTTAGTCGAGGTGATTGTGGAAAGCGAGGAAGTCTAAAGATTGAAAATTAAAATTTTCAATCGCGAGATTTGTGTCTGCGCGCTGCAAAGCCATTTATGGCTTACACAAACTCGATATGCGCAATAAAGCTAATGCGAACATAGTTCGCAATGCAGAAATGGAGGAAATTATGAAAAAAAGATGGATATGTTTATTTGTGGAAAATGAAATAGGCGTACTTGCCCGCATTGCAGGCTTATTTTCAGCGAAGTCTTATAATTTAGACAGCCTGACCGTAGGCGTAACCGAGGACAGCACGGTTTCGAGAATGACAATCAGCCTGACGAGTGATGATAAGACTTTTGAGCAGGTAAAAAAGCAATTAAACCGGAGTGTGGAGGTAATCAGGTTAGTGGATTATACGGACACGCCAATCCACATGAAAGAAATTTTGTTTGTAAAAGTGAACGGCTGCTCTGATGCGGATATAACGGAATTGTTTCGTATTTCAAAAGTGTTTGGTATTGCCATAATTGATTATGACGACGCTACTGTTCTTTTGGAATATACGCAGGCGGAAAACAGGAACAATGATTTAATCTCCCTGTTGAACAGAAAGTTTATAAACAGAATCGAGATTGTAAGGGGCGGTAGTGTTGCGGTGGAAGCTGTCCGCAGATCGGAGAGATAAGCAGACAGTGAAGGCTTGGCAGAAAAAATAAATTGTAATCCCGGCCGGCTTGTAATGCAAAATATGTTTTCCTATACTTGGCAAATCAAAATAAGGAGGCGACATCCTGCACGGCTTGCTGGTATAAAGCGACTGAAAGGGTAGCAGAAGCTTTCAAAGACGGACGATCCCTTAAAAGGTATTTTGTACAGGCAGGAGGAAGAACGAAGTGTAGAAAGGCGATACCATGCCGTAAATTCAGTAAAACCGTTAGATGGTGCGCCTGCGGCGTATTTTGTGCGTATGAAAAAAGCTGTTGACAAGAGAAAGCGGTATCATTATAATATGAGACATAGAACAAATCTTACATATCCCATGGGTAAAATAGGATTATAAGAGGAAAGAAAAAGACCTAGCAGTGGAAAGAAACAGAAAACCAAGGCAGTAAGGAGGAGAAGCATTATGGGCCAAATCAAAGAAAGCGCACTGGAATTAATCGGGGGAACCCCACTATTGAAACTCAATGGGTATACAAGGAGAGCGGGCATAACAGATGTCACGATACTTGCAAAACTGGAATATCTCAATCCGGCAGGTTCTGTAAAAGACCGCATCGCACTTGCCATGATAGAGGACGCGGAAAAGAAAGGGCTTTTGAAAGAAGGGGCAACCATCATTGAGCCGACCAGTGGAAACACCGGAATCGGCTTGGCAGCAGTTGCTGCTGCAAAAGGATACCGGGCAATTTTGACACTGCCGGATACCATGAGCGTTGAGAGGAGAAATCTTTTGAAAGCATATGGTGCACAACTGGTGCTCACGGAAGGGGCGAAAGGAATGAAAGGCGCCATTGCCAAGGCGGAGGAACTCTCTAAGGAAATTGACGGGGCGGTTATTTTAGGGCAGTTTGTGAACCCGGCAAATCCGGCAGTTCATAAGGCGACTACAGGGCCGGAAATCTGGGAACAGACAGAAGGGAAGGTTGACATTTTTGTTGCCGGCGTGGGAACGGGCGGAACGATTACCGGAGTGGGAGAATATTTAAAAGAAAAAAATCCGCATGTGAAGATCGTGGCAGTGGAACCGGCTGGAAGCCCTGTCCTCTCAAAAGGAACTCCGGGGGCGCATAAGATTCAGGGAATCGGCGCCGGGTTTGTGCCGGATGTGCTCAATACAGATATCTATGACGAGATTCTTGCCATTGAAAATGAAGATGCGTTTAGCGAAGGCAAATTATTTGCGGTCAGCGAAGGAATCCTTGTGGGGATATCTTCCGGTGCGGCGCTTAAAGCGGCGGCAATTCTGGCAGGCAGAACCGAAAATAAAGGAAAGACCGTCGTGGCGCTGCTTCCCGATTCGGGAGACAGATATTTATCTACACCGCTATTCAACAACGATTAAGCAGGCACGTATGCCGGCAGTTCCGGTGGATATTGATAAAGGAGACAGGTCATTGACTGGAAAACCAGAGGTTTTGTTAAAATAATTAACAGACTTCTGGTTTTTATGAATGGAAATCTGGTATGATAGAAACAGAATAATGGAAGGAGTCAGACCTAAATGGAAATTCGGGTTTTACAATATTTTCTGGCTGTTGCGAGGGAAGGGAGTATTACAAAGGCAGCGGCACTTCTACATATCACACAGCCAACTCTTTCCCGCCAGCTGATGCAGATGGAAGAAGAACTTGGCGTCAAACTGTTCCGCAGGGGAAAGCATCACATCCTGCTGACGGAAGAGGGTATGCTGCTTCGGCGGCGTGCGCAGGAAATCGTTGATCTGACGGAAAAAACCGCCAAAGAATTGAAGCATGAAGAGGAAACGGTTTCCGGCGAAATTTCCATCGGCTGTGGGGAAACGCAGAATATGCGGCCTCTTTCCGATATGATGGCCTCTTTTCGGCAGAAATATCCTGATGTAAGCTTTCACATTTATACGGCCATTGCGGATGATGTGAAGGAGCGGCTGGAAAATGGACTTTTGGATATGGGACTTTTACTGGAGCCGGTAGAAATCAGCAGATACCATTATGTGCGGATGCCGTTAAGGGAAAAATGGCAGGTGCTTATGCGCAGGGATTTGCAGTTGGCAAAAAAGCAAACGATCACGCCGAATGATCTGGCGGGTATTCCCCTGATTATAGCAAAGCGCCAGTCTGTCCGAAATGAACTGGAAAACTGGTTCGGTTATGGAAGAGAGAAACTCCAGATCGTATCGACTTGCAATCTTTCTCATCATAACCAGTCTATCATGGTGGAGAGCGGTATTGGTGTGGCGTTAGTAATGGAATTTGCCTGTAATCAGGATTTACTATGCTTGCGGCCGTTAGAGCCGGAGATAGAGAGCGGCTGCGTTTTGGTATGGAAAAAGAACCTGACACGATCTTGGGCGATGCAGCGGTTTATAGAATATGTGAAAGAATATTTGACGAGTATGGAAAAAGAGGATATAGGAGAATAAGAAGGATTTTAAACAGTAAAAAACTGCTGCCAATGGCCGCTTGGGCATTGTGCAGCAGTTTTTGTTGGTATGAGTATGATATGCGAAATAGTTATGTTTCGTAATGCATGATAGGTATTAGACATTTATTTAGAACGGATTTACAATGAATATAGTAAACAAGAAGAAAGAAGGACAGCAAATTAAAGTAGTAAGTACCTGGGATTTTACAGGGCTTATACGGGAAGGATGAGGAAGGATGAGAAAAATAACGAAAAAAATAATTTTATGCCTGCTCTGCGCATTGCTTGTTGTCATACCTGTGACAGAAATATGCCAGGCGCGCACAGTTGTTGCGCAAACGAAAGGGACGGAAGAAAAAAGTACAAAAGCGAAAAAAGCAAAAAGAAAAAAATTCTGATCGTATATTATTCGCAGTCCGGGACAACGAAAAAAGTTGCGGAACGGATAAAGAAAATGACCGGGGCGGATATATACCGCATCCAGACCAGAAAGAAATACCCGACGGATTATGACAAGCTGGTCGAGCTTGGGGAAAAGGAACTGGAAGAAGGCGTAAGACCGGAATTGAAAAATAAACGGAAGTCTGTTAAAAAGTATGACACGATTATTTTAGGCTACCCGATTTGGCATGGGGACACACCCATGGCAATCCGCTCATTTCTGGAAGAGTATGATTGGACCGGGAAAAAAGTGATTCCGTTCTGTACATCGGGAAGCAGCCGGCCGGACACAAGCTTTGACCATGTGGCGGAATCTGCGCAGGGAGCAGAAGTCCTGGATGGTTTCTGGACGGCGGGCTCCGGCATGGGAAATGTGGAAACGACAGTGCCGGCTTGGCTGGATGGACTGGGAATTTCATGGAATGGCGATAAGGAGGAAGCAAAGGGAACTATCATGAAAATTACAACGGGAAATACTACGTTTACGGCAACGCTCGCGGATAATTCTTCGGTAACGGCCTTAAAAGAACTTCTGAAAGACGGGCCGCTTACCATCCATATGAGCGACTACGGCAATATGGAAAAGGTTGGCTCGATCGGAACAAGCCTTCCAAGGAATGATGAACAGATTCCCTTGTGATTTATTATGATACAAATTCATGGAATTTCACAAGGATAGGGAAGGTGGAAGGCGTGACGGGCGAGGAACTTCTGGAAGCGTTTGGAAATGGGGATGTGACGGTTACGTTTTCATTAGAATAGAGAGGAAAGATTGCCAAAGGAGGAGAAAAATGACGAATTATCACGAAACAGATCCGGAATTTATGAAGCTCATAGAGCATTTTATATTGGAAGAAGTGGTGAAAGAACCCGGTCAAAAGTTGCCGGAGGAGACACGCTATCTGGCCATCCTCGCCACATTGTTAGGCTGCCAGGGACTTGAGGTTTATAAAAATATACTGCCGATGGCACTGGATAGCGGACTGTCCCCTGTCATGGTGAAAGAAATGGTTTATCAGGCGGTGGATTACCTTGGAATTGGCAGGGTCATGCCGTTCTTAGCTGTTACCAACGATATTTTAACTGCGCGGGGAGTGGAGCTGCCGCTCCCTTCGCAGGCGCAGGCGGCCATGGAGGACAGACTGCAAAAGGGGGCGGAGGCGCAGGCTCAGATTTTCGGGGAGCATATGAAAGAAGCGTGAAAAGCAGGGCACATCAATCGGTGGCTGGCGTCGAACTGCTTCGGCGACTATTACACAAGGAGCGGTCTGGACCTCAAACAGCGCGAACTGATCACATTTTGCTTTTTAGCGGCACAGGGCGGCTGTGAACCGCAGCTGACAGCCCATGCCAAAGGAAACATGAACCTTGGCAACGACAGGGCTTTCCTGATCAGGGTAGTATCACAGTGCCTGCCTTACATCGGTTATCCGCGCAGCCTGAATGCGATAAACTGTATAAACAATGCCGTGGAATCCTGATGACGGAAAATGCATATTGATTTATTGTTTAAGGCTGAGAAATCTTAAATAAACAGGGGAGACGTATGGAAAAAGTATACATACAGGAAGGGGTGATGAAAAAATATTATGAAGATTAGAGTTGCGGCGGCAGAAGACGCCAAATCCATTCAAAGCATTTATGCACCCTATGTAGAAAAAACCGCAGTTACGTTTGAGTATGATGTACCGTGTATGGATGATTTTCGGCGGAGAATAATAAATACATTAAATGAGTATCCTTATTTAGCAGCTGTTGAACAGGAAAAAATCATAGGATATGCCTATGCAGGCCCGTTTCATTCAAGGGCGGCATACAGACATGCGGCAGAGGTCTCCATATATCTTGATGAGAAGTGGCACAAAAGGGGGATTGGGAAAAAGCTTTATCAGGAATTAGAAAGCAGGTTGATTGAGCAGAATGTATTTATTTTATATGCCTGCATCACAACTACCGAGCGAAAGGATGATGAAAATTTGACTGACGCGAGTATTTGCTTCCATAAAAAAATGGGCTATACGATTGTAGGAAAACATAACCTGTGCGGATATAAATTTGATAAATGGTACAGTGTAGTTTGGATGGAAAAGTTAATTGCTGATAGGCCAGACCGGCCCCATGCGTTTATCCCGTTTTCTGAACGTTTGGAAAGTCCCATGATCGGCATATAAAAAGGTGTTGGGCAAATATAATCGAGAAATTATTCTGTGTTATGATATACTGATCTACAGGCGGTGAGATAATTGGATGAACGAATAGAAGCGGTTCAAAGGATGCAGGAATATATTGAAGAACATCTGGAAGAGAATATTACCATTGGAGATCTGGCCAAGTGCTCTCTCTATTCTCCATGGTATTCTTATCGGATATTTGTCCGGCTACTTCAAATGACGCCGGCGGCATATATACGAAAACTGCGGTTATCCAGGTCGGCCCTGCGTCTTCGGGATGAAAGGGTCAAAATACTCACAGTCGCGCTCGATGCCGGTTATGAGAGTGTGGACGGGTATCAGCGGGCGTTCAAGCGGGAGTTTGGCTGCAACCCCTATGAGTATTCTGTTTCTCCCAGACCGATTTATCTCTTTTGGCCTTATGGAGTGAAATATAAACAACACAGAAAGGACGGTGCCACGGTGGGGGAAGTGAAACATGTATTTATCCGGGAGGTAGAAAAACCGGAGAGAAAAGTCATCATAAAAAGAGGGAAAAAAGCAAAAGGCTACTGGGAATATTGCGAGGAAGTGGGCTGTGATGTGTGGGGGCTGCTGCGCAGCATGAAATCAATCAGCGGCGAACCCGTGTGTCTGTTTTTGCCGCCCAAGTACATGCTACCGGGCACTTCGGAGTATGTACAGGGGGTGGAAGTGCCGATGGATTATGACGGCGAGATTCCGGCGGGATTTGACGTCATTGAGCTGCCGGCATGCAGCTATCTGATGTTTCAGGGCGAACCTTTTGCAGAAGCTGATTTTGCGGAAGCCATCCGGCAGTTGTCCGGGGCAGTCGAGAGGTATCATCCCGAGGCGGCAGGCTACAGATGGGACACGGAAAATCCCAGGATACAATTGGAACCGATCGGCAGCAGGGGATATATAGAGTTGCATGCGGTCAGGAAAATTTGATGGAATGGATAGTTCTTGACATTACAATTTTATAAAAGTGTCGTTTTCTCTATACAAAACCTTGAAAATGTATAACAGGAGCCGACAGTTGGAAAAGATTGCATATTTTCAAATGCAGTCTTTTTTTTTATAGTATCCTTTGCAAACAGCTTTTGGCGGCACTGCGGCCAGGGGTGTGGAATCAACAAAAATGCAGTGCAGAAATGAGGGGAACATGATTAAATTCGGAAAATGGGTCGTGAAGTTTCGGATACCGATTATCGTATTAAGCTTTTTGCTTCTGATACCCACCGGAATCTGTTATCTGAACACCAGAATCAATTATGATATCTTGTCCTATCTGCCGGGCGATATCGAGACCATGAAAGGGCAGGACATTTTGCTGGAGGAATTCGGCACCGGGGCCTTTTCGGTTTCGGTCATACAGGGAATGGCGGAAAAAGATATCGTCACGCTGGAGGGACAGATCAAAGAAGTGGCGCATGTCAAAGACGTGATCTGGTACGGTTCTTTGGCGGATATCTCCGTACCGATGGAGTTTTTGCCGGAGAAGATCGGCGAGGAGTTAAAAAACGCGGATTCGGGAAGCCAGCTGATGATCATCACGTTTGATACGTCGATGTCGGCGGATGAGACGCTGGATGCCATCGAGGAAATCCGCAGTCTTACGAACCAACAGTGTCTGCTCAGCGGCATGTCGGCGGTGGTGGCGGATATCAAAAATATCTGCAACAGCGAGGTACTCATCTATGTGGCGATCGCCGCAGGGCTGTCCGCGTTGATTCTGGCGGTGACGATGGATTCCTTTATGATTCCGGTCATATTCCTGCTCAGTATCGGCATGGCGATCATCTATAACCTGGGGACGAACTTTGTCGCCGGAGAGATCTCTTTCGTGACGCAGGCGCTGGCGGCCGTGTTGCAGCTGGCGGTGACGATGGATTACTCGATATTCCTCTGGCACAGCTATCAGGAGAATCAGGGGCGTTACCCCGGAGACAAGAAGCGCGCGATGGCGCACGCCATTTCCCAGACCTTATCCTCCGTGGTGGGAAGCTCGATCACCACGATCGCGGGATTCCTCGCCATGTGCTTTATGACGTTTACACTGGGAAGAGATCTTGGCATCGTCATGGCGAAAGGCGTGGTATTCGGCGTGATCGGGTGTGTGACAATTCTGCCGTCGATGATACTGGTGTTTGACAAGGCGTTCGAGAAAACCAGGCACCGCGCCCTGATGCCGACATTTCGGGGCACCGGAGAATTTGTCACCAAACATTTCTGGATTTTTATTATCTTGTTTTTGGTGATTGTAGGTCCCATGTATTACGGGCAGAGCAATAACCAGGTATATTACGATCTGATGGGAACGCTGCCCAAAGACCTGGAGAGCGTCATGGCGGGAAATGCGCTGGAGGAAGAGTTTGAAATGGGCGCGACCCATGTGATACTGGCAAGCAGCGATGTAAGCAGTAAGACGGCGCGCTCCATGGAAGAGGCGATTCGTGAGGTTGACGGCGTGAAGCTTTGCATGGGCTTAGATTCGGTATTGGGGCCGGCAGTGCCCAAGGAGATGGTGCCGGATGATATCAAAGAAATACTGGACAACGGAACGTACCAGATGATCTATGTCATGTCCGAGTACAAAACGGGCAGCGATGAGGTGAACGCCCAGTGTGACGCCATCCGGGCGATTATCAAACAATATGACGATACGGCAATGCTGATTGGCGAGGCGCCCTGCACGCAGGATTTGATCACCATCACCGACACGGATTTTAAAACGGTCAACGCAGCCTCGATTATCTTAATATTTATTATCATTGCGCTGGTACTAAAATCGGCTTCGTTGCCGGTGATTCTGGTGGCCGTGATCGAATTTGCGATCTTTATCAATATGGGAATCCCGCATTATACCGGGACGGTACTCCCCTTTATCGCTTCCATTGTCATCGGTACGATTCAGCTCGGCGCGACCGTCGATTATGCGATACTTACGACCAATAAATATAAAAGAGAGCGCAGCCGCGGCGCCGGAAAGAGGGAGGCGATTGCCAGTGCGATAAACGGCGCGCTGCCGTCGGTATTTGTCAGTGCGCTCAGTTTCTTCGCGGCGACATTCGGCGTAGGACTGTACTCGAGTATCGACATGATAAGTTCACTGTGTATGCTGTTGGCGCGCGGCGCAGTCGTAAGCTTTGTGGTCGTGGCGTTGATTTTACCGGCAATGTTTGTCGTCTTCGACCGCCTGATCTGTGCGACCAGTGCAGGATTTAAGTGCAAAACCGCCGCGGGAACAAAAGATACTGCGGGAGGGGCGAAAGACATCAACGTAAAGGCGGAGGAAATGCATATTTGATTCAATATGGAGATATAAAAATCTTTTAAATAAAATGACAAACATCTGTCCATAGACGGAAGAAAAAATTTAACATGAAAATATGCGGTATTATTATAAAATTTTAGCAGAAAGGTGGAATTAGTATGAAATTACCGGAATTAGTGAAAAGATTTGAGAAAAAATATCGGATTCGTATTGTGGCGGGCGTCCTGGTGGTGGCGTTGATTGGAACGAGTGCATCCGCCTATGACGTGCGCGGCGCCAGGGCTGAGAACACAGCGACGGAGCAGGAAACGCAGCAGGAAGAGACGGAGCAAGACGGGGAGGAGACGGCCGATCTGCTCAAGGATAAACTGGGCGATGCGCTCGATAAAATTAATATAGAGGAAAAAACGATCGGCAAGGAGGAGACCGTCTATGTGATTGCAGACAGCACCGGAAAGGCGAAGGAGATCATTGTCTCCGATCATCTGCACAACACGGAGGGGGCCAAAACGATAGAGGATGTCTCCACTCTGCGGGATATCGAAAATGTAAAGGGGGATGAGACCTTCAGCCAGAGCGGAGATCAGCTTACCTGGCAGGCAAACGGCAGCGATATCTATTATCAGGGAACGTCCACGAAGGAGCTTCCGGTCAGCCAGCAGATCACCTACTATCTGGACGGGAAAGAAATGAAGCCGGAGGAGATGGCCGGAAAATCCGGTGAAGTGACGATGCGTTTTTCCTATACCAACAACGAGCGAGTGAAAACCGAGATCGACGGCAAAGAGACAGAGGTTTGCGTGCCGTTTGTCGCAGTCAGCGGCATGGTGCTCAATGAAAACTTTTCGCATGTGCAGGCGTCGAACGGCAAAGTAATCGAGGACGGCAATAAGACGATGGTAGTGGGCTATACGCTGCCGGGATTAAAAGAGAGCCTTGCCGTGGAGGACGAAGATTTTGAGGGCGATGTATCAATCCCGGAATATTTTGAGATCACGGCCGATGTGGAGAACTTTGAGCTTGGCATGACGATGACGGTGGTTGCCAATGCCATGGATTTTCTCAATATGAACGAGGTCAGCGATTTTTCTGATGCGGATGAAATGGTGGACACCTTGACGGACGCGGTGGGACAGTTGCAGGACGGCGCAGGCGCTCTCGCCGAAGGGACCGGAACGCTGCGCGATAAAATGGGAGAATTTGCAGGCGGTGTGAGCACACTGCGCAAAGGCGTCTCCGATTACACCGACGGGGCGAAACAGTTGGCCGACGGCATCTCCACATTTAAAAACAGTGTGCCGACCCTGTCAAACGGCGTTGCGACACTAAACAGCAGCGCGGCGTCCATTTCCGAGGGTGTGGCTCTGCTCGACCGAACCTTAAATACCGCTTTTACTGACAAAGAAAAGAAGGATATGACAAAGGCGGTGACAGACACCCTGGCCAAACAGGAGAAGAGCATCAAAAAGAGTGCGGCGGATAGCGTAAAGGCGCAGCAGGGCAGCATTAAAAACCAGGCCGAGGCGGCAGTTGATGCGCAGGCGGAGGATATCAAGACATTGGCCGAGGGAAGCGTTGACGCGCAGGCGGCAGGAATTAAGGCGCAGGCGGAAGGGACGGTTGACGCACAGGCGGCAGGAATCAAGGCGCAGGCGGAAGGGACGGTTGACGCACAGGCGGCAGGAATTAAGGCGCAAGCGGAAGGGACCGTGGACGCGCAGGCCAACACGATTAAAGAGCAGGCGGAGGGAACCGTAGCTGCCCAGGCCGACACAATCAAGGCGCAGGCGGAAGGGACGGTCGACGCGCAGGCGGATGGTATCAAGGCCCAGGCCGAGGCAGGCGTGACGGCGCAGGCGGATGCGATCAAGAGCGCTGCGTCAGCGGGAGTGGCGGCGCAGAAAGACACGCTGGAAAATGCGGCGGCGGCTTCGGTGCAGCAAAAGGCGGAAGAGATCAAGAATCAGGCGCAGGCCGGCGTAAACGCGCAGGCGGATGCGATTCAAGCGGCGGCAGTCGATACGGTCACCCAGACGTTCGCGGCCCAAAATTACGCTTATATCAAGGGGGAAGCGCAGCAGTCATTTTCCGAAAAGATGACGAACGCCGACACCGTCAATGCCGTGGCGGCAGGGCTTGCGCAGAACGAGCAGATTGCCAATATGGTCGCGCAGGCGGCGCTCACCCAGGATATGAGGGCACAGCTTGAGGCGGCGGGAATCGCGGATGAAGCGTCCATGATCGCCTACATCAAGGGTACGCCGGAATATCAGGGAACGCTTGGCAGTGTGACGCAGATGCTGGCCTCCTCCGTTCTGGGCGGCGTAGTGACGGTGGCCGGTGACACCATCGGAACCAGCGTGGCGGACACGGCTCTCTCCGTGGCACAGCAGACGGCGGGTACAGCGGCTTTGGCGGGAGCGCAGGGAGTGGCAGGCGACGTGGCGGTCGCTGCCGCGGAAGCTGCGGCAAAAGAGGCAGCCTATGCAGGAGCACAGGGAGTGGCAGGCGACGTGGCCCTGGCGGGAGCGCAGGGAGTGGCAGGAACCGTAGCGCAGTCCGCGGCGAAGGCGGCGGCCGGTACGGCGGCAGTGTCAGGAGCAAAAGCGGCGGCCGGTACGGCGGCAGTGTCAGGAGCGAAAGCGGCGGCCGGTACAGCGGCGGTGTCGGGAGCAAAGGCAGCGGCCGGTACGGCGGCGGTGTCAGGAGCGAAAGCGGCGGCCGGTACGGCGGCAGTGTCGGGAGCGAAGGCGGCGGCCGGTACGGCGGCAGTGTCGGGAGCGAAAGCGGCGGCCGGTACAGCGGCAGTGTCGGGAGCAGCCGAGGCGGCAAAGTCCGCCGCATACGCGGGAGCGGTAGCAGCCGCGCCCACGGCGGCGATTTCTGCGGCCGAGCAGACCAAGCAGACGATCGCTTCCTCGATCGAGGCCAAGAGCGCGAACGGTTACAGCCTTGTGACGGGTTCGGCTGCCCTGGCAGAGGGGACGAAGAGCCTTGCGGACGCGATGCCCAGTTTAATCAACGGCGTGGAACAGCTCTACAGCGGAAGCCAGACGCTGGCCGGCAATAATGCGAAGTTAAATGACGGGACGAAGAGCCTTGCGGAGGGAACCGCGGCCGTGATCGAAGGCGTCGGCAAGCTCGACGACGGTGCAAACGAGCTGGCGGACGGTGTGCTGAAGTTCAACGAAGAGGGAATCAAAAAAATATTGAACTCGTTCGACGGCGATATTGAGCCGTTGCTGGAGCGCTTACAGGCGGTCATCGACGCGGGTAACGCATACCAGAGCTATACCTCGATTGCCGAAAGCATTAACGGAAGCGTAAAATTTATTTACCGCACCGAGGCAATTGTAAAGGAAGAGGACTAATGGACAAACGGCGGGGCGATTGCGGTTCGAGTTGGGAGGTGCCCGATGAACTGGTTGGAAAATCTGATAATTGTAGCGGGAATCTCGTTGGAACTGTTTGCGGCGATGGAGAGCCAGGGTTCCCTGGTGGCAAGAGTGGACAAAAAACATCTCTGCCAGATCTGTGGATTTGTGGCGGTGTGGCAGATGGCGGCGGCTCTCGCCGGCCATCTGCTGGCCGCCTGGGTCTATCAAAACGAGCGGGCCTATGACGAGCGGTTTGTGGGAATTGTCATGGCGGCAGTTATTCTCTTCGCCGCCGGAATCAGACTTCTCGTAAAGGCCGTAAAAAATGAACGGGTGCAGGAACACCTCGAACGGCACCTGGATTTTAAAAAGTTTGTACACATGGCGGCGGTCGGAGGGATTCACATGCTGCTGGCCGGAGCCGCATTTGGCTGTCTTTCCACCCAGATCTGGCTGATGCTGTCGGTGGTCGCCGCGGTGACAGTCGCGGTGATCGTCCTGGGCATGTATACCGGATATTATCTCGGGTTTCGGCATAAAGCGAAAGCGTATATCGGCGGGGCAGTGCTGCTGTGGATTGCCGGTCTTGACCTTGTAGTAGGGCATATCATTTGGTAAAATGATATGCCCTACAGGCTTGTTCTTGGCATTTTCTTTGACTTAGGCTTGTTTTGAGCATTTTCTTTGACTTGAATATTTTAAAATATAATCGTTCTCTTTTATAACGGTATGTTGCTTTTTCCTGTCTCTGTGACCTTGTATCTCAAAATGGTTTTTAAGTTGGCTTCTTTTGTACGGTTGGCATGATTCAAATATATTTCACGATGCTCTTTTCCGATACGCCTGTAACCGTGTTCCATGCAATAGTCGTCCATACTCTCAAATGATGCGGGTTCATCATCATACGCTCCTTTGTGCAATACTTGAATACATCTGCCATCGCAGATTGATTGAAAAGAAATATCTGTGAGATACGGATTGTCTTTCTTACTTTTAGCAACCTCTAGTGCATGATCAAACATTTCTCCGGTAATAAAATCTGGCTGTCGTATCATGATGCGGTACTGCAATTCTTCTTTTACCAAATATGCTTTATCGGAAACCGTGCTCCAGATTCCCTCTAAAGGATATACGGCGTAGTCTGTGATTTCGCTGCTTTTTTGGGCATGTGCTTGATACGCCGCTTTGATTTTATAAGCTACGGAAAACAGAGCGGCAACCTTAACGGAAAAGATTTCATCATTGGGATTTCCTTTGCCGGTAAGAAGGATATATTTCCAGGCGGGGATATCAATCACACATGGTTTCGTCTTTACGCCATATATTTCTTGCTCCTGCTTTTTCCATTCAAGTTTCATTTGCAATCCTCGCTTTCTCAAATAGAATTTACAGGGGAATGATATCACACAAATCCTGACACCGTATGTCAGGAATTATAGTTCTCATAGATTTTCTTTTTTGATTACCTCCGTTTTTTCACTTTCACCGTAAACACGATATGACGCGCTTTTCAGGAAATGCAGTACGAATGTATCAAAATTTTTTTTCAATGGATGACAAGTAAACATGAATGATTGCCCAAATAAAAAACAACATGGAAGATGTGATTTGCAAATTGTACATATAAATCATATATGATAAAATGGACAAGAGAAGAGTTCATTTACAAGTTTGTGTGAAACTTGAGAATGCACAAAAAACATGTGTCTATATATGAAAAAATGAACACAAGAGAAATGTTCATTTACAAGTTTGTGCGAAACCTGAGGATGCACAAAAAACATGTGCCCATATATGAAAAAATGAACACAAGAGAAGAGTTCATTTACAAGTTTGTGCGAAACTTGAGGATGCACAAAAAACATGTGCCCATTTATGATAAAATAATTCTTGTAATCATGGCGTATGATATGCGGGCAAATGAGATATGACAATGAACGAACAAGACGAAGAAACGTCAACAGAGGAGAAAAAATGGCAGAAACAGAAAACAGCAAGGATTTAATCAGCGTACTATGGAGCGGGGCGGATATTCTTCGCTCAAAAATGGATGCAAACGAATATAAGGATTATTTGCTGGGAATCGTATTTTATAAGTATCTTTCGGATTCTTTCTTAATCAAAGCATACGATTTGATTTACGATGAAAAGCCGGGGAATATAAAGCTTGCTTTGGAGGCATATAAAGAAGAGCTCGCAGGCGATAGCGCAGAAGAGTTAAAGGAACAGATAAAATCAGAATGTCACTATTTGATTGAGCCGGAACTCACCTATACCTGTTTTGCGGATGCTGCCCGGAGCAATTCCTTTCACCGTGAACAGCTACAGAAAGCATTTCATAATATTGAGCAGAGCGACCCGTTATTCGCAGATTTGTTTACCGATATTGATTTGTACTCCAACCGTTTGGGCACGGGAGATCAGAAACAGAGCGATACGATTTCTAATCTGATTAAGGAAATAGATAAGGCGGATTTGCTGAATTCAGATGACGAGATACTCGGAAATGCATATGAATACCTGATCGGCCAGTTCGCTTCTGAGACGGGCAAGAAAGCGGGAGAATTTTATACGCCGCAGGCAGTATCCAAAATATTGACAAAGATAGCGATTGCGGGACAGGAGACAAAGAGGGGATTGTCGGTATACGATCCCTGCATGGGCTCCGGTTCGCTCTTGTTGAATGCCAAAAAGTATGCGGACAAACCCGATTATATCAAATATTATGGACAGGAGTTAAATAATTCTACATATAACCTGGCGCGAATGAATATGTTTCTGCATGGAATCATACCTGAAAATCAGATTCTTCGCAATGGCGATACCCTCGACGGGGATTGGCCGACCGGGGAAGAGACGGATTTTGATATGGTGCTTATGAATCCGCCGTACTCTGCAAAATGGAGCGCGGCCGCCGGTTTTTTGCAGGACGAGCGATTTAGCGATTATGGTGTGCTGGCTCCAAAATCTAAGGCGGATTACGCATTTTTGCTGCATGGCCTCTATCATCTAAAGAATCATGGAACGATGGCGATTGTATTGCCGCACGGCGTGCTGTTCCGCGGTGCGGCGGAGGGGAAGATCAGAGAAAAGCTGCTTCGCGCCGGAAATATCTACGCCGTGATCGGTTTGCCGGCGAATCTTTTTTACAATACTTCCATACCGACCTGTATTGTCGTACTGAAAAAACACAGAGAGGGACGGGACGTTTTATTCATAGATGCTTCGCAAAAATTTGTCAAAGGCAAAAAGCAGAATGAAATGTCAGACGAGCACATTGACGCTGTTATGGGCCTTTACAACAACAGAGAGACCGTGGAAAAAGAAGCCTACCTTGCAGGTTTTGAGGATATAGAGAAGAACGACTTCAATCTGAATATTCCCCGTTATGTGGACAATTTTGAGAAGGAAGAGGAGATTGATTTAAACAGCCTTTTAATGAGTATGTCTGAAACGGACAGGGAACTGGAAAAGGCGCAGGGGGAGTTTTTGTCGCTTCTTAAGGATTTGACGTCTGCGGATGAAACGGTCATGGCATCACTGAATGAGCTGATCGGAAAGATGGAGAGGTGACGGGGATGGGAAAACCTAAAATTAGATTTCATGGGTATACGGAGGATTGGGAACAGCGTAAGGTTACAGAACTTGGAGATATTTACATAGGTTTAGTAACAACTATGACTGCACACTATACAGATCATGGAGCACTATTGATAAGAAATTCGGATATTAAAGATGGAAAATTTGAATTTGACACAGAGCCAATATATTTAGATGATGAATTTGCTGAGGCAAATAAATCAAGGATGCATAAAGTTGATGATGTTATTACCGTCCATACTGGAGATGTTGGAACATCGGCTGTAATTACTGAAAATGAAGCAAATTCAATAGGTTTTGCGACAATTGTTACGAGACCAAATAAGAAGGTTTTGGATTCGTATTATCTGTCTGTATTCCTCAATACTGACAAGCATAAGAATTGGGCAATGCAAATGTCAACAGGAGACGGACGAACAAATTATAATCTTCGTGAATACACAGAATTGAATGTTCCGGTTCCTGCAATAGATGAACAAAAGAAAATTGCGAAGTACATTATGGCTTTGAATACCCTCATCACCCTTCACCAGCGTAAGTACGAAGAGACAAAAACACTTAAAAAATATATGCTTCAAAAAATGTTCCCGAAAGATGGTGAGAGTACGCCAGAAATTCGATTTTCTGGCTTTACGGATGCTTGGGAACAGCGTAAGCTGGGGGAAATTGTTGAGGTATGTAGTGGTCGTGATTATAAACATCTTGACGAAGGTCATATTCCAGTCTATGGAACGGGGGGATATATGCTAAGCGTTTCAGAAGCATTGTCTGAAAAAGATGATGCTATTGGAATCGGGCGAAAAGGCACAATAGATAATCCATATATTTTAAGAGCACCATTTTGGACTGTAGATACGCTTTTTTATTGTATTCCTAAAAAAAATGTTGATTTGTATTTTTTATTCAGCATTTACCAAAAAATAAACTGGAAAGCTATGGATGAATCTACAGGAGTACCAAGTTTGTCAAAAACAGCAATAAATAGTGTGGAAGTTATAATTCCGTTAAAAGAAGAACAAATGGAACTTGGTAGATATTTTGCATATATAGATACCCTCATCACCCTTCACCAGCATAAGTGTGAGGAATTGCAGAATCTAAAGAAATTTATGTTGCAAAATATGTTTCCGTAAAAAGGATGTGAAAAACATGATTTTATATCACGGGAGTAATATTGTTGTTGAAAAACCTAAAATTCTTGCGTCTGATCGCAGACTTGACTTTGGTACGGGGTTTTACCTTACGTCAAGCTATGAGCAAGCGGAAAGATGGGCGTTTCTTACTGTGAAAAGACGAGGAGTGGGAAAACCGATAATCACTTCATATGACTTTGATAACAAATTATTATCTACATTGAAAGTAACGAAGTTTGAGGAGGCATCTGCCGTATGGCTGAAATTTGTGTCCAATAATAGAAATATCAGGGATTTTAAAGATGAATCGGATATTGTGATTGGTCCAGTTGCCAATGATAAGACCATGCCAGTTATTAAACTGTATTTTTCTGGTATATATGATGAGGATGAGACCATTAAAAGGCTTTTGCCACAAAAATTGAAAGACCAATATGCATTCAAAAGTGAAAAGGCTCTTGAAGCATTCGTTTTCAGTGAGGTAATAGAACGATGAAAAATGAAATGACATTTATTCTTTCTTTTTATAATGAAAAAGTATCACAGATGATAGTAGAGAAATATGGAGTGGAACCGCTATCTGCGCTTAGAAAATTTCTTTTCTCAGAAACCTATCGGATGCTGGCAGATGAGGAACTTGAAATGTGGGATTTCAGCACGTTTGGTATTTTTGATATGTGGGAAGCTGAGCAGATTACTGGAGATCCACGTAATTCTTTATATTTGAGGAGGGATTGATGTGGATAAGGAGATGGAATTTTTTATTTTTTTGATTGAAAATTATGCACAATATAAAAATACTACAGCTGATAAAGTTATGAAATTGTGGGATAGACTTGAATTAACAGATTTTATATATGACATGTATGAGCGGTATCATATTGAGCGTTTGGAAAATGCTTTTGAGGATATTGACAGGCTTGTTGCAGAAAAAAATTGTCAAACACAGCATTAAATAATGTGAAAGCTGTGATTTCATAAAGAAGAACAAATGAAACTTGGCAGATATTTTGCATATTTTGATATCCTCATCATCCTTTCACCAGCAAAAGAGCATATCTGTTTTAGAATTAGTTGGGGTGAAATATTTATGAAAAGGATTGAACCGGAAACAATTGATTATTATAATACAGAAGTTTTAAAAATGATTTCTGAGAAATATGGGATGAAGCCGATGGATGCGCTTAGAGCGTTTGTGTTTTCTAAAACACACGAAATGCTTGAAAATGCAGAGCTGGGGATGACAGATTTTGGTGCAGAAGCCTTATTTGAAATTTGGGAATGTGAGAAAATAACAGGAGATCCAAGAAATTCCATATACATAAGGGGGGAGTAGTGAAAAATAACTTTTTTACACACGATGTTTGTTTCTGCGCGCACTTGACACAAACTCGTTTATGTGCAAAAAATGTGCGCAGAAATGAGGATAAGAATGAATGAAAAAATGGAATTTTTCTCATATTTGTTGGAATATTATGCGGCCTACAAAAAAAAGAGCACAGGAGAAGTTTTAAGAGAATGGGACAATTATGATATCACTCAAAAAATATATGACAGTTACTGGGAATATCATACAGAACGAATTGAAAATGCGTTTGAAGATATAAATAGTTTGATAGCTACGGGAAAACATGCTTGGTAAAGAGAATTTTCACAGGCAAATTTGTGCTTGCACCCAAATGCGCGTGTTCAAAAAGAACGGAGGGTTACGATGGCGGAACTAGAATCGGTCATAGAGCAAAAGCTCATTGAACAATTAATTTACGGAACATCACAATGGACGTATCGTCCGGACCTGAAAACCCAGGAAGAACTCTGGAATAATTTCAGATACATCCTGGAACAGAACAATAAGGACAGGCTGGATGGCGAGCATCTTTCCGATGCGGAATTTGAACAGGTAAAAAACCAGCTGCAATTTTCGTCTTTCTATAAAGCCGGCGAGTGGCTGGTCGGCGAAAATGGCAAGGTAATGGTACATGTACAGCGCGATACAAAGTGCCTGCATTTAGTGGTGATGAACCACGAGCATATTGCGGGCGGAAGCAGCGTCTATGAGGTAATCAATCAGTACAGCGCCTTGAAAACAGAGGATGACGGCCAGGCAAACGCGAGAGACAGACGATTTGACGTAACGCTTATGATCAATGGCCTGCCTGTGATACATATCGAATTGAAAAACAAACAACATTCATACATGGACGGCTTCTGGCAGATTAAAAAATATATCGGGGAAGGCAAGTTTACGGGGATTTTTTCGGCCGTGCAGATGTTTGTAATCAGTAACGGGGTGGATACGAAATATTTTTCGGCGGCAAGCGATACGGAGCTGAACCAGAAATTTATCAGCGGATGGCTGGACCGGGAGAATCATCCGGTAGCGGATTATCTTGACTTTGCCAAGAGCGTGCTGCGGATTCCACAGGCGCATGAGATGATCGCCAGATATACCGTTTTGGACAAAGAGGCAAAGCGTCTGATTTTGCTGCGGCCCTACCAGATTCATGCAATAGAAGCGATTCGGGAGGCTTCTAAGACCGGGAAGTCCGGCTTCGTATGGCATACGACCGGTTCCGGTAAAACGCTGACTTCATACAAGGTGACCAGAAATCTTTTGATGGACATTCCGGCGATTGATAAAGCCATTTTTTTGATTGACAGAAAAGACTTGGATGCACAGACGACGATGGCATTTCAGGCTTATGCAAACAATGACCTGATTGTTGTGGATGAAACAAACAACGTGCTTGACCTGAAGAAAAAGTTAAAATCAGAGGACCGCCAGGTGATTGTCACCACGATTCAGAAGATGCAGATACTTGTCGAAAGAAGATTAGAGGAGGGGACGACAGAGTATCAGAAAATCAAGAATTTAAAAATTGCCTTTGTAGTAGATGAGTGCCACAGAGCTGTTTCCCCGGGAACGAAACGGAAGCTGGAACGGTTTTTCGGAAATTCTTTGTGGTATGGATTTACCGGAACGCCCAGGTTTGCGGAGAATCCGTATCCCCAGATGGGCGATTTGCCCCGCACCACACAGGAATTATATGGAGAGCGTTTACACCGATATACGATTCAGAACGCGATTCATGACGAGGCAGTACTTGGCTTTCAGGTAGAACATAACGGGCCCAAGAATGTGGCGGACGAGACGGATAAAAGTGTGTATGAAAACGAGACGCACATGCTGCGGGTTTTGGATGTGATACTGAATAAGTCATACTATAAGCTCGGATTCCAGAACGGCAAAGGAAAAACCTATGAGGGCTTGCTTACGACAAGCTCCATTCAGCGGGCACAGAAATATTATGAGCTCTTGAAACGAGTGAAGAACGGCGAAACATCTCTTCAGATAGACGAAAAATTCAAACAGGTTCTGCCCGATTTTCCCAAGTTTGCAATTACCTATTCGGTGACGGAAAATGAGGAGGGCTCGCAACTAAATCAACAGAAGATGCAGGAGTCGTTGGACGATTACAATGAAATGTTTGGCACCAAGTATGAGCTTTCCCAAATACAGGCTTATAATGGTAATCTGAATAAGCGGCTTGCAAGAAAAGCTTCCAGATTTCAGAGCAGAAAGGAACAGCTTGATCTTGTTATTGTCGTAGACCGGCTGCTGACCGGATTTGATGCGCCGTGTATGTCGACGATATTTATGGACAGACAGCCGATGGGCCCTCATGATTTGATACAGGCATTTTCCAGGACAAACCGTATCTTTGAAACAAACAAGACCTGCGGCCAGATTGTGACATTTCAGGCGCCGAAGCTATTTAAACAGAGCGTGGACGATGCGGTGAGATTATACTCTGCGGGAAGCACGGAAACGGCTCTTTTGGCGGAGTGGGATGAGATTGAGCCCGCTTTTCGCAAGTCATTACAGGCGCTTTTGGTGTCTGCAAAGTCTCCGTCAGAGATTCCGGGCATGTCCAGGAAAGAAAAAATAGTTTTTGCTAAGATGTTCCAGAATTTTGATAAACTCTTTGCCCAGCTGAAATCGTTTACGCAATATGATGATGGCATGTTAGAGAGCTATGGTATCACAGAAGAGGAATATGAAGAATATGCGGGGCATTATCTGAATGTGAAAGAGGAGATCAATTCTGATTCGGACGCGCCGGCAGAGGAGCCAGATGTGCCGGTTATTGACCAGGATTATGAGCTGATGGCATACAGCCATACAAAAATCGACTATGAGTATATCATCCGTTTAATCCAGAATATTGTAACGCCCGATGAGGCCGAACTCACACCGGAGCTTAAACAAAAGCAGATGGAGGAGGTGAAGCAATATATCGAGGATTTGAAAAAGGATAATCCGAAGCTTGCAGAGATCATGTCCAATCTGGTAAACGAGATTGAAATAAATGGGGATAAATATAAGGGTCATTCAATCTTTGCGATCGTAGAGAACATGAAACGTGACTGCATTGAAAAGATCGTATCGGATTTCTGCATTACCTGGTATGCCTCAAAGGATGATGTAATGTATGCGGCAACGCATTACAGAAATGGCGAGATACCAAATGAAAATGCGATAAAGATAACGGCGGATTTTACCAGCTATAAGGAGGCCAAGGAGCGGGCGCTGCCAAAGTTTAGGTATTATAATATGCTGCTCTCAGAATTAAGAAAAACATTGGAGGAGGAGATTAAACCGCTGGTGAATCATGCATGATACGGAGCTGTGGAAACAAAGAGTTTATACTGTTTCGGTCAGCGTAAGCGACACAAAAATGGAGGTAGCTTATTGCGAAAGGATATGAGCGGTGCGGGACTGTTTTGTGAGTACTACAGGCAATGAGTGAACACAGATTAGAAGAAAACTAAAAATTGTGTTTAAGACAACGGGCGCGATAAAGTGGAGTGAATATCTTATTTATGAGGAAATAGAAAGTGGCAAAATCAGAATACCGGAATGGAAAAAATATATTAAAGCTTTGCGATAATATATAACGAATTATACCGGTAAAAATACAAATCATCCCATACCCACCAAAGCAAAATCATTATCTGTTATATTATGTGCCAAGACAGAGGGATCATGTCAGACGAAAGGTGGGGAAAAATGGTTTTACAAAAAAGAATAGCGCTTTTAACACTTGCCCTTTCAGGGATGCTTTGCCTTGGGGGATGTGGAAGGAAAGAAAATGAACAAATCACGTTCATAGAACAGCTCAACAATCCGGCCTATACGATTGGTGTTCCGGAAGGCGGGGCA
>CANONN010000049.1 GCA_947567625.1 uncultured Roseburia sp. | reverse complement strand
ATTCCGCCTTCGGCTTCATAGTTACGGAATCCGGCTCATTTGAAGTTTGTCTTCGCCAAAGAGCCGGATTCCCGCTTGGCAAGATATAAGCGTTCATACGGACTTTGCAGCGAGTGCAAAGTCCTGAGCTGAACTGTTACGGCGGAACGGTTACATGTGGGGAGCTCCTTGATTTATCGATAGCGGTGTGGTATAACTTGTGTATAGCGCGGACAGGATAAGCAATATTGTCAAAATAAGAAAGATACGGGGACAGGTATGGGAGAAACGAGAATGATCAAGATTAAGGAGCCTATCGTGAGGCTTAAGGATATCCATTCGCTGGGCGTCATCGGCGATCCGGGCTGTGACGGCCTGGGAACCTACAATATGAAAGTGTACGCGGGTGCGCTCGAGGCGGCCAGCAGTGACGATATGACACTGATTGTCGGTGATCTGGTGCCGGCCGGCACAAAACATTATTACCGGATGTTTGCCGAGATCACGGAGAGCCTTGCCGGCAATGATGTTTATGTGCTCAGGGGCAACCACGATACAGGAGATTATACCGAATATTTTGGGCGTCAAAACTATGCGCTGCTTGCAGAACATTTTGCCGTGGTCGTCATAGACAATGCCAAGCGCCGTTTTGAGGACGAGGGGCTGTCTCTGCTGTCTGACGTTTTGTCTATGGAGGAGGTGGAGCAGGTTGTTTTGGCGTTTCACATTCCGGTCCCCAATCACTATATCTTAAACTGTGTGTCCGAAGAGGAATTTTCGCGCCTTCGCAAGGCATATGCACCGTGGAAAGAGAAAGTTAAATATCTGCTCTGCGGCCATGTCCATTCGCGCTTCGTTGACCGTGTCGACGGCATTGATTTAATCTGTACCGGAGGAGGGGGCGCAATGATTGAGGACGTCTCAAAAGATATCCGCGCCTGCGATGTGGAGCACCACATCGTACACTTTTATGAGAAGGACGGCATCTTGCAATACCGGATTGCCAATCTCGCGGAAAACTGCTACAGCCGTGAGCGTGAGGACGCTGTTTTGAGACAAAAGCTGACTCAGAGCGTACAGGGTGAGTTGTGGGCACAGTTTCAGTATCTGATGTTTGCAGACCGCGCGAAGCGCAGAGGTTTTCACCGGATTGCCAATCTGTTTACGGCGCTTGCAGCTTCTGAATATTACCATGCGAGGAATTTCTATTCAGTGATGGAGCGTCCTGCACCTTTTGCCGACGCAGTGGCAACGTATGTGCCGGAAGAGGAATTTGAATATCAGTATATGTATAAGATGCTTCTGGAGTATGCAAAAGAACACCGGAGCCCTCTGGCTAAGCAGGCGTATGCGGGCGCCATGGAAGCGGAAAAGGAACACGCCGCGCTCTTAGAGCAGGCGGCGAATGTGGAGAAATTTGCGGAGGAAAAGATCTATGTCTGTCCGGTCTGCGGTTATCTTATGACAGAGGAATCCGCCAAAGAGCGCTGTCCGGTCTGCGGCGGGCCGAGTCAGCAGTTTGAAGTGTTTGAAGGGCGGGATGCCAGGTGAGAAGGAGAGTATTAAAAAGTTGTAATAGTGTGAAAAATAAATTTTTCACACGCAAATTTGTACCTGCGGCCTAAAGTTTGCAGGTTGAGAGAAAGGCATGGTTATTATGAAAAAAAGATTTTGTTTATCTTTAGCAGCACTGGCACTTATGCTTGCCGGTGGCTGTGCCAGTACAGAAAAGCTTACAATTGAGGAGGCGAAAACGGCGGTATTGGCCGATTTGGGGCTGGATGAAGAAGCAGTGACGTTCTACAAATGTGAGCAGGACATTGAAAATGGACGTGAATTCTACGAGATCGAATGTTATACTCTGGACAATAAGGAGTATGAATATGAAATTGATGCATATACCGGCGAAGTGATCGGTTATACTGTCGATTTTGATAGAACTGCGTCAGACGGATTTTCAGGAAGCACGGAGAGCCTCAAGGATACATTACAGGATGACCCTGCAGCGAGCGTCGGGGTCATCGGGGAGGAGGAGGCCAAGCGCTTGGTGCTTGAGAGAGTTCCGGGGGCCTCCGCCAGTGATATCTATGAATTTAAAGTGGATTATGATCATGGGGATATGAAGTATGAGGGGGAGATCATCTATAACGGCGTGGAGTATGAGTTTGAGATCGATGCTTACACCGGGGGCTTTCGCAGTTGGGAGGAAGAGCGGCATTGACAGAAGGTGTGGGATAAATGACACAACAGCACTGACAGAAAGAGCGGGATAAATGATACAACAAAAAACCTTTCCGCATGGAAAGGTTTTTTGTTCGCTTCAACTTAATCTGTGAAGAATAAGCAGTTCCTAGGGGAATCGAACCCCTGTTTCCGCCGTGAGAGGGCGGCGTCTTAACCGCTTGACCAAGGAACCGCAACAAAGACATTATATCATACTCTGTTGAAAATGCAAGTACTTTTAGAAAAAAGTTTAATAGGCGGTAAAACTGCCCTTTAACGTCGTATAATAGCCGGAACCGACCGCCTTTACATGCACGATCTGATAGTGGTAAACACTGCCTCTGGACAATCCGCTTGAAAGATGTATCTCACATTCGTCGTCGTCCCATTCAACATAGGAAGAACTCGAGGAGAGGGCAATTCCGGCGCTATCCGTGATGAGGACATAGCTGTCTGCTCTGTGCAGAATTTTTTTGTTGAAGTCAAATGTGACGGTGTACTCCATGCGGCCATCGTCAAAGTCTTCCTCATATTCCACTTTTCTGACGGACAGGGATTTGTGTTGGGAGGGAATCTTAGCTGTGATCGTGATCGTTTTATAGGCGGACGCTCCGATCGCTTTAATGCCGGATATTTTAATTTTGTAGGTGCGTCCGTATCTCATGTTGTGGATATAGATTTCACAGTCGTCATCGTCTTTGTCTGTCAGATATCCTTTGTACGAGCGGCCTTTATTGTCCTTTACGGAGACAACTTTCGCATTTCTCTTCCACAAGACTTTTGACGCAAACTTGACATCAATTTCCGAATCGTTATCATCACTTACCGATACTTTTGCAACCATAACTTTTTGGGAAGAACTTCCCTGCGTGGGGATTTTCACTTTCAGCGTCAGTTTGCGGTAGGCGGATGTTCCGTATTTTTTGATGCCGTTTATCACAATCGTGTAGGTGCGTCCGACTTTAAGATTGGCGATCAGAATATCACACCCGTCATCGTCTCTTTCAGAGAGATAGGAACGATAGGTTTTTCCTTTGTGGTCTTTGACGGAGACTTTTGCCGATTGTTTCCACGTCACATAGGTCAAAAAATCAACTTCGAGTTCGTAAACAGAGCCGTTTTCTTCAAAATCGTAATGTCCGTCAGTCACTTCGCCGTCATATTTGACGCTTTTGACCGGGATTTCATTGCCAGAACCGGAAGTCGAAGCGTGAAATGACAGTCTTGTGGAAGAAGCGGCTGCCGACTGCGGCATCATGCCGGTAATCAAACATGCGGCGATCAGCAATGCAGTAAATTTCTTTATTATTTTCATGATGTTCCTCCTTTTCTTCTGCTGAACGGTTTGTGTCGATTCCATGTTCAATGCGATAGCTTTACAACTACTTTTTATTCTATCTTGATCTTTGTATAAAGTCAACCAGGATATGGGGCACATGACGAAAAGTACATGTCGAAAAGAATAAACGGAGATTAAACGGGGAGAAAAAGTATTGCAAAAAGAAAAATGAACTGTTATAATTATGCCATAATAGAATCAGACAGTTCGAGACCATCCTGTCTATAAACAAAACTAGGGATTGATTCGTGCATAGTAAGAGGTACGCTGTTCTTAGCGTACCTCTTTTTTGAGTCCGCATTTTGAAAGGGGTACAAGGTGAGTATCGCAGAACCGCAAAATCGTTATAGCGTGATCAAAGAAAAAAATCCAAGGGAAATCGTACTTTTGAGGGGAAGCGGGTGCAGATGGCGCAAATGTACGTTTTGTGATTATCATCTGGACTTTTCTGTGGATAAAGAGGCAAATTATGCACTTAACAGCCAAGCGTTAGAGAAAGTGACCGGTTGTTACGGCAAGCTGGAGGTCATCAATTCCGGCAGCTTTTGCGAATTGGATGAAAGGACGGTCGAGAAGATCTGCGAAACGTGTGTCAAAAACGATATCGGCGAGTTACATGTGGAGTTTCACTGGCTGTATCGCAGTCAAATACCATTTTATCGCGCCTGTTTTGCCAAAAAGAATGTTACGCTGAAAGTGAAAATGGGAGTGGAGACATTTGACGCTGCATACCGGGAGAAGCGGTTAAAAAAGGGCATTGACACCAAAGAGCCAATGGAGATTGCGGCTTATGCAGATGAAATTTGTCTGCTGTTTGGGCTTGGCGGGCAGACAAAACAAAGTATGCAGCGCGACGTTTTGATCGGGCTGCGGTATTTTGAGCGTGTCTGTATCAATATTATGGTGGAGAATTCCACCGCAGTCAAGCCTGACAAAGCGGTGATTCAAGTCTTTCAGGAAGAATTGTATGAGGTTTATGCAGATGACCCGCGCGTGGATATCCTGATGGAAAATACGGACTTTGGCGTGGGGGATCGCTGGGAAAGAAGAGGAGATAAAGATGGAGATTATGATGCAAAATGAATTGTTATTGGCCGTGTCACTTTTGTTGATCTACGGCAGTGTGCTATTGTTTTTCCGGTTATTTGGAAATGCCGGTCTCTATTGCTGGACGGTGTTTGCCAATATCACGGCCAATATTGAGGTATTGATTTTAATCCATGCGTTTGGCATGGAACAGACGTTGGGAAATATTTTATTTGCGTCGTCTTTTTTGGTGACGGATATCTTGAGTGAGACGGCCGGTAAGAAACAGGCGCAGAAAGCGGTGACGATCGGGATATGTACGTCTGTGTGCTTTATACTGCTTTCACAGTCATGGCTGCTCTATGTACCTGCGGCAAGCGATTGGGCGAGACCGTCTTTTGAGGCGATTTTTTCCAATACGCCGCGGCTGTTGCTGGCGAGTCTGCTGGTGTATGCGGTTTCCCAGCAGTTTGATGTTTGGGCCTATCACAAATGGTGGGAGTTTACAAGCAAAAAGTTCTCTGATGGCAGAAAGTTTTTGTGGCTTAGAAATAACGGTTCGACGCTGGTCTCACAGCTATTGAACACGGTGCTCTATACATTCGGCGCATTTCTTGGCATGTATTCGTTTGATGTCCTGGTGAACATTTGTATATCAAGCTATGTCATTTTTATCGTCACCAGCCTGCTCGACACTCCGTTTGTCTATCTGGCGCGCAAAATTGCGGACAAAAGGGTACCCTCGCAGGCGCGGTCATTGTAGAAAAATATATTTACATATGTAAACAAAAGTCGGTTTCAGGCATAAACAAACGGTCGGTTTCTTTCGATATATAACATAGATCGTTATCACGCGCAACGGATTGTGCGGCAGAGATTATAATCAGGGAGGATACAAGATGGGAATCGGCAGTTTGGGAATCGGCGGACTTGCACTCAAGAACTGGTATGGCAGTATATCGGGAACGATGAGCTATACCAAAAAGTCATCGGGGAAAACATCGCCAAAAAAATTAAAAAAGTTGCAGTATAATTTTAAAGAGATTTCCTCGCAGCTTTTGCGCGCGAAGACCTCGGGCAACGCCAAGCAGGTGGCGGCAAAGGCGCGCAGAAAAATTGGGCTGTTGCGCCAGAAACTTAGGATCGGTGAATATGACGATAAAGAGGTCGAAGATGCAATTTTGCACGCCCTGCGGATGGAGCGCGTGGCGAAAAAGCGCATGAAGCACCTGCGAGAGGAGGAGCGTGTAGAACGGGGACATAGAGAGCAGGAGATGGACCCGGAGGAAAAGCTTGCGGAAGGCGAGGAGGCATATGAAGAGCTTCAGGAGCAAAACGACCTCCATTTTGAGGACGATTATATGGATGAGGAGAGTTGGGCTCAGCTGCAGATCAACTTGCAGGCAATGTGGCAGCGCATGGAAGAGCTCATGCAGGAAAATATGGATCAATGGATGGAGGAGGCCAATCCACTGCAGGAGGAGCTCTTAGAGATGGAGCCTGAGAAAATGTCTACGGAGGACTTCGAGCAGTGGAAGAAAAAGCACCGCTCTGAGGAGCTGCGCGATATCATGGAGGCAGATATGAAATATTTAAAGTCTGTGTTCAATCGCTTGCAGCGGGAAAAGGAACAGCTTTCAAGCGTCGGCGTCTCTCTTGAGCTCGGCGGCATGGAGATTCCGGTGGAAGCGGCGCCCATGCCGGTCCCGGCGGAGGGAGGCGCGGTCGACGCGCAGGTATAGGGTGGATTCCGGCCAGGCACAACGGTTGCGCAGGTGTTGCTGCGGTGTGAAAAAAGAGTAGTCAAATCAAAATCCTTGTGATATGATGATGGAGACAAGTTTTTGAATACGGAAAGGATATGGTTTACTTATGTACATCACATGTTTGGATTTAGAAGGCGTTTTGGTGCCGGAGATTTGGATTGCGTTTGCCAGAGAGAGCGGCATCCCGGAGCTTAAGAGGACGACCCGCGACGAGCCGGATTATGACAAACTGATGCAGTGGCGCCTTGCCATTTTGAAAGAGCACGGACTCGGATTAAATGAGATTCAGAGTACGATCGCGAAGATCGACCCGATGCCAGGCGCAAAAGAGTTTTTGGACGAGCTGCGCTCGTTTTGCCAGGTGATCATTATCAGCGATACATTCACCCAGTTCGCAAAGCCTTTAATGGAGAAGCTCGGCTGGCCCACCATTTTCTGCAATTCCCTTGAAGTGGCGGAGAGCGGGGATATCACCGGCTATAAGATGCGCATCGAAAATTCAAAGCTTACCACGGTAAAGGCATTGCAGTCGATCGGCTATGACACGATCGCCAGCGGGGACAGTTACAACGATCTTGGCATGATAAAAGCCAGCAAGGCAGGTTTTTTATTCAAGAGCACCGATCAGATCAAGGCAGATCATCCCGAACTGCCCGCCTTTGAGACATACGAAGAGCTGATGGCGGCCATCAAAAAGGTGGTCGATGGCAGGTAAGAGGCGTGTTGGAGCGCAATCATAGGCAGCGATAAGCAGGGATACAAAAACGTAAGGGCAGTGCGCGAAGCGTACTGTCCGTTGTTTGCGTATAACTGTAAAAAGAGTACAAGTAAGAGCGGGCAGAGGACCCGCCGGAAATGAGGTAATTTATGATTTCAAAGAAAATACAAAAGGCATTGCAGGGCAGTTCTGCAATCCGCGCGATGTTTGTCGAGGGCAAGGAGATGGCGGCCAAGTTCGGCGCCGAACATGTCTACGACTTTTCGCTCGGCAATCCCGCGACGCCGGCGCCGGCCGCGGTCAATGACGCCATGCGCGATATTTTGCGGGAGGCGGACGAGAGAGGTGCGGCCGGTTCCATGGAGCTACACGGCTACATGGAAAACGCCGGCTATGAAGCGGTGCGCCAGGCGGTTGCGGACAATCTCAACAAGCGGTTTGGCACCGATTTTGACGCCCACAATATCACAATGACGGTGGGGGCCGCCGGCGGCATGAATATCATTTTCAAGACCATCTTAAATCCGGGGGACGAGGTGATCGCGTTTGCGCCGTTTTTCGGGGAATACCGGGGGTATGCGGACAATTTTGACGCCGTGCTGGTTGCGGTGGCGCCGGACAAAGAGACATTTCAGCCCGATCTGAGCGATTTTGCAAACAAGATCACGGCCAACACGCGGGCTGTCATCGTCAACACGCCGAACAATCCAACCGGAGTCATCTACAAGCCGGAGACGATGCGACGTATCGCGGCCATTCTGGAGGACAAACAAAAAGAGTTTGGCACAGACATCTATCTGATCTCCGACGAACCGTACCGCGAGCTCGTCTATGACGGCAATCAGGTTGATTTCCTCACCAAATACTACAAAAACACGATCGTCGGCTATTCGTTCAGCAAATCGTTGTCACTGCCGGGAGAGCGCATCGGCTATGTCGCCGTGCCAAACGAGGCGGCGGACGCGGAGGATTTGATTCGCGGCATCGAGATCTCCAACCGCACGCTGGGCTTTGTCAACGCGCCGTCCCTGATTCAAAAAGCGGTGGCGCGCTGCCTGGAGGAACAGACCGATGTGGATTTTTATGACGAGAACCGCAGGATGCTTTACGGGGAGCTGACAAGGCTCGGCTTTACCTGTATCAAGCCGGAGGGGGCTTTCTACCTGTGGATGAAGTCTCCGGTGGAAAATGAAGAAGCGTTTGTAAACGAGGGAAAGAAGCACCACATTCTGATGGTAAAGGGAACGGCATTTGGCTGTCCGGGCTTTGTGCGGTTAGCGTACTGCGTTTCCCATGAAACGGTCAAAAACGCACTGCCTGCGTTTGCAGAACTGGCGGCTGCCTACGGATTAGGGAAAGAGTGATGAGGGAGATCATGGACAACTGGGAAAATTATGTGAGAAAAGTGGTGCCCTATGTGCCCGGCGAGCAGCCGGGGCAGGCATCCGTGATCAAACTGAATACCAACGAAAACCCGTATCCGCCGGCGCCGGGGGTTCTGCGGGCATTAAAGGCTTTTGACGTCGATAAGCTGCGCCTGTACCCGGAGCCTGACTGCAAGGTTTTGGTGGAGGCGATCGCGGAATATTACGGGCTGAACGCATCGCAGGTGTTTGTCGGCGTGGGTTCCGATGACGTGCTCGCCATGATCTTTATGACCTTTTTTAATTCCCCAAAGCCCATCTTTTTTCCCGATATCACCTATTCTTTTTATGATGTGTGGGCAGATATGCTTAAGATTGCGTATGAGCAAAAGCCGTTGGACGAGGCGTTTTTGATAAGAAAAGAGGATTATTACGGTGAAAACGGCGGCGTGATCTTTCCCAATCCCAACGCACCGACCGGCGTGTTGATGGAATTATCGGAGATTGAAGATATTGTGGCTCACAACCGGGATGTCGTCGTCGTGGTCGATGAAGCGTATATCGACTTTGGCGGGGTCTCGGCACTGCCGCTCATAGAGAAATACGACAATTTGCTTATCGTGCAGACCTTTTCCAAATCCCGCTCCATGGCCGGGATGCGCATCGGGTTTGCCATGGGGAACGAAAAGCTGATCGGATATATCAACGACGTCAAATATTCGTTTAATTCCTACACGCTCAATCAGACCTCGTTGGCGCTGGGCGTGGAGGCGATTCGCGACATGGCGTATTTTGAGAGCACCACGCGGCGGATTATAGATACCAGGGAATGGACCAAGCGGGAACTCCAGGCATTGGGCTTTTTTTTCTGTGATTCCAAGAGCAATTTTATCTTTGCCGCGCATCGGGCTGTGCCTGCGAAGCAAATATTTGAAGCGCTGCGCAAAGAAAACATCTATGTGCGCTATTTTTCCAAAGAGCGCATAAAAAACTACCTGCGCATCAGCATCGGCACGCAGGCAGAGATGGAAAAGCTGATTGATTTTCTGAAACGGTATCTGGCAGATTAGAGCGTGTGAAACACGCTCTAATCCTTTTCCACAGACAAACGGTTTGTCCCGGCGGTAAAACAGACAAGGCCGCCGATAAACAGGGCGATGGTCAGCAGAAAAATGATCATAGCGTCTGTGGGCGAGGAGCCGAATTTGAGGTGACCGGACAAAAACAGGGCCCAGGCGTTAAACAGGATGTGAAACAGGATGGAACTGTGAATCTTTCCGCGTTTGCAGATGTATCCCAGCAGCAGGCCCACGAAAAAAGCGTAGGTGCCCTGCAACAGATTCATGTGATAGACGCCGAAAATAAGCGCCTGCATGATATTGGCTGCCCAGAACGGGAGCGTTTTTTGGGCCTGGCGCAGTGTGACGCCGCGGAAAATCAACTCCTCCGCAATCGGGCCGAACAGAGCGCCGTAGAGGGCCATGGGCACGGAGAGGGAGCCGGCGACGCCGGAGTTCTCAAGAAGCTTTTCGTATGTTTCCAGCCAGCTTGGGAATATGAGGGAAACGAGTGTGACAATATAGGAAGTGACAAACTGCGCGCCGGGCACCAGCATCAGGATTCCCAAGAGAGAAACCGGGTGAAAGGCGCTGGCAGGGCGGATGCGGTATACGCCGCCGTAACTGCAGTAGTACCAGATACCAAAAAGAGCCACGGCAAAGAGGGAATAGTTCATCATCAGAGTGGCGCCAAACAGCGTGTCAGTGGAGAGTTTTTGGAAAAAGCTTATGAATTGTTGGAAACTCGATTCAAATCCAAGGCTGTAAATACTGCCTGTGAGAAACGCAAAACCGGCGCAGTAGCATCCCACGAGGATTTGCAGGAGCACGGCAGTGACAAGGGGGATAAAGGTAAATAGAAATTGTCCAACTTTTTTCATGTGCATGACCTCTCGATTTTTGATCTATTATAACAGTCATGATCGCAAAATACAAGAAAAAGAGTATTTACTTTAAAACTTTAATATGCTAAAATTTATATGTCTTACAGGAGCTTGCTGTAAAAAGAAGCCGGTTAAACATGACAAAAGGAGACATACGACATGAGTAAAAATCTTAGGACGGAAGCGGTAGGACAACTGTTTGAAGCGATACTAAGCCTGCGCGACAAAGAGGAGTGCTATCGCTTTTTTGAAGATATCTGCACGATCAACGAGCTTCTATCCTTATCGCAGAGATTTGAGGTGGCAAAAATGCTGCGGGAACAAAAGACCTATCTGGATATCGCAGAGAAAACGGGAGCGTCCACCGCTACAATCAGCCGCGTGAACCGCTCCCTGAATTATGGAAAAGACGGATACGATATGGTGTTTGCGAGAATGAAGCCCCGGGACGATGCCGGGGAGGAAGCTTAAATTCCAGAGAAAATCATTGTTTCTTGTCTTTTTCTTTTTTCTCTTTCTCGTTTTTTTCGGCAGCTCGCATGGCGGTGTGGTCGATCAGTTTTTCAATGATTGTCTTTTTCACAAACACATCATAGCTCAACATACAGATAAAACTGAATGTCCGCAAAAGATCGGCTTCCGCCTCGCCGGCGTCCGCAAACGTATTCATAGCGGTCTGAAACTTCTTGGAGAGATCGTGCATGATGTGTTTGGTCTCGGAGTACTCCAGGCTAAAGACTTCTTTATAGATCGCTTCGAGGTTGTAAGCGCCGTCCGCGTCGAAATACTGATCGGTGATGGGATTGAGCACATGCTGGATATCGCTGATGCTGAGGATGTTTTTAAAATAATAGATAAAAATCAGTGTCAGCACATGCTCCTTGTTATATTTTTTCTTTTCCGGCGGAGGCAGCAGATTATTTTTGGTATAGTTATTAATCATGGTTTTGGTTAAGATCTTGTCGTCCGCATGCCGTTTGGACGCCTCTAGCTGGGCATCCATAAACGTCGTGATCTGATCCATATACAGATCAATATTGGGAATATCCTCCGGTTTCACATAATCGATCTTGCTCAGTTCTTTTAGAATGGAACTCAAAAATTTCTTCGTGTCTGAATCCATAATTTCCTCATTTCTTCTACAGATGGAATTGATCTAGGGTGTCCATCACGGTCTGCACATCCGTAGATAATTTTTGAACGATGTCCCTTGACTCGCTGACCGCCTGTTCGAGCTCGGTCGCCATGCTGAACGTCTCTTCTGTGGAGGCCGCGTTGTCAGTGGCGAGTTCATTTAATGTGCCGACGCTGCTCAAGATCTTATCTTTCTGATCGTTGACGACAGAGATATGTGCGGTAATCACGTCGGTGGAGTCGATACAGGACTTGAGAGACCGCTGCAGGCTCTGGAACATCTCGTTCGTATTGTGCAGCACGGTAAGCTGCTGGTTTGAGATCTCGTGGATACGGTTCATGATCTCGATGGATTTTGCAGAGTTTGCGGTCAGTTCATCAATAATGAAGTTGATTTCTTTGGCGGCGGAGTCTGACTGTGACGCCAGATTGCCGATCTCACCTGCCACGACGGCAAAGCCTTTCCCGGAATCTCCGGCTCTGGCAGCCTCGATGGATGCATTCAGCGATAACAGATTTGTCTGTGAGGCGATGGCCGAAATCAGCTCCGTCGCCTGGTGAATTTTTTCTACCGAGCTGTTGGTGGTCTCGGTCTGTGTGTACATTTCCTGTATATCTTTTGTGGTTTCACTGTTGATCTCGATCAATTCTTCGAGCGTCTGCATGGATTTTTGAGAGTAATCCTGCATCGTCTTGTTGTTTCTGTCCAGAGACACCGCTTCCGAGGCAGTCTGTCCGATGCTCTCGGAGATCGCGTCGATACCGTTTGACGCCTCGGAGGTGGAGTCGGCTTGTCCTGTGCTGTTTTCGGCGATCTCGTTGATGGCAATGGTGACGTTTTGGATGGAGTCGCCCATTGCCGAGAAATTGCTCTGAAATTCAAAGATGGCATTGGACAGGGCCTTGGCGGTGTTGGTGACATTTAAAATCAGTGCGACCATATTTTTCTGCGCCTCGTTTAATGCCGCGGCAGTGGCGCCGAGCTCGTTTTGGCCTGAGACGTCTACGGGCACTGACAGGTCTCCTTTGGAAAGTCTTGTGGCGAGCAATTGAATCTTGTCGAGTGGCCGGCAGATGGTATCGCCCATTTTCCTGGCAATGAGAACGGAGACGACAATCAACAGCAGTGTGACAACTAAAATCAATACTAAGAAGCGATTGAACTGTGCGTCGAGCGTTTGAGAGACGATCTGCATCTCCTGCTGCATTTCATCGACATAGTTGCCGGTGGATACGGTCCAGCCCCAGGGCTCAAACAATTGGGAGTAGGCCAGTTTGGGCGCTACGGTCACGCCGTCGGACTTGGTAAAATAAAACTCATTGAATCCGCCGCCGTCTGCGCCGGTACATACTTTGATGATCTCCTGCGTAATCATAACGCCGTTCTGGTCCTGTAAATCGAGACGGTTTGTGCCCTCCTGCTCCGCAAGCACTCCGTGCACAATCAGGGTGCCGTCGGTGGCGTCAATCCAGAAGTATCCGCCGTTATCGTCGCGGTAGCGCATACTGCGGACAATTTCTCTGGCGTTTTCTTTCGCCTGTTCCTCGCTGATGCCCTGTGACGCAATCTTGTCATATTCCGCCTGGATCACGTTGATGACGGTTTGGACCTCCGATTGAATCTCCAGCTTATAGCCGTTGTTCATGGCATTGCGGTATTCGAGTACGGAGAGGGTGGTTGCAGATTTGATATTATAAATGGAGATACCCACTAGAATAACAGAAACGCAGACGACCAGGGACATGCTGATGAACATCAGCAGATTTTTTACTTTAAAATTTCTCATAACTTACCTCCAAGGGTGTTTTAAGGTATGTTCAGTAACGGTTCCGGCAGACGGCTTGCCTGAGCTGTTACATTTTTCAACAAGTGACATAATCATTATATAATTTTTTACATGGAAAAACAACCTAAAATATGGTAGGATAAAAGGAACACAGAGGCAGCGCTTACTTTTAATAGATTTATACGGTTTGTTTTCATATGCCACGGAGGAGAATCATGAATAGTTACGACAGTTTAAATGAACAGCAGCGGGAGGCGGTATTAAAGACGGAGGGACCTGTTCTCATTTTGGCGGGCGCGGGCAGCGGCAAGACCAGAGTTTTGACGCATCGGACGGCTTATCTGATCGGAGAGCGCGCCGTGGCTCCGTACCACATTATGGCGATTACCTTTACGAATAAGGCGGCGGGGGAGATGCGCGAGCGTATCGACGCACTGGTGGGATTTGGCTCGGAAAGTATCTGGGTATCCACGTTTCATTCGAGCTGTGTGCGCATTTTGCGGCGCTATATCGACCGCATCGGATACGACACCAATTTTACGATCTATGATGCCGACGATTCTAAATCTGTCATGAAGGACGTCTGTAAGCGGATGGAGATCGACACCAAGATTTATAAAGAGAAAAGCTTCCTCGCGGCGATCTCACACGCCAAGGACGAGCTGATCTCACCGCAGGAGTTTGCGCGCCGTGCGGCCTGCGAAATGGATTTCGCGAAGAAGAAACAGGCGGAAGTATACCGCGAGTATCAGGAGACCTTACATAGGAACAATGCGCTCGATTTCGATGATCTGATCGTAAAAACGGTGGAGCTGTTACAGGCTGACGCTGAGGTTTTAAATTACTATCAGGAGCGTTTCCGCTATATCATGGTGGATGAGTATCAGGATACCAATACGGCGCAGTTCGAGCTGATTCGCCTGCTTGCCGGCAAATACAAAAATCTTTGCGTGGTCGGGGATGACGATCAGTCGATCTATAAATTCCGCGGGGCCAATATTTACAATATCCTCAATTTCGAGAAGCATTTTCCCGATGCGGCCGTGATTAAGCTGGAGCAGAATTACCGCTCGACGCAGACGATTCTGGACGCGGCCAACAGCGTGATCGCCAACAATGTGGGGCGCAAGAAAAAGACGCTGTGGACCGCCAACGGAGCGGGTGCGCCGCTTAATTTTGCACAGTTTGACACCGCCTATGAGGAGGCGGATTATGTGGCGCGCGCCATCGCTTCCGGCGTGAGGAAGGGAGCGTATGCTTACGGCGATCAGGCCGTACTCTACCGCACCAACGCGCAGTCCCGTCTGTTCGAGGAACGGTTTATCGTGGCCAACATACCATACAAAATTGTGGGCGGCGTCAATTTCTATGCCAGAAAAGAGATCAAAGACCTTCTGGCCTACTTAAAGACGATCGACAACGCCAGGGACGAGCTCGCGGTGCGCAGGATTATCAATGTGCCCAAGCGCGGCATCGGCGCCACGACGCTAAACCGCGTGTCCGACTATGCGCAGGCTTACGGGATTGGCTTTTATGAGGCGCTAAAACAGGCGGAGACGATTCCCTCCATGGGAAAGGCGGCGGCAAAGCTAAAAGGCTTCGTGAATTTGATTCAGGTAATGCGCAGTAAGCTGGCGCATATCGGCGTCGCAGAGCTGCTGCGCCAGGTGATCGAGGAAACCGGCTATGTGAAGGAGCTTGAGGCAGAGAGCACCGACGAAGCGGAGAGCAGGATAGAAAACATCGACGAGCTGATCACGAAAGTGGTGACCTACGAACAGGAGGCGGAGGATCCGACGCTTAGCGGATTTTTGGAGGAGGTAGCGCTTGTCGCCGATATCGACAGTCTTTCGTCCGACAGTGATTATGTGGTGCTGATGACGCTGCATAGCGCCAAGGGCCTGGAGTTTCCCAAAGTCTATCTGGCGGGCATGGAGGACGGGCTGTTTCCGAGCTATATGTCAATCGTTTCCGACAATGCCGCAGAGGATTTGGAGGAGGAGCGGCGTCTCGCTTATGTGGGGATTACGCGCGCCAAGAGGGAGCTAAGCATCACCTGCGCCAGACAGCGCATGATCCGCGGGGAGACGCAGTTTAACCGGGTATCGCGCTTTGTGAAAGAGATACCGGAACCGCTTTTTGAGCAGGTTTCCGTTTTGCCGTCTTTTGTCACGGAGGCAGAGCGGGAGAGAAAGAAGCATCCGGGACGGCAGACGATGCGCCAAGTGCCTTCGGGGCAGACGATGCAGGCAAAGGCGTTTGTGGGCGCGGGAACGGAACAGAATCATCTCGATTACGGGGTGGGGGACAGAGTCGCCCATCTTAAGTTCGGAGAGGGCACCGTGGCTGATATCGTTGCGGGCGGCAGAGATTTTGAGGTGACGGTAGAGTTTGACCGGGTGGGAAGAAAGAAGATGTTTGCCACATTTGCAAAGCTCAAAAAAGTATAAAATAGAAAAAGATCATAAAAATTGATAATTTTGAAAGAAAGTTGTTGACATTTGATGAAACCGATAGTATACTAAACAAGTCGGTTGCGAGAGCAACTTGAAAAATATGGGATCTTAGCTCAGCTGGGAGAGCATCTGCCTTACAAGCAGAGGGTCATAGGTTCGAGCCCTATAGGTCCCATATCGAAATATGGCGGAATAGCTCAGCTGGCTAGAGCACACGGTTCATACCCGTGGTGTCGAGAGTTCAAGTCTCCCTTCCGCTACTGTGGTAAACCTCAAAAGCGATGGCTTTTGGGGTTTTTCGTGCTTTATGGGAAATTTCATCCTGTAAAGCAAAAAGCCCTCTCGTATAAGAAAATCCTGGGGATGACATAAAAATTCTGGTTTTACAAATACTACTGTGGATGAGGTAGAGTGATGCTGTTTAATTCCTATATTTTCATTTGTGCATTTTTTCCGCTCACCGTGGTATTGTGGTACGGTTTCAACAGGATGGGCAGACATCGGCTGGCGCAGCTTGTGCTGGCCTGTTTGTCGTTGTGTTTTTACGGATACGGCCATCCCTCCTATATTGTGCTGATTTTGTCGAGCGTGGCGGCCAATTGGCTGGTAAGCCTTGGTATCGCCAAAGCAGGGGAGGAGCGGGCAAATTGCCGCAGGCTTTTGGGGCTTACGGGTATCCTTTTTAATATCGGGCTGTTATTCTATTTTAAATATTATGATTTCTTTCTGTCCAATCTGAATCGTTTTCTGCCTGCCCAGATTCCGCTTAGGCATATTGCCCTGCCGCTTGGCATCAGTTTTTTTACGTTTCAGCAGATCGGATTTATGGCAGATCGGATGACGGGAAAAGCCTGCCATTACAATATGATGGATTACCTGAATTATGTGACGTTTTTCCCCCAGCTGGTGGCCGGACCGATCGTGGCGCACAATGAACTGGTGCCGCAGTTTCGCAAGATCGGCACGGGGGAGCAGAGTCTGTTTGCAAAAGACGGCGCGGGCAAAGACGTCTGGGACGATATCGAGAGCGGTCTGCGGCTTTTCGTGCTTGGCCTCGCCAAAAAAGTTCTTCTGGCAGACCGCCTGGGTGTGCTTGTGGATGCGGGATATGGGGCAGTGTCGTCTCTGGATTCGCTCTCGGCGCTTGTGGTCATGCTCAGCTATACGCTCCAGATTTATCTGGATTTCGGCGGTTACTGTGATATGGCGCTGGGGCTGGCAAGGATGCTGCGCATCCGTCTGCCGCGCAACTTTGATTCCCCGTATCGCGCCGCGTCGATCGGAGAGTTTTGGAACCGCTGGCATATGACCTTAAACGAATTTTTTACCCGCTATATATACATTCCGCTGGGGGGCAGCAGGAGAGGGACGGCCCGTCTGCTTCTCAATATTATGATCGTCTTTCTCATCAGCGGCGTTTGGCATGGCGCGGCGTGGAGCTTTATTTTGTGGGGCGTGGCGCACGGGCTTTTGCGCTGTCTCGAACAACTGCCGTTATATAGACGGCTGCCCCTCTGGCTGCGCTGGGGGGTGACGTTTCTTTTTGTCAACCTCGCCTGGGTACTGTTTCGCAGCGGGTCGGTCGGCACGGCGCGCCTGTTCTATCAGCGTCTGTTTTCGTTTTCCGGCGCTGGCCCGGGGACGCTCACCGAGCTTGCGGGCGGGGCGGGGAGTCTGGCGCTTCTCCTTGTGATCCTGCTTGTCTCCCTGGTGATTTCGCTGCGGCGGGAGACCTATGTATATGTAACAGAAAAAGCATCCACCGAAGTGAGGATGTGCGCGCTGGCGGCAGTCTTTGCCCTCTGCGTCATATCACTCTCCGGCGTGACGGCATTTTTGTATTTTAATTTTTAGGCGGAGTATATCTTATGGAAGCAAAGAAGCAAAAAATACGGCTTGCGCTGTTTCTTTTGGTTGTGCTATTGTTGTTGGGAGGAACCGCGGCAGTTGTATTTCTCGTCGATCCGTTTTTCCACTATCATGCGCCGTGGTTCGGCTTAAAGGCGGTGGAGGATGAAAAAGAGTATCAGATTCCGGGTATGATTGACCATTTTTCCTACGACAGTATTCTGGCGGGGTCTTCGGTCGTGATGAGCATGGATTTGCAGGAGCTGGACCGGGAGTTTTCATGCAATGCCATCAAGGCGGTGGGAGGATCCGCGCCTGCGCCGCTGCTTGCCTGGTACTTAGAGCGCGCGTTCGCGCGGCAGGAGCTTCGCTATGTGTTTTACGGGCTGGATGTATTTTCGTTTTATAACGACCCGGATATGCCGGTCATCGACGAGGACGTCTCCTACTTAGTCAACGCCAATCCGTTCGATGACGTTCGCTATCTCTGGAATAAAGACATTATCACAGAAAAGATTCCGCAGATGATACAGCAGTCTGCGGATGAAAACTATGACTGGGGAATGATCTATCAGGTTAATGTGGGTGCGAAAACGGGACCCGAAGAGGTGTTAAAAATGCACTGTCCCAATCCTAACGCGGTGATTCGACCCCAGCCGGTGGATTATCGGAGAGAAGACGTGGCCGAAAATCTGACGCGCTTAGAGACATTGGTGAGGGAGCATCCCGACACGGAGTTTCTGTTTTTTATTCCGCCCTACAGTGTGTTATGGTGGGATAACGCCTATGAAAGCGGCCTCTGGGATACCTATCTGTACACATTGGAGGACTGCATGGCGCGCTTGCTCTCTTATGACAATGTGGGCATGTACGCCACCTATTTTAACGACAAAGAGGTGATCGGCAATCTCTATCTCTACATGGATTATATCCATGCGGCGACGCCGGTGACGGAGCAGTTGCCCGCTCAGCTTTCCGGGGCTGAACAAGAGATTACCGTTTCCGGTTATAAGCAGGAATTGCAGCAGTTATCGGATGTATTTTTTGCCTTTCGGCGCAAGGTGGAGGCGGAGGGCTATGGGTTTGTCTTTGAGGTTGAACAGAACTGGTGAGTGGGCCGTCGGGCAGAAAACGAATGTACACGGAACTTAATAAAGAAGAAAATGGATAAAGATAGGTATAGATATTTATAATAATAAGTTTATATTTTTAGAGAAAGGATGAGAGGTTGCGATGCGTGTAGGAATGGGGTATGATGTGCATAAATTAGTGGAGGGGCGGGAACTGATCGTCGGGGGCGTGAAGATTCCGCATATGACGGGGCTTCTCGGACATTCGGATGCCGATGTGCTGCTTCACGCCATTATGGACGCGCTGCTGGGGGCGGCGGCGCTCGGGGATATCGGGAAGCATTTTCCCGACACCGACCCGGCCTATCAGGGGATTTCAAGTCTTACGCTGCTTGCGCATGTGGCGGGTCTTCTCGAGAAAAACGGTTATCTGGTGGAAAATATCGACGCGACGATCATTGCCCAGGAGCCGAAGATGCGCCCTCATATACCAGAAATGGAGGAAAAGATCGCGGCGGCGCTTCAGATTGACGTGGGCCAGATTAATGTCAAAGCGACGACCGAGGAGGGACTCGGGTTTACCGGCGCCAGGGAGGGAATCGCCGCGCAGGCAGTCTGTGCCCTGACCACGCTTTACGAGGGCAGCGTGCTGGCGGCGGATTCGGGGGCGGCAAGAAACTGTGAGAGCTGTAAAGGATGCAGCCGCTGAAGGTCGAAATACAGGTTTGCGCCTGCACTGCGGCGCAAAATCTGTACGGAAAAAAGGGCAGTGCAGAAACGAGGGGAAAATGGACCATACATTTCAATTTTACAATACGCTGACAAGGAAAGTGGAAACCGTGATACCGCACGAGGAGGGCAGGATTGCCATGTATACCTGCGGGCCGACCGTTTACCATTTTGCGCATATCGGCAATCTACGCAGCTACATAATGGAGGATGTGCTGGAAAAGTCCCTGCGCTATGTGGGCTACGATGTCAAACGCGTCATGAATATCACCGACGTCGGCCATCTGTCGTCCGACGCGGACACGGGCGAGGACAAAATGTTAAAAGGCGCGAAGCGGGAACACAAGACCGTCATGGAGATTGCGAAGTTTTATACGGACGCCTTTTTTGCGGACTGCGCAAAGTTAAACATCAAGACCCCGGATGTGGTGGAACCCGCGACAAACTGTATCGCAGAGTTTATCCACATGATTGAGGTATTGCTGGAGAAGGGCTATGCGTACCTTGCGGGCGGCAATGTCTATTTTGACACCTCCAGATTAAACGATTATTATGTGTTCTCCTCACAGAGTGAAAAAGAGCTTTTGGTGGGCGTGCGCGATGATGTGGAGGAGGACGCCAACAAGAAAAATAAAAATGATTTCGTGCTCTGGTTTACCCGGTCGAAGTTTGAGGACCAGGCGCTAAAATGGGAAAGCCCGTGGGGCGTCGGCTATCCGGGCTGGCATATTGAGTGCTCCTGCATCGGCATCAAGCATCTCGGCGAATATATGGATATCCACTGCGGCGGCGTGGACAATATCTTTCCCCATCACACCAACGAGATCGCGCAGTCCGAGAGCTATCTGGGGCATCCGTGGTGCGGATACTGGTTCCACGTCAATCACTTGAACGACAAATCGGGTAAAATGAGCAAATCGAGCGGCGATTTTCTGACGGTCTCTCTGCTTGAAGAGAAAGGGTATGACCCGTTAGTCTACCGCATGTTCTGCCTGCAATCGCATTACAGAAAGCCGTTGGAATTCTCGTTCGAGGTGATGGACAATATGAGTGCGGCTTACGGCAAACTGATGAAAAAGATTGCGGATTTAAGCGAAGAGGGCGAGATCGACCAGGCGTTTTTTGGTGATTACCGCCGGAAATTTACCGATGCGCTCTCGGACGACTTAAATACGTCCATGGCGATTACGATCGTCTATAATTTGCTGAAAGAGAACGTAAATGACGCCACAAAGCTGGCCTTGATCAAAGATTTTGATCAGGTGCTTTCTTTAGGCTTTCAGGAGGCAAAAGATAAGAGGAAGGCGGCGGATAAGGGCGGCGTGGACGCAGAGCGGGAACGCTATATTCTCGCCAGGATCGAGGAGCGCAAAGAGGCAAAGAAAGCGAAAGATTTTGCCCGCGCCGACGCAATCCGCGACGAGCTTTTGGAACAGGGCGTTGCCCTAAAAGACACCAGGGAGGGCGTTGTCTGGAGCCTGGTAAACTGACAGATACCAGGGCTGGCGTTGTGTGAAGTTCGTAAGAGGCAGATATCAGGGCTGGCATTGTTTGGAGTTTAGTAAATAGATAGGAACCGGAAAGGCGGTATGCGCATGAAGCTTGATAGCTATATCAGAGAGCAGTTTGGGGTAGAGGAGGTGGATATTCGCACCTATTCTCCGCTGACGCTCGCATATATCGGCGACGGCGTCTATGATCTTTTGATTCGCACTGTGGTGGTGGGCAGGGGCAATATGAGGACCGACGAGCTGCACCGGCGCACCAGCCATATCGTGAAGGCGCAGACACAAGCTGCGATGGCGGAGGCGCTTTTGCCCGAACTCACCGATGCGGAGGCGGATGTTTACCGCCGCGGCAGAAACGCCAAATCCTACACGATGGCCAAAAACGCCACGATGGCCGACTACCGCCGGGCGACCGGCTTTGAGGCGCTTGTGGGCTGGCTCTACCTCAACGGTGAGACAGAACGCATCGTGGCGTTGGCTAAGCGCGGCCTGGAACTGGTACATATCGAGGTGTAGGCCGGGCGAAAACACATAGTGGCTATTTGGCAGAGGAACAGGAAGGTAACGGAATAGAAATCGCTTCGGAATGGAGGATACCATGGAGTGTTTGGATATAAGCGGCAGCTGGCGCTATGAGACAGACGAACAAAATACAGGCGTCAGGGAGCGCTATTTTTCCAGAAGATTGGAAAAAGAAGGATTCATTCTGCCGGGTTCAGCCTGTGACAACAAGGTCGGGACACCGCAGCGGCAGTATGATGTCATGGATAAAGACACCGTGCGGGCGCCGCGCGAGAGGTACGAATATGTCGGCGTACTCTGGCTGCAACGGGAGATTGTGATACCGAGCCGTTTGGCCGGGAAAGATCTGACCTTGTTTTTCGAGCGCGTCAATATCGCGTCCAGTCTCTGGGTGGATGCAAAACAGATCGGCCGCCAGATCGTGGAGCTCTCTGCGCCGCACTGCTATCGGCTGCCGGACGGTCTGCCGGAGGGAGTACACACAATTACGCTGCGGGTCGACAATACGGACCTGTTTCATCTGGATAAGATGGCGAGCGGTTACAGCGTGGATACGCAGGGGTATTGGAACGGCGTGATCGGGAAAATGGAGCTGCGTTTCGCGGAGCCGGTGCACATCGAAGACTTGCAGATTTATCCTGTCAGGACAGAGCGGGGCGGGAGTGTGCGCATCAAAGCCGTCACGGCGAGCACGGTGCGCTCGCCGCTGGATTACAGCGCGGCGAAACTGACACTCGAAGTCACAGACCGCGAGGGCATATCGCTCGGCGTGCGTGAGTATGAGATCGTTCATCTTACCTCCAAACAGGTGACTTACGCAGAGTATCCGATGGGGGAAGCGTTTCGCGGATGGAGCGAGTATGACCCTTATCTCTATACGGTGACGGCCAGGCTTTTCGCGGCGCCGGTGCACAAGCTTGCACAGCGGAAACAGTTTGCAAACGAGGAGCAGGAGTTTGTGGATGAAAAGCGGCAGACGTTTGGTATGCGGTTTGCCGAAAGCCGCGACAAGCGCTTTTACGTCAACGGCACAGAGACGTTTTTGCGCGGAACTACCAACTGTGCGATCTATCCGCTCACGGGCTATCCGCCGATGGAAATCGAGGATTGGCGCCGGCAGTTTCGCGTGATCAGGGAGTATGGGCTCAACTATATGCGCTTTCACGCGTGGTGCCCGCCGGAAGCGGCTTTTGCGGCCGCGGACGAGCTTGGAGTCTATGTCTCTGTGGAGATGCCGCTGTGGCTGAATCTGGACGTGTGCGCGTCGGAGACGGGGGACGACGCCGCCCAGAAATATTACTATCAGCAGGAGGCGCTTGAAATCTCGCGGCGCTATGGCAACCACCCCTCGTTCCTGCTGTTTTCCTGCGGCAATGAGCTTCTTGGGGATTTTGAAATGCTCGACGCGATCATTACGTCGGTGAAAGCGTATGACGGGCGCAGGCTCTACACGCTGACCTCCAATTTCGACCATAAAGTGCTGCCTTGCGAGGATTATCTGTGCGCCTATGAGGCGGGCGGGCATCCGGTGCGGATACAGAATATCCAGGATGAGGCGGCCGTGGCCACGACGGTTCACTATGGGGCGGCGGTGAGAGATGTGCCGGTGCCGGTTGTTTCCTTTGAGATCGGACAGTACTGTGTTTATCCCGACGTGGACCGTACCGTGGATTACACCGGAAATCTGCTGCCGGTGAATTTGTCTGTCATCGGGGCGGAGATGAGGAAAAAGGGCGTGTACGGACGCTTGCGGGAGTATGTGAAGGCTTCCGGCGACCTGGCGGCAAAGCTATATAAGGAGGATATCGAGGCGGCGCTGCGCACGGAGGGCTTCGGCGGCTTTGGCCTGCTGTCGCTGTGCGATTATACGGGGCAGTGCACGGCGACCGTGGGCATATTGGATGTGTTTTATAAGAGCAAGGGTATCCTTTCAGCGGCAGATTTTCGCGAATTCTGCGGTGAGGCCGTGCCGCTGTTTCTGACGAAGCGCATCTATTCCAATGAGGAAACGCTACATGCCAGACTGGCGTTTTACGATTACCGGGCGAAAAGGGAGCCTATGCCGGAGTATCATCTGACCATTTACCGGCAGAAGGAGATTTTTTATCAGACCGTCACGAGGGAAAACGAAGTAGAGATACCGCTTGCGGCGATCGAAGGGGCGGCCATGCTTTGCGTGGAGCTTCGTGTCTGCGGTTATAAAAACAGGTGGCGCATCTATGTCTATCCCGGGCACAGAGAAGAGCGAGAGCTGCCGCTCGTTCATAGCAGAGAGCAGTTAGAGCGTTTGATGGAGGCGGGAGGCCGTGCCGTGGTGACGGCCGATGCTCTAAAGGGGCCGATCGCAGGCAATTATATACCGGTGTTCTGGTCGCCGGCGTTTTTCCCGACAGACGAGGCGTGCGGCGCTGTCATTTGCAACAGTCACCCGGTGTTCCGGTTTTTCCCGACAGAGCGTTACCCTGACTATCAGTGGAAACGTCTGCTCGAGCAGTCAAAGGGGGCGGACATTTCCGGTTTCCCGGAGACGTTTGCTCCCCTCGTGGAGCCGGTGCCCAATTTCTTTGACAATACCAGAAGGAGTCCTCTGTTTGAGGGCAGGCTGGGGAAAGCAGACTTGCTGTTCTGCGGGTTTGACCTAAAGGCGCAGGATCTGGCGAGCATACATTTTCGGGAGATTCTTGCGGATTATGTGGCGTCTGCCGACTTTGCGCCGACACAGGAGCTGCCGCGTGAAGCGTTTTTGAAGCTTTTTTCATAAGTTGCCTGTTGAGAGAATGGGGGAGTAAGAGGAGTAGCATGGAAGCTGAGACGAGGGAAAAGAAAATGAGGGTAGAGGAAATGAAGACAGAGGAGACAGGGGCAGAGGAAACGAGGGACGAGGAGACGAAAATTGGGCAGGCGAGGGAAGCGGAGACGAAAATAGAGGGCAGAAACGCGGTCTTAGAAGCGTTCCGCGCCGGAAAGACGATTGACAAGCTGTATGTGTTAGAGCACTGCCAGGACGGCCCCGTCCACACGATTCTAAGAGAGGCCAAAAAGCACGACACGTTGATACAGTTTGTGGCCAGGGAGCGGCTTGACCAGCTCTCGGAGACAAAAAAGCACCAGGGGGTGATCGCCGTCCTGGCTGCCTACAAATACGCACAGGTGGAGGATATCCTGGCGCTGGCGGCAAAAAGAGGCGAACCGCCGTTTCTCTTTCTGCTGGACGGAATCGAGGACCCGCACAATCTGGGCGCGATCATACGCACGGCCAACCTGGCGGGGGCACACGGCGTAATCATCCCCAAGAGGCGGGCGGTCGGGCTTACGGCGACCGTGGCCAAGGCTTCCGCGGGCGCCCTGAACTATACGCCGGTCGCAAAAGTGACCAATTTAAACACGGTTATGAAAGAGTTGAAAGAACAGGGCGTCTGGTTTGTGTGCGCCGATATGGGCGGCACGACGTTGTACGATCTTGATTTAAAGGGAGCGATCGGGCTGGTGATCGGCAGTGAGGGTGAGGGCGTGAGCAAGCTTGTGCGCCAAAACTGCGATTTCGCGGCGTCCATTCCGATGAAAGGGGATATCGATTCGCTCAACGCATCGGTGGCCGCCGGTGTTTTAGCCTATGAGATTGTGCGGCAGCGGATGAGCTGATTGGGTGTCAGGAGGGGTTCATGGCCTACGATAATTATACGGACGAAGAGCTGATTGTGCGCCTGCGCCTTGGGGAGGCGGAAATAACGGATTATATACTCGACAAATATAAGCCTCTGGTGCGAAAAAAGGCCAACGCCATGTTTTTGATCGGGGGTGATACCGACGATCTGATTCAGGAGGGGATGATCGGGCTGTTTAAAGCGATCCGCAATTACGACGAGACGCGGGATGCACTGTTCCATTCTTTTGCGGAGCTCTGCGTCACCAGACAGATCTACAGTGCGGTGGCGGCTTCGCAGCGCAGAAAACACGCGCCGCTCAATTCCTACATCTCATTTGACGCGCGGAATGAAGAAAACGGGATGCCCCTGGCAGAGACGCTTACGGCGGACGGCGGCAAAAATCCAGAGCAGCGCATGATTGAGCAGGAAAATAAAGAGATGTTGCTGGAAGAGGTAAAAAAGCAGCTCAGTTCCATGGAGCGCCGCGTGCTCAAAGAATATCTCGGGGGCAGCAATTACAGGCAGATCGCCGAGAAGATGGGGAAAAGCCCCAAGTCCATTGACAATGCGCTCTCGCGCATTAAATTAAAAATCCAGCGCGTACACGGTAAACCGCAGCACCCGGGTGGGAATGGTTAAAATGACGAAAAATAACATAAAAATTTGTCATTTTCGCGTAAAACAATGTGGTATTTCGTCAAAATCACGAAAATTGACAAGCAACTGTGACTTTTCACAAAAATGCAATGGACTATTTGGTTAGACGACATATGGCAATTGAGGACAAATTTTAGTATCATTATAGAAAGCAGTAGAAATGAAAACTAATATCTTAGGAGGTAATAATACCAATGGCAAGTTTATCATTAAAGAACATTTGTAAAGTTTATCCCAACGGTTTTGAGGCTGTTAAGGATTTCAATCTTGAGGTAGAAGATCAGGAGTTTATCATTTTCGTAGGTCCGTCCGGATGTGGTAAGTCCACTACGCTTCGTATGATTGCAGGTCTTGAGGAGATTTCTTCCGGCGAGTTTTTGATTGACGGCAAGTTAATGAACGATGTGGAGCCGAAAGACAGAGATATCGCGATGGTATTCCAGAACTACGCGCTCTATCCGCATATGACCGTA
>CANONN010000048.1 GCA_947567625.1 uncultured Roseburia sp. | reverse complement strand
ACGCGTTCTTACGGACTTTGCAGCGAGTGCAAAGTCCTGAGCTGAACTGTTACAAAAAAAGGTTACAGTTCAGCCTGCGGTGTTACCAAAGAAAGAGGAGGAATAAATTTGAAAAGAAAATTTTATTTAATTGATACGGAAAATGTCGGCGACAGGTGGTTGGGCCTGCTGCCCAAAATAAAGAAGAAAGACAGAATCATCACGTTTTATACAGAGCATCATTCCAAACATTTAGAACAAAACCTGATGAAACAGGTGCACAATCCCCGGATTACCTGGCTGGAGTGCGTAGCCGGAAATAATGCGCTGGACTATCAGCTTATAGGAGTGCTGTCATATCTGATTGCAAAACACCCGGAATCTTCGTTTTGCATCTACTCCAACGATAGAGATTACCGGACCACGGTAGAGTTTTGGCAAAGCCGCGGTATTGCAGTCTGCCGGAAAGGTTTTGCGGTGGAGAATGGGAAAAAATCCAAAAAGAAGAAAGGAAAAAAGAAAAAAGAACAGATTCAGCAGAGTACAAAAAAGGAAGTTCAGATCAGGCAAAAGGCGGCGCAGTTGCCCTGTACGTTGGAAACCTCCGGGCAGAAAAAATGGACGGAAGAACAGTTGGTAGCTATCATCGCCAAATCTGTAGCGGTTACGGATTTGGGAGGGTGGTATCAGGCCCTTACTTCTGTTTTCGGACAGGAAACCGGGCGCAGCTGGTATCTGAAAATAAGAGGGGATGCAAACTTACGGGAGAGACTGTCAAAATATTGGATGACGGATGAAGCGGAGCGCGGGTTAAATCTGGTCGCTCTGGTTTTGGGTATCCATGATCTGGACGAAACAAGAGCAGAGGAAGCATATGAAATTATCCGCTCGCATAACCGCAAGAACGTAAAGGCCATCCGGGCAGATTTTGATAAGTGCTTTGGACAGAAGCCGCAGCAGCAATATTTTAAGGTACTTCGTCCGCTGCTTCAGGTAATCAAGGGCAAATAATCATTTTGCCAGACCATAAAAGAACCGGAAAAATGTCTTCGCGCGTTTTTGGGGCATTGTTGATAAAAAGTAGAAAATAGCCGCGTAGTCTATAAAGTAAGGACGAAGGAGGATTGCCATGTATCGAATTTTAATTGTAGACGACGAAAACGATGTGATTTGCCTGCTCAAAGATTACTTTGAAATCACCGGTTATGAACCGCTGGTTGCAAAAGACGGGAAAGAGGCATTAGAGCAGATCAAAAAGCGGCCGGATGTTATTTTGCTGGACATCAACATGCCGGGTATGGACGGTATCGCGCTGTGCCGCGAGATCAGAGCATATGTATCCTGCCCGATTTTATTTTTGACGGCGCGGGTGGACGACGCGGATAAAATCGAGGGATTTGCGGCCGGAGGCGACGACTATATTGTCAAACCGTTTTCAATCGACGAGCTGGGAGCGAGAGTGGCCGCTCATCTGCGCAGAGAGCAGCGGGCGGTGCGGGAGGCGGCGGTGCGCTTTTGGGGCAGGCTATCGATTGATTATACGGCCAAAAACGTCTGTATCGAGGGACGGGAGCTTCCGTTCCCGAAAAAAGAATATGAGATCGTAGAGCTTTTGTCCCTGCATCCCGGGCAGGTGTTCGACAAAGAACGGATTTATGAGACAGTCTGGGGGTATGATGCCGAGGGGGACAGCAGTGTGGTGGCGGAGCATATCCGCAGAATCCGTCAGAGACTGCGGGAGGAGGGGGAAGAGAACCGCATTGAGACCGTATGGGGGATGGGATATCGATGGAGCAGGTAAATGGAGACCGGGAATTTTCGGGACAGGAGAATGGAGACCTGGGATTTTCGGGACAGGAGAATGGAGAATAGGGATTGCCGGGACAAGAAAATGGAGAACAGGGATTGCTGGGACAAGAGAATGGAGACCTGGGATTTTCGGGACAGGAGAATGGAGAACAGGGATTGCCGGGACAAGAAAATGGAGACTTGGGATTGATGGGGCAGGTGAGGCGCAGAGAATCGATCAAGTGGAGATTTATCATGTACAGCTTGATTTGCCTGGCAGTGGCTTTTGTGGGCTCATGGGCAATCGGGTCGGCAAATAATTATTTGCAGGACTGGTATCAGATGCGCTATTCTGGCGATGCCGGCGATATATCGATTTATTATGGAGAAAACGGAGCGCTCTATTATGATGATCAAAGTGACCATTTTCATCCGCAGGAAACAGTGGCAGATACCGGATATTGGCTGATCTCCTCCCTGCAGATCGTGCTGGTGCCCATATGGGCGGCTGCCTGCTTTATCGTGGCGGGCATTCTCTTTTACAAAAGGGAGATGGAGGAATCTATCCATATGCTGATTGATTCGGCCCAAAAGATTGCCGACAACTGCCTGGATTTTGAGCTGGAAGCGGTTAGGACGAATGAATTGGGTATGGTCTGCGATGCCTTTGAACATATGAGAAAAGCTCTGTATCAGACCAATCGGGAAAACTTTCGGATCCTCGAGGAGAGCAAGCGCTTAAATGCGGCATTTTCCCATGATATGCGCACGCCGATTACGGTGTTAAAAGGCTACGGCGATCTGCTGGGAAAATATATTCCCGACGGAAAAATATCACAGCAAAAGCTGCTGGAAATCCTGGAAATGATGCAGGGACAGATTGTGCGGTTGGAGCGTTACACCCAGAAAATGGGAAGCCTGCAAAAGCTGGAAGATGTTGTCTGCTGTCCCCGCGAGATCGCCTGGGGGGATTTTATGGGAAATGTGGGCGGTATTACGGACGTACTGGCGAAAGCGTTGTCGGTAACATGGGACGATCGGGTGAAGCTGCCAAGGATCTGGCTGGATGAGGAGATCGTGCTGGAGGTCTATGAAAATATGCTCTCCAATGCCGTGCGCTATGCAAAAAGCAGAATTACGGTCGTTGCGGCCATAGAAGACGGGCGGCTGCTGCTTGCGGTGGAGGACGACGGGGCCGGTTTTTCAAAGGAGGCGTTGTCAAAAGCGATGCAGCCGTTTTACCGCGAGGACAAATGGGAAAATCAGTGTCATTTCGGCTTGGGACTTTATATTTCCAAAATACTCTGCGAGCGGTGCGAGGGGGAGCTGCGCATAGAAAACGGTACTGACGGAGCCAGGGTCACGGCCGTATTTGGCGGAGTCAAAGGCTGATGTCTGGCAGCAATTTGAGCCGCGGCAAAGCGGTGACATGGGGAGTTCATTTCAAAGGTTTATTCTGGAAAATCAGGGAAAGTAGATAAAAAGTTGAAGATTGTTTTTTAAAGTAATGATGCGGCTAAGGTGCGGCATCATTTTTTATTTATAGGGAGGATATCATGCAGGAAAAGATTGTGATTGAGAACGTCAGCAAATTTTACGGCAGAAAACAGGCACTAAAAAATGTCAACTTGACGATTGAAAAAGGGATGTTCGGCCTGCTGGGCAGGAACGGAGCGGGAAAAACGACGCTGATGAAGACGCTGGCCGCGCTTCACCGCAAACAGAGCGGCAGCATCCAGGTGTGCGGAATTCCGATTGAACATGCCAAAGAGATACGGGCAATTACCGGTTATCTGCCGCAGGATTTTTCGATGTATCCGTCGATGCGCGTGGAGGAGGCGCTCGACTATCTGGGAGTTCTCTCGGAGATGGAGCGCGGCGACAGGCGGCAAAAGATCGAGATTTTATTGGAAAAGGTCAACCTCACGGAACACAGAAATAAAAAGGTCAGAGGACTCTCCGGCGGTATGAAGCGCCGGCTGGGGATTGCGCAGGCGCTGCTGCACGACCCGAAAGTGCTGATCGTCGATGAGCCGACGGCCGGGCTGGACCCGGAAGAGCGCATCCGTTTTCGCAACCTTTTGTGTGAGGTGGCCGAGGAGCGCATTGTCCTGCTCTCCACACATATTGTGGGGGATATCGAAGCGACCTGCGAGGATATCGCCATCATGCACGAGGGAGAAATCCTCTGGCAGGGCACGGTGGAACAGCTTCTTGGCAATGCGGATGGCAAAGTGTACACCGCCACGGTGGAAAATCAGCAATTGCCGGAACTCAAGAAAAGTTACATGATCACGGCCATGCTAAAACAGGGAAAAACGACGCACGTAAGGTTTATTGCGGACGGCCTGCCGGATGTCGCAGGGGCGTCGCCGGAAAAACCGGGCTGCGAGGACGCCTATGTATATTGTCTTTATCAAAAAGGATGTAAGGTATACGGAGGGGAGGAAACAGTCTGACAGCGGTCAGAAGAAAATATAATACCGATAAAATGCAGTTGCAAATGCAATACAGCTAAAAGAAGACAATTGGTTTTTGGAGGAAGATTCATGGTAGTTATTGTCAAAGTAAAGAAGAAATGGTAAGAAAAAGGGAGGAAGCGTATGCTGCTTGTGAAAGAATGGAAAAAAATAGTATTTTCGCTGATGTTTGTACTCTATGTGGCGGTGGTTGCCGCCATGTACTACACGCAGCTTGGAGGCGATCTTTTGACGCCGGAACCGAAGCCCACCCCGGGTATGGATAATTACGGAACTGTGGTCAAAGAAGATGCGGCCATTTTAATGCCCGCGGCGACGGAAGAGCTGCTGCGGGAATACCTCAACGGTTATTATGTGACATACCCCTTTTTTTATAAAGAGGTAAAGCCTAAAGAAAACGAGAAAGCGCGGATCGCAGAAATTCTTGGCGAGCTAACCGGACTGTCCAGAAAGGAACTCGATAGCTTTACCGATTTTCAGGACAGCAGATATGATATTGCCAATGATGAAAACGGTAATCCGGTCTACACTTACCGGGAGGCCGTTTATCCCGAATATGAAATGCAGCCCGTCACATATGAACATTTTCGGGAGCTGATGGGGGAAGTGGACGAGATATTGGGCGGCAATTCCTCCTATGCGCCAAAGACGCTCGTCAATAGATTTTCCCGCGTGCCCAAAACATACGAGACGGCGCTCGCCGAATACCAGACCATGATGCAGCCCGCCAATCTGGGGAAGGCGTATACCAGGCTCTACTGTGATTATCTGGGGATTGTTCTGGCCGTCATACCGGTATTTGCCGCGGCGTTTCTTTGGATGGCGGACAGACGGGCGCACATGCAGGCATTGGTCTACAGCAGAAAGATATCATCCGTCAAATTGGTATGCATCCGCTATTTTGCGCTGGTGAGCGCAATGATGCTGCCGGTTGTCGTGACGTTTGTGCATATGATGATAAAGGTGGAAGGGCTTTATCCTGAGCAGAGTATTTCCTGGCTTCCGGCGGTCGGCCTGGGCCTTTTTTGGCTGCTGCCCTATGTTTTGTCCGTGACGGCAGTGGCGGTATTCCTCTCGGAATTGATTGGCCCGCTGTTTGCCATATTTGTGCAGTGTATCTGGTGGTTTTTGTCGCTCGAGGCCAGTGAACTGGTCGGCGGCATCACGAGATGGACACTGCTGCTGCGCCATAACCGACTCGGCGGAGAAGATATTTTTGCCGCACAGTTTGCAAATTTCCTCTGGAACAGAGCGTTTTATCTGCTGCTGTCGGCCGCATGCCTGCTGCTTGCTGCCCTTGTGTTTGATAAGAAACGGGGCGGCGCTTTTGGAAGAAGGGAGAGATGGAGTGTTGCATATAAAAATATATTTAGAAATCGCAAAAACAAATCTGCGGCATAATTTTTTACTGCCGTTTGCAGCCGCTGTCGGAATCGTGTTTTTGGCGGGGCTGTTGTACGGCACGACGGCGTTAGACGCCCTGGAGACGGCAAAGCCGTTGGAGTTTTTTCTCTGTTTTACCGGTGCGGCCCTGCTGACGCCCCTGTTTTTGCCCGAGCAGGAGAAAGATATCCGGGATGTGGTTTTGTCAAAAAAGGTAAACTACGGTATTGTCTGCATGATTCGTCTGCTTTATAATATAATTGCTATGGGACTTCTGGTGGCGGCGTTCGGACTGAAATTATATCTCGGCGAATGTGCCGTCTCCTGGACGCATATCTCGGGTGCCGTTGTCACGGCGTTGTTTCTCGGCGCCGTCGGACTTTTTGCGGCGGGCATTTCGGGCAATGTCGTCATCGGTTTTATGGCAGTGATCTTGTTTTATCTGGCCAATTACGGCCTCAAGGGAAAGTTGGGCGTATTTTATCTGTTTTCTATGAGTTCCGGGCAGCTTGGGCCAAAATGGTGGCTGCTTTTTGGCGCGATCCTGCTGATCGCGGCGGGGACTTACCGACAGATGAGAGCGGGATAGATGGGGATTATGGAGATTTTTATGCAGACCGGTTATTGTAAGACGTTTGCGTCGCCTCTGGGCGATATGACAGCGGTGAGTGACGGCGTTTCTCTGACGGCGCTTACTTTTTGCGGGCAAAAATATTATGAAAAAGAAGTGCCGGCTGACGCGTCCTTTCGTCAGCTGGCGGTCTTTGACGAGGTGGAGAAGTGGCTGGCAGTCTATTTTCGGGGTGGCAGGCCGGACTTTCTGCCGCCCGTTAAGCTGTCCGGCAGCTCTTTCCAGCAGCAGGTTTGGGAGATTTTAAAGCGGATTCCCTATGGGGAAACCGTGACCTACGGCGATATCGCAAAAGAGATTGCGAGGGAGCGCGGTATCCGCACCATGTCGGCGCAGGCGGTGGGAGGCGCCGTGGGGCGCAACCCGGTCGCCATACTCGTGCCCTGTCACAGAGTGATTGGAAAAGACGGCAGCCTTACCGGGTATGCGGGCGGCCTTGAACGGAAGATGAAATTGCTGGAAATTGAGGGGTGCGATTACAAACAATGATGTAAACGATTCGCAAAAGCACACAAAACGGAGGAACCTGCAATGGCACAAGAACAGAAAACGGAGGAATATATGACAGCCGAAGAGCAGCCAAGAGACGGAGCGTATATGGATTATTTTAAAAGTATCATCGACCAGGACAAAAGCGCGGTCGTGATCTGCAATCTGGAACATCAGATTATTTACATGAACCCGGCGGCGATCGCAAGCTATGCGAAAAGCGGCGGGGCGAACCTGATCGGGCAAAGCATCATGGACTGCCATCATGCCGAGTCGCAGCAAAAGATGCGGCAGGTGGTGGAATGGTTTGCATCCTCACCGGAACACAACCGGGTGTATACTTTTTACAATGAGAAGCAAAATAAAGATGTCTATATGGTGGCGCTGCGGTCAGAGGGCGCCTTAATCGGGTATTATGAGAAGCACGAATACAGGAACAGAGAGACGATGAAGCAATACGATCTGTGGTAAGGATATGTAACAGTTCAGCCTTCGGCTTCCCTGTTACAGAATCCGCTCCATATAAAGTTTGCCTGCGGCAAAGGAGCGGATTCTTGGCTATTGGGCATTACTGGCTGCTAACTGCGCAGCAGGTGCGCAGTTGCAGGCTGAACTGTTACAAGGATATTACCAAGAATAGTGTCAAAGGAAGAGTCTGTCACATACGGGATAAGGCATACAACAGATTGTCCGTTTTCACTGGGAAAACGGCGGCGTATGAATTTCCTGATTGTGGCAGCTTTTTATATACAGGGGCCAAAATCGTTGATAACGCTTTCCTGCCATGTAACAGGAAGGAAAAAATACTTTGCCGTTTCCATGTCACAGGAAAGAAAAAATACATCACCGCTCCATGTAACAGGAAGGAAAAAATACTTTGCCGTTTCCTTGCCACAGGGAAAAAATACATCACCGCTCCATTTACATGCAGACGACGCGAAAAAAATGAACCGGCCTGCTTGCAGCGACAATATATCAGTGAAGGGCAAAAACAGTCTGACAAAAAACGTACAGGAGGAGACCATTGTGACACGTCAGGAATTCGCAGAACTCATTGAGACAGAAGGGAAAAATATCTATGCTTTCTGTTATCATTTGACGGGAAACAGGGATAATGCGGACGAATTGTATCAGGAGACGATGCTAAAAGCGATCGAGCGCCAGGAGAAAATCGAGAGCGCGGGCAATCCTAAAAATTATCTGCTTGGCATCGCCGTGGGAAACTGGAAAAATCAAAAAAAGAAATATGCGCGCAGGCAAAGAATCGCGCCGCAGGAGTATGGGGATGAAACATGGGATTTCCCGGAGGCGCCACAGATGTCATCTCCCGAAGAGGCATACCTTTCTGCGGAACTCGCGGCGCTTGTGAGAATGGAAACAGCGTCATTAAAAGAAAAATACCGGATTCCCGTATATCTCTATTATTCGCAGGAGATGAGTATCGAAGAGATCGCAAGGACGCTGCACATTCCGCGCGGCACGGTAAAGAGCAGGCTGTATACGGCCAGAACCATGATTGCAGAAAGATTGGAGGAACATGGCTATGCAAACGAACAAAAAGTCTGATGAAAAATTGGAGGAGCTCTTAAAGGCGGCCCTGACTTTGGAGATGGAGCCGGGGGAGGAAGTGAACCGGCAAATCCTCCAAAGCTGGAAGGAGAGGAATGTTATGACAAAACAGAAAAGAAAATCGTGGAAAGTTGCAATTGCCGCAGCGGCGTGTGTTATGCTTACCGGCGTGACCGTCGGCGCGGCCGTCCACTATCTCAATGCGGTAGAGCTTGCCGAGGAAATGGGAAACGATATGATTACGGCGGCGTTTCGCGGAGAAAATGCGATGTTTTTTGACGAGGCCAAAGAGAGCGGCGATTACCGTGTGACGCTGCTTGGCATCACGACCGGAGACCGCTTGGTTGAAAGCGATTTGTCGGAAGCAGCGCCGGAGCTTGAGAGTACCTATGCGGCGCTTGCGATCGAGCGGATCGACGGCACGCCGATGCCCAATACTTCTGACGATGCATACGGAGACCTGGAATTTTTTATCTCGCCGCTGATTCAGGGATTGACACCGTGGCACTATAATATTGCCGGCGGGATCTGCGGAGGATACTCCGATACGGTGAAAAACGGGGTGCTCTACCGCATCATTGAGTGCGACGATATTATGATGTTTGCGGACCGCACGATCTATCTCTGTGTCTCTGACACGACATTTTATGATACGATGGCTTACAATTACGATGAGGCAAGCGGCGTTATTTCGCCAAACGAGTCCTATGAGGGCATGAACCTTTTGTTTACGCTTCCGATCGATCCGTCTAGGGCAGACCCCGAGGCCGCAGCTGCGTATCTGTCGGTGATGGAGGATAAATGGAATCCGGAAGATGGCGATGAGGCGGATACCGAAGCTTCCGGGAGCGAGCCGTGGGAAGCGGAGGCCCAGGAACTTTGCGATCAGATTACGGAGCAGATCGAGCAGGGCAAAAAAGAAGAAGCGCTTGCAGGGGCAAGTAAAATGGAGGAAGCGCAGCTTACACTCAAAAACGGACGTTATGAATATACCTATGAAGAATCTACTGAAGAATCTGATGGGGAGGAAAGCAGCGTAAGCGGCGGAACCTACTACTTCTATCCCGAAGATTTTGTGAATGGGCGGGGAGTTATGGCTTCTTACGATTTTGACAACGAGGGGACGCTGACCGGATTTACGTTCATTATCGTAGAGGAGACCGGAGATAAGACGGCGGTCGGTGAAGTATGGAAATTGGCGATGTAAAATTCTTTTGGTGTGGCTTGTTTTTTACGGTGCAATCGACTAAAATGAATACAAAAATAAGTCAGCGCCAAGCAGCTTCCGTCGCTATCACAGTCTGAAAACGCAACGTTTGAAATGATATCCATACGATGCGTGATCGGCGTAATAAAGTGCGAACCGGTAATCGCCCGCTTGCGCGGCGGAATGGGAGGAACGATGTTAGAGACAGGAATCAAAGGCGAGGCGGCAGAGATTGTGACGGAGCGCAACACAGCCAGGGCAATGGGAAGCGGTATGCTTGAGGTATACGCGACGCCGGCTATGATCGCGCTGATCGAAAAAGCGGCCTGCGAGAGCGTGGCCCCGGAGCTGGAAACCGGCAAAGGCACGGTGGGCACGCTGTTACAGGTGAAACACCTCTCGGCTTCCCCGGTGGGGATGAAAATAACGGCAAGAACTACCCTGACCGAAATTGACCGAAAGAGGCTCACCTTTGCGGTGGAAGCCTATGACGAGACCGGCAAAATCGGCGAGGGTATCCACGAGCGGTTTATCATTGACAATGAGGCGTTTTTCAATAAGGCCAATCAGAAATGGGAAGCCGAAGGCTGACCTGTTGTTATTTATTCTGGACCATCGCTTCAATCTCCTCCTGCGGCAGCACCACGCATTTTTTGTCGCGGATCGCGTACACCCGGTTACAGATGGTGAGTACGGACGGGCGGTGCGTGGTGACGATGCAGGTGCGCGGATAGTCGTCCGTCATAATATTGTGCAGCACCGTGCGCTCCGTGGCCACATCCAGCGCGGAGGTCGCCTCGTCCAAAAGAAGGATAGGGGAGCGTCGCAGCAGGGCGCGGGCAATCGAGAGGCGCTGTGCCTGTCCCTCCGAAAAACCGCCGCCGCGCTCTTTGATAACGCTGTCGATGCCGTCGGGTAATTTTTTAATAAAATCCCAAGCGCAGGCAAGCTTTAACACATCAATGATCTCCTGGTCGGTCGCCTCTGGTTTGACATTTCGCATATTTTCGGCGATCGTGCCCGAGAACATAGTGTTGCCCTGCGGTACATAGGAGAACAATTTGCGCGTCGAGGGGCTTAGGGCGATCTTCTCTGCCGTATTGCCTTGCGCTTCTTTGCTGCCGCCGGACAGTACCGCGTCGCCGCCGCCCGGGCGCATTAGCGATAAGATCAGGCGAATCATCGTCGTCTTTCCCTCGCCCGAGGGGCCTACCAATGCGATAATTTCGTGCGGGTGCGCTTCCAACGAGGCGCCGTCAAAGACTTTTGTGCCTGACTGGTAGGTGTATTCCAGGTCATTGACGCGAAGGCTGATACCGTCTGTCTGGTGTGTCTTGGCAAAAGCGGCCACTTCATCTTCCCCGCTGTAGTCTTCCCGCGGCATTTCCACGATATCCATAAGACGCCCGGCGGAGGTTGTAAGTCCGATGATCGTGGGCACCAGAGAGGTCAGATTGTGCAACGTACCGGTCAAAGTGCCGGAGAGACTTAAAAACATTGTCATCGAGCCGTAGCTGATGGCGCCGCTCCACACCCGGTAAATCCCCCATCCGTAGGAGGCGTAGGATACCGCAAGCGCCACCGTGGACAAGAGCAGAGAAGTCCAGATGGACATTTTTTGAAAATCCAGCTTCATGTGAATATATTCCTGCTGCAATTGTTTTAAGCGTGCAATATAGAGATGAATCAGGTCAAACGCTTTGATGGTCTGAATGTTGGAGAAACATTCCTGGTTAAAACCGGACATTTTGGCGCCCATGGCCGCGCTGCGTTTATTGTTGTTTACCATGCGTTTCATCAGGGTCCGCGACAACAACAGGCTGACGGGCATACCGAGAAACGCGAAGACGGCGAACGAGGCGTCGTTGGCGATCACCATGGCAAAGGCGCTGATAAAACGGAAACTGTAGATAATCGTATTGGGGATAAAGTTTAACACACCGTTGGAAATGGCCGAGGCGTCCGAACTCCAGCGGGTCAAAAGATCACCGGTGTGATAGTTTGTCAGGGATTCCCAGTCGGTCACCAATATTTTGGAAAAAATATCCGCCTTGATTTCGGAATCGACTTTCATGCTCAGATAGCTCGAGGCGTAGTCGGAAGCCTGATTGAGCAGCGTAGTGCCCACGTTAAGCCCGATCATCATGCAAAAAGTCTGTATCAGTGCACCGGTCTCGTAGCCGGTGATGATATCCACCAGGTCTTTTGATATCCAGCTGGTGAGCAGTGCGATGCCGGTGCCAACCATGCCGAGAATGGTATAAAAGATCATAATCAGCCAGTAACGCCTGGCATACTGGTAAATCCAGATGGTCTGCCGCCACATCTCCTGCAGCCGCCCGGCTTTGATACGCCCGATAAAGAATTTCAACTTTTCTTTCATGGGATTCCTTTCTGAATCTTATATAAGGTAAAAAACAGCACCACTCTAAAGTGATGCTGTCTTCATTTTGTCTCTATCGATTAGTCAATTCATTTCCGATTGTACACTGTATGTTCCGGTCGTTCACAGCAGGGTAATAAAAGATGTATTAATCGTATTTGCCCTGTACATTTGTCTCATGCTTGCAGGTAATGCCGATACTTGAGATGGCAAGACCTTTGGTAGTCGCTTCATCAGCAGCTTTTGCCCATACCTTGTAGGTAACGCTGTCGCCTGACTTGTAGGCGTCCGCCAGCAATGTGCGGGTGACAGTGGCGGTGTTGCCGCTGAACGAACATGGGAACTCGGAATATGCGTCTGTGATGTTGTTGTTAAACACAATCGTAACAGTTGTCTCACCGGAAATGTGTTCCACGGCGGTAGAATGTTTGGCGCTGATCTCGAATACATTGTGAGAACCGTTCCAGTCCTGGACAGACCTACCGCTTACCGTCCAGCAGTCGGTAGAAGTTTCGCCGGCAGCGGCACCAGAAGCAGCGTATACGCCTTCACTTAAGCCGTCTGCTACCATGACCATTGGTTTTTCATAACCTTTCATAGTGAACTCCTTTCCATTACCGTGAGGTAATAATATATGATTAACAATATAACGATAGCATAAAAAATTTTGTTCGTAAAGGTGAATAATTCACAATTTTAACGTTTTTAATTTGTGAATATCTTAAGTTTTAGGCCGTGAAAAGCGTTATCTAGCGGCACATTTGAAAAAAAGGAAAGTTTAAGGTAACAGTGCAGCCTGCAACTGTGCACCTACTGTGCAGTTAGCCGTCAGTAATGACAAATAAAGTTACAATTCGCACTTCATAGAACGAAAGCTCTATGAAATCTGGCGTGGGTGCGAAGTGTAACCAAATAAACAAAGAAGATAGAAAGAAAAAGCCATTGTAATATTAAGGGTTGTGTAGTAAATTAGTTTTAAAGGAAGGAGGGCCAGCTATGAAACAGAACAAAATCATTGCACCGGCGATTATTACATTTATCATGGTGATCTACTATGTGGGGATTGCGTTTGTCTGTATGCTGGTACCAGCGATTCCTTTTCCCATAAAATTGTTGCTTGTTGTTGTTCCCTTGGCGTTGGCGGGCGTCGTATTCGCCATGTTTTGGGAGAGAGTAAAAGAGATAAGGAGTGGAGAAGAAGATGATCTTAGTCAATACTGATTATATCAGCGGAAAGAATCTGGAGATGCTTGGTCTGGTAAAGGGAAGCACGATTCAGAGCAAACATATCGGCAAAGATATTTCGCAGGGGTTTAAGACGCTCGTGGGCGGCGAATTGACTGCCTACAATGAGATGATGAATGAGGCGAGAGCCTTGGCCACCAAGCGCATGGTCGAGGAGGCGTCAGCCATGGGCGCGGACGCCGTGGTAAATATCCGTTACGCGTCCTCCGCGATCATGCAGGGCGCCGCGGAGGTTATTGCGTACGGTACGGCAGTCAAGTTTGTCTAATCAGGCCAGGATACCTGTGTAGGGTGCCAGCTCTAGGCGGACGAAATACCCTCTGCTGTGGTGGCAGACCGGGCAGGAGGCCGGTACGGACTTGCCGTAGTAGATATAGCCACATTCCAGGCACATCCAGGCGGTATCGACGTCGGCGACAAAGAGTTTATCCTGTTCTAACAGGTCGGCAAACATGCCGAAGCGGTCGCCGTGTGTTTTTTCAATCTTGGCGATCAGCTCAAAGGAGGAGGCGATTTTAGCGAAGCCCTCCTCTTTTGCTTTCTCGGCAAAATGAAGATAAACGTCATCGTGTTCCTCGTACTCGTTGTGCTGGGCAGCACGCAAAAGCTTGGCGATATCCTTGTTCAGATCAACCGGATAGGAGCCGTCGATGCGGATGGTTTCGCCTGCGGATTCCCGCAGATGGTCATAGAAAATAGCGGCATGTTCTTTTTCCTGCTCGGCCGTAAACGCAAATACGGCGGAGATTACATATAAATTATCTTCCCGTGCGGCCGCCGCGGCGATGTTGTAGCGGTTTCTTGCCTGACTTTCCCCGGCAAACGCGCGCATCAGATTTTCTCGTGTCACACTTTCTTCAAATTTCATTTCAGTTTCCGTACCCTTCCATAATAATTACAATAACGGCGATTCCGCCATGGCGCAAAGACGCGTGTAACGCCTGTCGATTTCCTGCTGGATTTCGTCGGTGATCTCCCGGTAGGTATCTTTGAGCAGATGCTTGGTGCGTCCCATCATGCCAAACCAGTCGGTAACCGGGATTTTTTTGTTCTTTTCGGCCGGATCGTAGGAGAGCTTGGTGTGTCCCTGCTCGATCTCGTACAGAGGGAAATAACAGCAGTCCACGGCGGCGGCGATCACGCCGCGTTCCTTGTCCGGTGTGTCTCCCCAGTTTAACGGGCAGGCGGAGAGCGCTTTTAAATAAACGGTCCCCTGGCTCTTGGCGTAGGCGGCAGCCTTAGCGGCTTTCTGGATAAAATCCGTGGGATGCGATTCGGCCATTGTGGCCACATAGGGGATATTGGCGGCAGCCATAATTTGCGGGGTGTCCTTGTGGAAAAAGGTTTTTCCGTACTGCGCTTTGCCGACGTGGGAGGTAGAACTCTTGGCTCCTTTGGGCGTGGAGTAGGAAAGCTGATAACCGGTATTCATATAGCCGCCGTTATCGTACTCAAAGAGAATCAGCCCGTGCCCGCGCAGAGCGGTTCCCAGCGCCGAACCCATGCCGATATCCATGCCGCCGTCACCGCTGACCATCACGAATGTGATATCGCCTTTTGGGTATTCACCGCGCGCCTGCTTCTGGTGAAACACCTCGACGAGGCCGCTTAGGGTCGCCGCACCGTTTTGAAACAGGTTGTGGAGAAACGGGACGCGGAACGAAGTCTTTGGGTAGCCTGTCGTGACGACCATGCCGCACCCGGTCTGAAACAGCAGAATCACATTTCCCTCAATTCCCTTGAGCAATAAATTTAAGTTTACGGGGATACCGCAGCCCGGGCAGGCGCCGTGTCCCGGAGCGATACGCTTGGGCATGGCGGTGGATTCCCTGAGATTGCCGCCGGAGACTGTGATACCGTTCTCCTCGAAGACACAGGAGGTGACGCCCGGCTGGCAGTCCGCTTCGGTCAGAGGCTTAAAATAGGGGGGTTGCTTGGTGCCCTGTTTGCCGGGAACGATGCCGTGGTAAGCAAATGCGGGTGCGTTGTCAGAAAGCCCTTCTTTGCACAGTTCGATCGCATCCTCCACAAAGAAGTCCATGCCGCCCAGACCGTAAATGCGGGTCAGGACGCGGATGGAGGAGGTCTGCGGTCCGTCCTTCAGCGCGGCTTTTAGTTCCAGTGAGAGATTGCCGCCGCCGGCGCCGTAGCTGTCCTGCCGGTCGCAGGCGACAACGACGGAGGCTGATTTGCAAAAATTGCGCAGCTCTTCTGCCGGAAATGGGCGGATGACAGACAGTGTCACAACGCCTGCTTTGACATTTTGCTGTCTCAGAATGTCCACTGCCTCCATGGCGGTCGGGTAGGAGGAGCCGACCAGAAACAGTAAAATTTCGGCATCCTCGTGGCGGTATCCGCGGCAGACCGCAAGTTTTCTGCCCGAGAGCGCCTCATACTCAGAGAAAAGCGCGGGCATGAGCTTTTTGGCCTCTTCCATGGCTTCGTGCAGCTGATAATGATTGTTTGTCACATCCGGTTCGTTCATATAAGAGCCGACCGAGATGGGGTGCTCCAAGTCGAGGACACTGTAGAAGGCGTCTTTCTTTCCCTCTAAGGCGGCCTCGTTGTCGCAGCGCTTTGACCCGATGTAGTTTTGTACGGTCTCATTGTCGGAAAACACCATACATTTGCGTTTCTGGTGGCTGGTGAAAAAGCCGTCGAAGGCGATGGCAACCGGAAGGCGCACTGCCTCTGCGAGTTTTAAGCCCACAAGGTTAAAGTCATAGACGCTCTGCGGTTCGTCGGCAAAGAAAATAATCCAGCCCGCGTTGAGCAGGTACATGATATCGCTGTGGTCTCCTTTGATACAGAGCGGGCCGGAAACGCAGCGGCATGCCACGTTCATAACCATCGGCATACGCGTGCCGGCCTGCACCGGAAACTGCTCAAGTGCGTAGAGAAGACCGTTTGCGCTTGTGGCGTTAAATACCCTGCCGCCGCCCGCCGATGCGCCGTAACAGATACCGGCTGCCGAATGTTCGCCCTCTGCGGCGATCAGGCGGATGGAGTGATTGCCTTTGGCCCCGCTGGCATCGAGATTTTCCGCAATCTGCGTGGAGGGGGTAATCGGGTAATAGCCCATGATATGATAATTGATCTGCATTGCGGCGTAGGCGGCGAGTTCGTTGCCGCTGTCGTAAAGCACTTTCTGCTTTGGTGGCTGTTGATTTTGTGTTGAAGTTTCCATAAAGGTCCTTTCTTCTATATATTTAGCATATTTTAGACGAGTCCGCCGTCTACGCGCTTTTCATCCAGGTAAGCGTCGCTGGTAATCCAACTGTTTGCCCCGGTTTTTTCATAGGAGATGGCGTCGGGCAGCAGATCCTGGTTGGTGCGTGCGTGCGGCGGCGACGGATAATCGTGTTCGAGTGCCTTCACCAGCGCATGGGTAGGGCAGACCTCCACACAGCGCAGACAACCTTTGCAGTGGCGGTAGTCAAGCCCCTGGTTTACCATGCCCGGTTTGCCCTTGTAGGTGCCGAGTGCAAACTGGAATACCATATCAGGGCAGGTAGAGTCGCAGAGGCCGCAGTTAATGCATTTTTCCGGCAAGAACAGCGGAATATAGCCCTCGCGCGAGGGGGAGAGATCGTTGGAGACGGTGCTGCCGATGCGCGGGTTGACGCCGCCGATCGGAGCGTTGTCGTAACCCCAGTAATATTGTTCCGCCGCAGCGCCGCTCTCGGCAGAGGATGCTGCGTTTGTCTCGACATATTCCGTCTGATCATAGCCGGCCTGAATACCGGAGAGATTGGCCGTAAGCGCCGCCGGATATTTTTCGCCGAGCGTCTCCTTACACAGGGTAAATGCGGCGTCGAGCGGCAGAAAACCGGATGCTTTGACGATCGCGCCCAACATTACCATGTTGATGCGCGACTTTTGCTCCATTGCAATTGAGAGCGCATCGAGACAATAGAGCCTGCCTGTGGAAATATGGTATTTTTCCGCGGCTTCTTTCGGCGAAAGCTTGGTGTTAAGCACGATCACGGTGTCAGGTGAGACGCCGGAGAGTACGGGGTGTGTGCCGATCAGCCCTTCGTGGAAGATGCCCAGAAGATGCGGTTTTGTCACGGGGCTCTGCACCCTAAGTGGGCGGTCAGGGGCGCACCAGCGGATAAATGCCTTTACGGGCGAACCCCTTTTTTCGGAACCGTAGCTGGAAAAGCTTAGTGCGTTGAGATTGAGATAGAGGGCGCCCAATTCCCCCAACATTTTGCCGCAGAGATTGGCGCCCAATCCGCCGATACTCTCCAAACGGATTTCGTAGCAGCCCATCTCATTGGTGACGGGTAAAAGTGTGATTTCTTTCATATGTTACCTCATGTCTGCTTTTTTTTGATAAGAAACTGTTAAAATTTAGGCGGATGTCTTGCCGCCGTTAAAAAAAGTATGTCCTGATTGCCATAAAATATGTACCGGTTTTTTACTCAGCAGACAATATTTGAAATTTGCCGCTTGCAATGATGCCGCAAAAGGTTTATGATGTAGAACATATAGACTCTTTGGGCGCGCTCTTTGCCTGAACGTTTTTATGCGCAGGGGTGCGTAAGGATTTAGGAAAGGAGAAGAACAAATCAATGAAAAACAATTCTACAGAAATATTTGCAAACGCGCCGGTGCCAAAGGCGGTGATCAGCAACATCATACCGTCGATCATCAGCATGATCATGGTGCTGTTATATAATCTTGCGGATACTTTTTTTATCGGGCAGACCAAGGACGCCTACATGGTGGCGGCCGTCTCGGTGGCGACACCGGTATTTCTTTTATTTATGGCGGTTGGCATGTTGTTTGGCATCGGCGGCACATCTTTGATTTCGCGGCTTCTGGGCGAAGGCAGGGGTGAGCGGGCCAAGCATACGTCTTCATTTTGTTTTTGGACAGGTCTGGTGATCGGCGTTATTGCCATGGTACTGATCTGGATATTTGTAGACCCGATCTGCCGTATGGTAGGCGCCAGTGACGATACGATCGGCTATGCCGCACAGTATTTAAATATTGTAGCGGTCGGTATTCCTTTTTTGATTATTGGCAATACTTTCAGTAACGTGATCCGTTCCGAGGGCAAAGCGCAGGTTGCGATGACGGGCATGATTATTGGCAACCTCTTAAATATCGTGTTGGATCCGATTATGATATTGGGATTTCACTGGAACGTGGCGGGCGCTGCCGTGGCAACCGTGATCGGAAATGTCTGTGCGGCCGTATTTTATCTGATACATCTGCTTTCCAAACGCTCGATGCTCTCGATACATTGGAAGGATTACAAAATCAAGGGCGGAATTGCCGCCGGCGTGCTGGCGATCGGCATCCCGGCATCGCTCAACAGTGTCTTGATGAGCGTCTCCAATATTTTGATCAATAATGTCATGACCCGCTACGGGGATATGGCGGTGGCGGGTCTTGGGGTCGCCATGAAGGTCAATATGATTGTGGTGATGCTCCTGATCGGTCTGGGAACCGGCATACAGCCGCTGCTTGGCTATTGTTACGGCGCGGGAAACAAAAAGCGCTATCTGTCGGTATTAAAGTTTTCTCTTTGCCTGGCATTTGGCCTAAGCCTGATTATGACCGTGGTCTGTTACGTTTTCGCGGGACCATTGGTGACGGCGTTTTTGGACAACGCCGACGCGTTTGCGTTTGGTATGTCATTTTCGCGAACCTATATTTTGTCGGGACCGATCATGGGGATTTTATTTGTATTTATCAACGCGATTCAGTCGACGGGCGCCGCGCTGCCGTCGCTGGTCCTTTCCGTGAGCAGGCAGGGCCTTTTGTATATTCCAATCCTGTTTGTGTTTGGCAGGATTTTTGATTCGGCGCGCATGGTGGCCATGGCACAGCCGGTCACCGATTATCTGTCGGCGGCGCTGGCGGTCGTGTTGTTTCTTGTCACTTACAAAAAGTATTTTAAGCATTTTGCGGACGCTTCGTAAAAAATAATTTCTTGTGGACAGGCGGCTTTTATGCTACAATTGACATGATATTTGCTGCTGGTTTTGATGCGTGGCCAGTATTTACAAAACAGCCGTGACGTCTGACGGCGCGGCTTTTGACAGAGGAATATAGAGAAAGGTTGGTTTCGTTATGGGTTCTACAATTGGAGTTTTGGTGATTATGATTATTTATCTCGCCTTTATGATGGGGGTGGGCGTGTGGTTTTCTAAGAAGAACCGCGATGCCGATGACTTTTATCTGGGCGGGCGCAAATTGGGGCCGCTCGTGACGGCGATGAGCGCGGAGGCTTCCGATATGAGCAGCTGGCTTTTGATGGGATTGCCGGGAGTTGCCTATCTTTCGGGTATCGCGGACGCTGGCTGGACGGCGATCGGTCTTGCGGTCGGCACTTATTTTAACTGGCTGATTGTGGCCAAACGGCTGCGCCGCTACAGCGAAAAGAATCACTCGATTACGATACCCGACTTTTTTTCCAACCGTTATCACGATAAGAGCAATCTTTTGCTTGCCATTTCCGCGATTTTTATTGTGGTTTTCTTTATCCCGTATACCGCATCCGGTTTTGCGGCCTGCGGCAAGCTGTTTTCCAGCCTGTTTGGCATGGATTATATGCCGGCGATGATCGTCAGCGCGATTATCATTGTAGGTTATACCGCATTGGGCGGTTTCCTTGCGGCGAGTACGACGGATTTGATTCAGAGTATCATCATGACATGCGCGCTGGTGATCATGATTTTCTTTGGCTTACATACTGCCGGCGGTATTTCTGTCGTGATCGATAACGCGAAAGAGCTGGCAGGATATTTATCTTTTCATCATGTATATGACCCCGCCACGGGCGGCGCGGCGCCGTATAGCCTGCTGACGATCTGTTCCATGCTGGCGTGGGGACTGGGCTACTTTGGTATGCCGCATGTCCTGCTTCGCTTTATGGCCATTCATGATGAGAAAAAGCTTACCCTCTCCCGCAGGATCGCGACCATATGGGTGGTAATCTCTATGGCCGCCGCTATTTTCATCGGCGTGATCGGCATGTCAATGTCAAAGGCCGGCGCGCTGCCCGTTTTGGAGGGAGCGGATTCGGAGACGATTTTAATCAAGGCGGCTACGCTATTGAGCACAAAGGGAAGCGGTATTCTCATGGTTCTATTTGTGATTTTTGCGGGGCTGATCTTTGCGGGCATTTTGGCCTGTACCATGTCTACCGCGGACTCACAGCTTTTGGCGGCGTCTTCTTCGATTTCGCAGAATCTGATTAAAGATGTGTTCCATGTAAAGCTTTCCGACAAAGCGACGATGGTGGTGGCGCGGGCGACGGTGCTTGCCATTGCGGTGGTTGCCGTATTTATTGCCAGGGACCCCAACAGCTCCGTGTTCCAGATTGTGTCGTTCGCCTGGGCCGGGTTTGGCGCGGTCTTTGGGCCGATCATGCTGTTTTCCCTGTTCTGGAGACGGACCAACAAGTGGGGCGCGCTCGCAGGCATGGTTTCCGGCGGCGCCATGGTGTTTGTGTGGAAATATGTGGTTCGCCCGCTCGGCGGCGCGTGGAATATTTATGAGCTGCTGCCGGCGTTTGTGGTCGCATGTCTCTTTATTGTCGTAGTAAGTCTGCTGACACCGGCGCCGTCAGCGGAGGTGGTAAAGGATTTTGATGAAGTGAAGGCCATGTAAACGTGTTGTAAGCCGTATGATATGCAAAGGTTCTGTCGAATTTGCAGAAAGGAATGAGCGCAATATGGATGAGAATAAGACTACTGTAGAGATCACAAATGAAAACCTGGAAAAGGCGATTCAGGCATATATTGACGAGCGCACACCGGACAATTTGGGCAATGTGCTCAATCTGCTGCGCCCGACCAAGCTGTATATTCCGGCGATGTTAAAGGCGCCCAATCAGCCGCTTCCCTGCTTCCTGAAGAACAACGAGGGGGAGCAGTATCTGGCGGTTTACACCAATAAGAATCAGATACCGCCGGAGCCCAAGGCGCAGGCGCTGCTCAATATGCCGTTCCCGGCATGCAACAGCTTGGTGATGAAACCGGAGTTACAACTGTTGGGTATGGTGTTAAACCCGTTTTCCCACAACCTTGTGCTGAAGAAGGAGCTGATCGGCAAGCTGCATGAGGCGGACATCAAGCTTGCCAACACAAAAAAGGTGAAAATGACGCCAGAACAGTTTACCAATTACGCCAGAGGGCAGGCCGAGTTTGGAACGCTGCCGGTGCACCTGTTCCAGGAGGGGGAGGATTTTGTCAACCGTCTCTGCGAGGGACGGGAGGAAGTCATTGATGAGGTCTTCCGCGAGACTTTTGGCGATACCAGACTGTATCGCGGGAGCAAGAGCGACTATGATGTGATGGCATTGGATATTGCCGAGGACTTGACGCTAATCCGCGTGGATGTGCCGGAGGATACGGTGATACCGAGCCTTTGTTTCCGTATGTACCTGACGTTTGACCCCATCACCAAAAAGACGTGTTATTTTACGATAGAAAAGGGCAAGGAGAGAAACAGCCGCCTGTTGGGGCAGGTGACGGAGGACGGGAAACACATTGTCCATGGCGATGCCCCCGTGGAGGGAGCGGAGCTCCAAAAGATTATGGAGTTGGCAAGGACCACGGAGGACGGATTAACGAGTTAGGTCGGCGTAAGACGCGCCGGTCACTCGGAGCAGGTCGGCGGGAGAGAGTGCGATGGTGGCGCCAATCCTGCCGCCGCTGATATATATTTTGTCAAAGGAAGCAGCAGTTTCATGAACGAAAGTCGGAAACTGCTTTTTCATGCCCAGAGGGGAGCAGCCGCCGCGCACATAGCCCGTGACGGCGGTGATCTCTTTGACCGCGATCATTTCGACGGACTTTTCCCCGGCAGTTTTGGCGGCGGCTTTTAAATCGACTTCTTCTCCGATTGGAATGACAAAGACATAGTGGCCGCCGCTCTTTCCCCTCATCACCAGTGTCTTAAAGGACTGTTCCGCCGGCGCGCCGGTGAGCGCAACGGTGTGGAGTCCGTCGATAAATTCGTCACATTCGTACTGTATTATATCGTAAGCGATTTTATTGCGGTCTAAAATCCGCATCGCGTTTGTCTTAGTCTCTTTTCCCATGTTGGTCCCTTTCTGAAATCAAAATCATTACCAAGCGTATTATACTCCAGGTGCGTCAAATCGGCAAGACCGTTGCAGTGCGCACTCACGCCAAATGTCCGAAAGAAAAAATAAAAATCTATCCATATGGAAATAATTATGGTATAATGCTGGCAGAAGCATTTGTGCCGAATGTGATTTCCCACAAAAAGATTATGCCGTTCATACGGCGGAATGAGAGGAAGAGTGGATTATGAAAGAAGCGATCAAACAATATAAAATGGAAATGGTTTTTGTTGCGCTGCTGTGCACGGTACTGGGGATTGTTTTGGTGGTATGGCCCAAGACGACGATCGATGTGCTGTGTAAGATTCTGGCGGTGGCGATTATCATCATTGGCATCGTGCAGATCACCTCTTATCTGGTAAAACGCGACGGGTATCCGGTATCTGCCATTCTCGGTGTGATCGTGCTGCTGGTGGGCGTTTGGATTTTTTTACAGCCGCATAAGCTGGTGAGTTTCGTACCGATCGTGATCGGCGTTATTCTCACCGTGCACGGGCTAAAAGATTTGCAGATTGCGTTGGAGACAAAACGAAACGGCTACGACCGCTGGTGGATTATGGGGATTATCGCGGCATTGAGCATAATTTTTGGAATTGTCTGCATTATCAATGCATTTGGAATTGTAGCCCTGACGTTCCGCATCATAGGCATTGCACTGATCTATGACGGGCTGACCGATCTTTGGATTGCATTAAAGGCAGTCTTTACCCTGCGGGCAAAAGAGAAAGAGGAGGCCGCACTCGAATGTGAATACAAAGAAGTAGAGTAGCGTATGATTTCATTATGAGAAGAGAAGAGTTTAAAATGGAGCGCATGGGCCTTGTCGAGATCGGTCAGGTGCTGCCGATCACAGAGGGAAAGCTGCCGGGTTCCTATTATTATACCCTGGGCAAGGCTTTTGCCATGTCGGCAAATTATGCGGTTGGGGAGCGCATCCAATCAAAAGAAGGCACCGTGGCGGCGATCGAGGAGACGCCGAGAGGTTATTATGTTACCATGGAATTTGACGAATAGCACGGGACGGTTTGACAGGAAATGACAGGAACAATGAAAAATCAGACGGATGCCCTGATTGCGGCAAGCTTTAAGGAGCTGGCCGAAAAGCATCCCATCGAAAAGATCACCATCAAGGAGATCACCGATCGGGCGGGGGTTATCCGTCCTACTTTTTACAATCATTTTCAGGATAAATATGAACTGCTGGAGTGGATTATCAATACCGAGATCTTAGAGCCCGTACAGCCGCTGATCGGCGTGGGCATGATCAATGAGGCTTTTGTGTTGATTTTTACCCGGATAGAGCAGGATAAAGAGTTTTATACGAGGGCCAGCCGTCTGGAGGGCCAGAATTCCTTTCAGTCCATTGTGGAAGCGTGCGTCTCCAAAGTACTTTTGGGGGTCATGCAGGATTTTTCCACGAAAGGGAAGATGTCGAAATATCAATGGCTGACCTCGGAGCGCGTGGCCGAATATTACGCCAAATCGCTGTGCTATGTGGTGATATCCTGGATTCAGACCGGGATGAGCATATCGGCCAAGGAGCTGGCAGAGATTTATCAATACATTATAAAACATTCGATGCAGGATATTATCGAAGATACGCCGTGAGGAAACGATCAGATGTGAGCTGACATAAGTTGGCTCACTTTTTTTGCGCAGGATAGCTTGCAATCTAGTTCATTCCGCAATCGGTATTTCAATCTGCACAATATAATCCTCAATTCGGTCTATGACGTTTTCATTGATGCCCGATTCGTAAGCAAATCCGTAAAGTGACAGTTTGTGTTCTCTGGCATAGGCGAGAATTTCCTGATATCGATTGGGGATACCGTCCCATTCTCCTTTGTGGAAAGCCCTCAGGTACTTGCCACGGGGCATGATATGCAGTCCGGCCTGGTAGGGGAGAAAGGGGATTTCAATAAAAAGCCTCGAATAATCGTCAAAGCAGCCGCTTTGCAGGCTTGCAACGGAGATCATGGAACCGTAAGAAGCTTTGTGGAGGCGACCGAGCCGGTATCTTTCCGTCTCGGCTGTGATCAGTTCCACTTCCTGTTCAAAGGTGGTAGTTTGGTCTACTTCTACCGTAACCAGACAGCGCTGTTCTTTTTCGACGATGCAGATCTCGGATATGTCCATACGCAGCAGGGTGGACATGTTCTGCTGGTGTGCGCATAAAGTTGTGCGGACGGCCTGCAAGTGTGTGATCTGTCGGTCAAGGTCTGTGATCTTTTCTTCCAGAAGATCTTTTAAGTTGGCGGCCGACCGGTCTTTCATGAATGTTTGTATGTCTTGGATGGAGACGTCCAGTTCCCGCAGCAGCAGGATTGTTTCAAGGATGGGGCTTTGACGGTAGGTATAGCAGCGGTATCCGTTTTCGGGATTCATGGAGGCCGGTGTAAACAGTCCGATCTCATCATACCACATCAGAGTTTTTTTGTTGATGCCGTGCATGGCCGCAAATTGGCCGATCGTGAGCAGCTTGTCGTTTTTATTCATAGACGCCTCATAATATCGAAAGTTTGTCTTGACCGTACAGTTACTGTACGGTTTATACTATCACACACAGGGAACAAATACAAGACGAACGGAGGATAAGTGTATGGAAAACACGAATGTATATCAAAAACCTGTAACGCTAAAAAATATCTTGAAATTTGCAATCCCCACCATTGCCATGACGGTGTTTATGTCTTTTTATACTATGGTGGACGGGCTGTTTGTGTCAAATCTGATCGGCACGGATGCGCTTTCTGCCATTAATCTGACAGCGCCGATCATCCAGCTTGTGACGGCTGTCTCCACGATGCTCGCCACGGGGGGAAGCGCGGTTATCATGAAAAAGATGGGAGAGCACAAAGAGCAGGAGGCGAAAGAAGACTTTACATTTTTGATCTTGGTAAACGTCGTGGCGGGAATGGTTATGTGCGCAGCGGGGTATCTGGCAATGGAGCATATTTTCGCCGGCATGAATCTCTCGCCCGGTGTGGAAGGGTACTGTGTGGAGTATTTGAGCCGGTATCTGGTATTTACCGTGCCGATTCTTCTGATGAATAATTTCACGCTTTATATGATTGCCAGCGGTAAATCCAGTCTTTCCCTGGTCTGCTCGGTGGCGGGCGGTGTTTTAAATATGGCGCTTGACTATGTGTTTCTCGCGGTGTTTGATATGGGGATTAGCGGTGCGGCGATTGCGACCGGTCTTGGCTATACCGTGACGGCGGTTGTGGGACTATTTGTTTTTAGCCGGAAAAAGAGCCTGCTGCATTTTAAAAGACCGGTAGGGCGATTCCGGGTCCTGCTCCATGCGGCTGCAAACGGATGCTCGGAAATGGCCACCGCGCTTGTCACCGGAATCATTACCATGATGTTCAACTGGACGATGCTTCACTATGTCGGGGAGGACGGCGTAGCGGCGGTCACGATCATTATGTATGTGCTGATGTTTGCAAGCTCCCTGTATACAGGCTATTCTTACGGCGTGGCGCCGATGCTCAGCTATTATCACGGGGAACAGAACCATAAAAAGCTTAAAAAACTGGTTGCGGTCAGCCTAAAAGTGATCGCAGGGATATCGCTTGTGACCGTTGCGGCATCCTTCCTGCTGACAAAGCCGTTGGTTTCCGTGTTTGCCCGCCCGGATAACCCGGTCTATGATCTCGCCGTGACAGGGAACCGAATTTGCACGGCTGCGCTTTTCTTTATCGGTTTTAACATTTTTGCCAGCGGCATGTTTACGGCATTGTCGAACGGAGTTGTATCGGCGATCCTCGCATTTTCGAGGTCATTTGTGTTTATGCTGCTTACGATGATGGTTCTGCCCTTGGTTTTGGGCGTGAACGGGATTTGGCTGGCAACGCCTGCGGCGGAGCTGATGGCGCTTGTATTGTCCGGTTTTATGTTCTTAAAATATAAAAAGCGGTATGGATACTAGGAAGACAGATGTGCGGAAGGGAATCAAAAAAGAACCATACCGGATACGAGATTTTATGTGCCTGCCGGATATCGTGCTTTATTTATTCGCTGAGGTTTTCATCTCCCCATTGTTTCATGTGTTCAAAAACGGGAATGAAAC
>CANONN010000047.1 GCA_947567625.1 uncultured Roseburia sp. | reverse complement strand
GGTAATCCGTCGCGTTTGGAGTTCTCCAAGAGATTGGGGGCGTCCGATACGCTCAACTTTAAAGACTACGACGGCATCGAATCAATGGCAAAAGGCGCGGCGGATAAGTTTGGCGGCCATCTGGCAGATTTCGCGTTCCAGTGTACCGGTTCCCCGGTGGGACACGCAAATATTTATAAGTTCATCCGCAACGGCGGCGGACTCTGCGAGCTCGGTTTCTTTATCAACGGCGGCGACGCGACGATCAATCCGCACTTTGATATCTGTTCCAAAGAGATCACGACGGTGGGAAGCTGGGTATACAATTTAAGAGATTACGCGACAACGTTTGATTTCTTAAAGAGCGCAAAAGCGATCGGCCTGCCGATCGGCGAACTGATCACCGATAAGTATCCGCTCAGCCAGGTGGATGCGGCGTTCCAGAAGGCAGCGGCCATGACGGGGTTAAAGATTGCGGTCGTAGCGGATAACTAGATTGAAAGGAGCCGCCTGAATGGACGAGAGAGCAGTAGGAATGTTGGAAGTCTACGGTCTGGTTTGTGCATTTATCGCAGCGGATGCGGGATGCAAGGCAGCAAATGTGACATTGGAACCATTTGACAAGAACAAGCCGGCAAACGCAGATTCGCTTCCGGTACCGCTTCTGGTGACGATTAAGTTCCGCGGAAGTGTGGAAGATGTGACCGCTGCAGTGGAGGCCGGCAGACAGACTGCGGAGGCGCTGACGGGCGTGGTGGTAAGCCATGTCATCCCAAGGCCGACGCAGGATACATTAAAAATGTTGGGCATATGCGCGTTCGACAAGGATTAGGGCAATGCCGCAAACGGGCAATGACAAAACAGACATTGCCGACGAAGCAGGAAAAAGAAGAATGATGAATTTGCCTTTTAGAAAATGGACGTCAAAAATGACACAGGCGAAACTGACATAGGGCAAATTGCCGTAAGGCAGAAAGTGAGGAATAAAAATGGCACAGGAAGCATTGGGAATGGTGGAGACAAGAGGACTGACAGCAGCGATCGAGGCAGCGGATGCGATGACAAAGTCTGCTGAGGTTACGTTAATCGGAACAGAAAAAATCGGTTCCGGTCTGGTAACCGTTATGGTACGCGGCGACGTAGGCGCAGTGAAGGCAGCCGTTGAGTCTGGTGCAGCAGCAGCAACCCGTCTCGGCGAGTTAGTGGCACAGCACGTCATTCCGAGACCGCACACGGACGTAGAAAAAATCCTTCCGGGATTTCCGGCATAATCACCTATGGGAAGCTCATATGGATTGATTGAGGTCTCCGGTGTAGTTGCTGCGATCGATTCTCTGGATGCAATGTGTAAGGCGGCGGATGTGACGCTCGTGACATGGGAGAGGAAGCTGGGCGGACGTCTGGTAACCATTATCGTGGAGGGCGACGTGTCTGACGTGAAGGCGGCAGTCGAGGCAGCAAAGAATATCTGCGCATTGAATCAGCATATTCTGGCGACGTCCGGCATCATCGCCGCACCTTGTGAGGAGATTCGTAAAATGGTAGCGCTCAGCGCGAAGCGGATACAAAATCAGCAGGCGCAAAACGCGATATCATAATCGGGGAGCAGAATCAAAAAATGGCAATAGCCGCAGCAATGCGGTAAAATAAAAAGCAGTTAAGGCAGGGGCGCCGTCTGCGGCGGCCGCCTTTGCGGATATCATGACAGGTTTTTAATAAGGAGGAAAAAATGATGGCACAGGAAGCATTGGGAATGGTAGAGACAAGAGGACTTACGGCGGCGATTGAGGCGGCTGATACCATGTGCAAGGCTGCAAATGTAACGTTAGTGGGAACAGAAAAGATCGGTTCCGGTCTGGTAACCGTTATGGTACGCGGAGACGTGGGCGCTGTTAAGTCTGCTGTTGAGGCGGGCGCAGCCAATGCCGAGAGACTCGGCGAGTTAGTGGCTCAGCATGTTATCCCGAGACCGCACACAGATGTAGAAGGTATCCTTCCAAAAATCAAATAATTAAGACTGGCAGGTGAACGTGTTGGAGAAAAATGAAATCGAAGCTTTAACCAGAATCATTGTATCCAGTATTCAGCAAAGCCAGGAGAAGGGTGACGGTTTTATGGTTCCCGTGGGGGTCAGCAACCGTCACATTCACCTGACGCAGGAGGATGTCGAAACGCTGTTTGGGCAGGGTTATCAGCTGACAAAGAAAAAGGAGCTGATGGGCGGCCAGTTTGCCTCCAATGAATGTTGTACAATTGTTGGTTTGAAATTGCGGGCGATTGAGAACGTAAGAGTATTAGGGCCTGTTCGCAAGGCGACACAGGTAGAGATCAGCCAGACGGATGCCAGAAAGCTCGGCATCAGCGTGCCGGTCCGTGAGTCCGGCGATACATCCGGTTCCGCGCCGATTGCCATTGTCGGACCTAAGGGTGCGATCTATTGCAAGGAAGGCTGTATCATCGCGGCAAGACATATTCACATGTCACCCTCCGACGCCGCAAAATGCGGATTGGGCGACGGCGATTATGTGAGCGTGAAGATGGAGAACGAGCGTGGGACTACGTTTGATAAGGTGAAAATCCGTGTGGATGAGAGTTTTACACTGGAAATGCATATTGATACCGATGAGGCCAATGCCAGCGAGATCAAATGCGGCGATAAGGTGACGATCATCAAAAGGTAAGAGGACGTTACAGGTAAGTGACTGGAACGGTTAAAAGTGGAAGAAAAAGAGAGCCGGGTTTCGTGGGTATCGGCGGTTTGCACCGATGAATACCGGGCGGGCCCGGCAATCAGAAAGAATCGAGGGAGAGAAATGATTATAGGAAAAGTAACCGGAAGTATCGTTTCAACCCGCAAGCAGGATAACCTGATAGGCAACAAATTTATGGTTATTGAGCCAATTAGCACCATGAACGGAGAACACAGCCAATTAGTGGCAATCGATAATATTGGGGCCGGTATCGGAGAATATGTTTTAGTCGCGCAGGGAAGCGCGGCGCGCATCGGATGTGGTTTGCCGGATTCGCCGATCGACGCGGCGATCGTCGGCATTATTGACGATATTGGAAAGCTGGTGTAAAAGGTTATGGATATTGCAGAATTAAGTAAAATATTGAGAGAGAATGGCATTGTGGGAGCCGGCGGCGCCGGTTTTCCGACATATGGAAAGCTGTCCGATCAGGCAGATACCATTCTGATGAACTGCGCAGAGTGCGAGCCGCTTCTAAAGCTGCACCGCCAGCTGTTAAAAGAACATGCGCAGGAGATTTTGAAAGCATTTGCTTTGATTGCCGAGACGGTCGGCGCAAAAGAAGCAATTATCGGTATAAAAGAAGAATATAAAAGTACGATCACGGCATTGGAGGAATTTTTAGAAGATTTTCCGCTGGTGCGTATACATAAGCTGCCGGGAGCTTATCCGATGGGGGACGAGGTCGTGCTGATCTACGAAGCCACAGGCAGAGTGGTGCGTCCCGGCGGACTTCCGATCGAGTGCGGTGTGGCGGTCTTTAACGTGGAGACACTGTATAATGTCTATCGCGCCGTGTGGGAGCATCATCCGGTGACCGACAAGTGCGTGTCGGTGGTCGGTGAGGTAGAGCGCCCGATTACCGTGCGCGTGCCGATAGGCACGCGGATTCGTGATGTGGTGGCGATGGCGGGGGCGATTACGACAGCGCATCCGGTCTATCTGCTGGGCGGGCCCATGATGGGCGGTTTCGGGTCGGATTACCAGCCTGTGACCAAGACGACGAACGCGGTGATCGTGCTGCCGCAGGATCATTCGCTGGTATACAAAAAGCGGCCCAACGTGGCCAATGCCATCGCGCGCGCGGCGTCCTCCTGCTGTCAGTGTGAGACCTGTACCGACCTTTGCCCCAGGCATGCGCTGGGGCACCCGATTCAGCCGCATCTGTTTATGCGGGCCGCGGCAAACCGGGACTTTCAGTCGACGGAGCCGTTTGTCAATACGATGTTTTGCAGTTCCTGCGGCCTCTGTGAACTCTACAGCTGTCCGCAGGGATTGTCGCCGCGCAGTATTATGGCAGAGTACAAGGGCGGCCTCAGAAAGGCCGGTGTCAAACCGCCGCGGGTAGAGGCTGCGCCTGTCAGCCCTGCGAGAGAGTACAGGCGGGCGCCGGAGGCGCGCTTAGAGGCGCGGCTGGGGCTTGACGTCTATGACAAGGAGGCGCCGCTGGATGATGCGATACGCGGTGCGGGCTCTGTAAAGATTATGCTTTCGCAGCATATCGGCGCGCCGGCGGCGGCAGTTGTGAAAGAGGGCGATGCGGTGTCTGTCGGCGATGTGGTCGGCAGGGCGGCGGACGGGCTCTCCGTCAATATCCATGCGTCTGTCTCGGGGAAAGTGACAGAGGTGACGGAGCGCGGCATTGTGATCACTGCCTGATCTAAGACCGGCAACCGGAGGCGGATAGGTCCGCTTTGATAGAGGGATAAATGCAGATTAAACAGCGCACATAAAATCATGGGTGCGCAATGGAGGTAGTCATGCATACAGCAATTGGAATGATAGAATTTAAGACGGTATCGGCGGGTATCACCGCGGCGGACCAGATGGTCAAGACGGCTGATGTGGAGATTGTGGAGGCACAGACCGTCTGTCCCGGCAAATATATTGCGATCATCAAGGGAGATCTCAGCGCGGTCAAGGCCGCGGTGGAGAGAGGGAAGTCCACGAGGCCCGATGAGCTCATCGACAGCTTTGTGCTGGGCAATCCCGACGCGTCCATCTTTCCTGCCATTTACGGCACCAGCAGCATCGAGGGCGTCAATGCCCTTGGTGTGCTCGAGACATATGACGCGGCGGCGATCATCGAGGCGGCGGATATCGCGGCGAAGACGGCGATCGTACAGCTGATTGAGCTGCGCATTGCCAAAGGCATGTGCGGAAAATCCTATATGCTGATCACGGGCGAGGTGGCTGCCTGCGAGGCGGCGATCGCGAAGGCCAAGAATACCGTGGGCGACAAGGGAATGTTTTTGGACTCTTCCGTGATCGCACACCCGGATGCACAGATCTGTAAAGCGATCGTGTGAAACATATATTTTTTCGCGCTATTTGGCGCGATTGGCTGTAACGGTTACTTTTTGCATACAGGCTTGTGCGGGAGAATAAACTTGATATAGGCTGAGGGGATATTAAAATCAGCATGGGTGAGATAAGATTAGTGTAAGGGTGTGGGAATATGCTGGCAGCGGAGCGGAGAACGCTGATTTTGGAGAAGCTGATGGACGAAAAAAAAGTTGTTGTCAGCGAATTGGGCGAGTTGTTTGGGGTCTCGGAGGAGACGATACGGCGTGATTTGGATAAGCTTACCAAGGAGGGTATGGCGGTAAAAAGCTACGGCGGCGCGGTCTTAAACGAAAATAATAACATTGATATGCCATTCAATGTCCGCAAGAAGAAAAATTTGGCGGGAAAGCAAAAAATTGCCTCTCTGATTGCGGGGCTGATTGAGGACGGCGACCATATCATTTTGGACCCGAGCACTACGGCCGTCTCCATCGTCAAGTCCATACGGGACAAGGAGCGGCTTACGATCGTGACCAACTCGATTGAGGTTTTGGTCGAGCTTGGGGATACGAATGGCTGGGATGTGATTTCCTCCGGCGGCACATTAAAAGAAAATTATCTGGCGCTGGTGGGTTCGAGAGCGATCGAGGGAATCAGTTCTTTCCACGCGGATAAGGTGGTGATCTCCTGCAAAGGCATTGATATGGAGCAGGGCGTCACCGACGCCAACGATATGTTTTCCCAGGTAAAGCAGACCATGCTGCGCTCTGCGAAGCAGAGAATTCTCGCCGTGGACTGTACGAAATTTAATAAGGTAGCATTTTCCCAGATCTGCCGGATGGAGGATGTCGATATGGTGGTGACAGACCTGCGGCCGACGGACGGCTGGCTGAAATATTTTGAGGAAAGGGGAATTACGTGCCTGTATGGAGAAGAGGCTTAAAACGATTGCGTTCGCCAACAATAAGGGCGGAAGCGGAAAAACCACAACCTGTGCCAATGTGGGATATTCTCTGGCGTCCATGGGGCACAGGGTGTTGCTGATAGACGGCGATATGCAGTTAAATTTATCCCTTTCTTTTTTTACCGAGGATGAGGTGCTCGCGTTTGCGTCGGGGGAGAAGAATCTGTACCAGGCGATCAAACATCAAAAAGATCTGGCCGATTACGTTGTCCCGACGGGTTACGAACATCTGGATTTGATACCTTCCTCCACATTGATGAGCGGCATCGAATACGATCTGTTCACCAGGTGGCAGCGGGAGTTTATTCTGCGCGGCAGTTTAAAGACGATCAAGGAATCCGGGACATACGATTACATATTGATCGACGCGCCTCCGACTTTGGGCGGATGGGTGATGAATATTCTCTGTGCTTCCGACTATGTGGTGATGCCGGTGGAAGCGAGCCCGTGGGGACTGTTCGGTGTGGCCAATATGTTTGAGTTTTTGGAGGACGTCAGACAGATCAACGAAAATTTAAAGCTTCTTGGCATCGCAGTGACAAAAGTTGACGTCAGGAAGAATTATTATAAACAGACTTTGGAAACACTAAAACAAGTAGAGAATGTACATGTGTTTGAGCATATCATCCGCGTAGACAGCGAAGTGGAGTGGGCACAGGATGCCAGCAAGCCGATTATGGCGCACAAGAAGAGCGCGCGGAGTGCGGGAGAATACATGGAGCTTGCAAAGGAGATGGAAGAGGATGTCCGTAGGAACAGGTAGTATCAAAAGAGCCGCCGCCAAGGCGACGGAAGAAGCAAGAACGGAGGAAACCAAAGTGGCTGCAAATGTAATCGCGAACCCGTCAGAGCAGGTGGTGGAGAAGATCGTGGAACAGACGGGGGCAAAGTCTGCCAAAAAACCGGCAGCTAAGAAAACCGGGGCCAAAAAGGCTGCGAAGACGGCGGAGCCAGACGGTTCCAAGGTTTCGCCAGATACGGCTTTGGCGCCGGAGAACCCGGGGCGGCAGGCAAACGAGGTTTGCCAGCTGACGCAGGAGATGCCGATTCATCTGTTGTAAAAGGTTGATAAAGCAGGAGAGGGAAAAGACAGTTTTCAGACAGGCCAGTAGAAAGAACGCACAGGGAGGCGACAGCTCATTTCTTTGTGTGTTCTTTTGGCGTGGAAGAATCATATCGGTGAGTAAGGGAGCGTTTGCGTAAAAATAGTGCCAAAATTTGCATAATCGTGATTGCATCCACAATATCTTGTGATGTATAATACATGATATGGACCTTGGGAAAAGGGATTTCATGAAAAAGCTACAGGAATTAGGAAAGAATCTGTGGTAAAGGAGGATTTTTGTATGGATACCCAATTTGCATGGCGGGAAGAGTTTAATATCGGAGTGGACATTATTGATAAGGAGCACCGGAAGCTCTTTAAGATTATCAATAAGCTGTTTGCATTTAAAGGGGAAGAAAAGGGCAGCCAGTGGGCATGTCAGGAGAGCATTAAATTTTTTAAAGGGCATTCGCTCCAGCATTTTGCGGACGAAGAAGCGTATATGGAATCGATTAACTACGAGGGGCTGGAGCGGCACAGGCTTATACATAACGGATTTCGGGATAATACGCTCCCGGCGCTCGAGCAGGAGCTGGAGCAGACGGAGTATTCTGCGGAGGCAGTGGAACATTTTTTGGGAGTCTGCGCAGGGTGGCTGATCGGACACACCTTAACGGAAGACCTTGCGATCACAGGAAAACGTGTGAGAAAATGGGAGAAATTGCTGCCGGGAGAAGAACTCAATGCCATGAAAAAGGTAATCGTCCAGCTGGTGTTTGATATGTTTCGTCTGGAGTCGCATTTGATCAGTGATGCTTACGGCGGTGAGAAATTTGGACAGGGTGTATACTGCCGTTTGGTCTACGGAACAGATCAGACGGAAAAAAGGCAGGAAGTCTTTTTGGTGTTTGAAGAGAGGCTTCTCATCAATACCGTTGGAAAGATTATGGGGATTCAGACGAATAAGCTCGACGCCATGCTGACCCATGCCACCAGATATGCGGCGCGCCAGTTTGTGAATGGTGTGATGGAACAATTTCCGTCCTTGGAAGATTATGAGTTGAAGCAGGAAAATCTGCTCTCGTTTGAGCAATTCCAGAAGGTATTTGACAAGAAAAAATTGCAGGTCAGCCTGCTATTTGACACAGGGGAGGGATATTTTGCCTATTGTATGGTCGCCCCCCATCTGCTTACGGAAAGCCTGGGGACGCCCATAGGGAATGAAAATGCGATCAGTGAAATAGAGAGCTATCTGCTAAAACGGAGAGAGAAAGAGGCGGACAGCGGAAAGCCCAAGGTGCTTGTGGTGGACGATTCCATGACGATGCGTCATGCGATGAAAGAAATGCTCTCGAAAGATTACGAAGTCCTGCTGGTGGATTCCGGGGTGTCGGCGATTCGGGAGATCACTTTGAACAGGCCGGATTTGATTCTGCTCGACTATGAGATGCCGGTCTGCGACGGAAGACAGACGTTGGAGATGATACGCTCGGAGGAGACATTTGCGGATATTCCCGTGATATTTTTGACGGGCCGCAACGACCCGGAGAGCGTGAAAAAGGTCATGTCATTAAAGCCGGCCGGATATCTGTTAAAACATTTAAAACCGGAGGACATCAAGAACAATATCGACACGTTTTTCAAAAAGAGAAAAGCTTGAGAATAATCAAAAAGGAGCTGTTGTAACAGGACAAGGACTATATTTCCAAATGTTCCCGCTGGATTTCGCAGCCACCCTCTGATACAATCATTGCATCACATAAATGAAACAATTTTGTAATATATATTGTAAATATTACAAAAAATTTATGGCGAAGAAGCAATGAAACGTTAAGAATTTATTTCTATTGCAAACGTGAACTTTTACATAAAAAGACAAAGTTCGCCTTGCTGAGCAATTATGGAGGGTTATCATGCATAAGAGAATGATCACGGCAGGAAGTTGCGGAAAACGCAGATATCCGCGAAAGGTGGCGCTTGCGATACTGGCGGGCAGTGTTTTCCTGCAGGCGCCGCGGACGGTGTACGCGGCGCAGGAGCAGAAGACGGCCGAGGGCGCAGCCACAGAAGCTGTGGGCGACGGAAACGAAACGGATGCTAGCAAGCAAAGCCTGGGCAGAGTGGCCGGTGTGGCAGCTCTGACGGCAGAGCATTTTCGGACGGATGCAGCCGGAGGGGCCGGCGGCGAAGAAAACCAGGCAAACGGGAGCGGGCAGACGGATGCGGACGGGCAGGCCGACGGAGAGCAGGAGGCCGACAGCTATGACAATATTGCTATCGCTCAGGTGACGAACTATGTCAATGTCAGGCAGGAGCCGACGACCGAGAGCGAGATCATCGGGAAATTATATGACAAGTCGGCGGCGACCGTGTTGGAGGCGACGGACAACGGCTGGTATTATGTGGAGTCGGGAAGCCTCACGGGGTATATCCATGCAGATTATGTGGTAGTGGGGGATGAAGAGCTGGCAAAGAGTGTGAGCACACAGTATGCGACCGTGGAAACGACCACATTATTTGTGCGCAAAGGTCCCTCCACCGAGGAAAAGATCTTGACAATGCTGCCGGAAGGGCAGGATTATGTGATCACGGAAGAGCATGACGAGCAGTGGGTCAAAGTCGAGACGGATGATGGAGAGGGCTATATTTCTACCGATTACATTTCGGTGTCGACGGAATACAAAGAAGCAGAATCCAGAGAGGAAGAGGAAGCGCGCTTAGCCCGGGAGCGGGAAGCGCAGAGAAAACTCGAGGAAGCGAACAGACAGCGCGAGACGGCAGAGCGCAAGAGCGGGAGCGGGGCCGGGGCAGGCAGCGCCGGCGGGACTGCGTCCCATGGCTCCTCAAAGGGCCAGGAGGTTGTCAACTATGCGAAGCAGTTTGTCGGCAATCCGTATGTCTACGGCGGAAGCAGCCTGACGAACGGGGCGGACTGTTCCGGGTTTGTGATGAGCGTTTATGCCGCATTTGGCGTCAGCCTGCCACATTCCTCGGCGGCCTTAAGGGGCGTGGGATACGGCGTCAGCCAGTCTGATATCATGCCAGGCGACATCGTATGCTACGACGGCCATGTGGGAATCTATGTCGGAAACAACACGCTGCTTCATGCCAGCACGCCGGAGACCGGTATTAAATATACCTCTCCGATCACTTACCGCCCGATCGTGGCGGTGCGTAGAATTTTCTAATTGCCCGGATGGCGCGGCGAACCTCTTTTGGCCGTGACACGGCAGCTATTCTGCAATCACCAATTTATTTCTGCCGCTGGTTTTGGCATCGTAGAGTGCCCGGTCAGCGGCGGCAAATAAACGCGTATAATTGTGATACATTTCTGAGGAAAAGGCGATGCCCAGACTCGCACAGGCGTTGATGGAACTGTGTTTCTGGGCAGTCTGCCGTTCAATTTCCTGTAAGAGCATCTCTGCCTGAAGGCTGATCAAAGAGACGTCTGCCACATCGCTGATGTAGACTAAAAATTCATCTCCGCCCACGCGTCCGCAGAGGGCGGTATCTCCGAAATATTTCTGAATAATTTTTGCCGTTTGGCAGATAAATTCATCTCCGATTAAATGTCCCAGCGTATCGTTAATCTGTTTAAAGTGATCCAAATCGACCAAAAGCAGTGCGGCATGTCGGTCGGCATGGTCCTTTGCCAGATCTTCTTCGATTAAAAATTGAATCGTGTATTTGTTTAGCAGACCTGTCATTTGGTCGAGCTGGCTCTGCTCCTGAAAATGGTCAGAGTCGATCTTGGTCTGGCGCAGCAGTTCTACATAGGCAAGGCTGTAGCGTGTGATACAATGCTGTTCCTCCTCATAGGACGGGTGCAGTTCGGCGAGCCTGCAGCAGACCGCGGCGTAATTTTGTGCATCATAGGCCCTGGTGTAGCGCGCAAGCAGCAGGAGGTAATCTTTTTTTAAGAAAAATAATGTGCTGCGTCTGACTTCCGGCGCGATTTTTTGTAAAAGCTGTGACGCATAGGAACCGAGGCCTTGATCGATCAAGTAGGAGCAGCAGGCATAATAATAGCGGGAAAACAGCAAAAAGTCTTCATGCGCGGGAAGCGACAGAAGTTTCGCTACATGGTCGGCAAGAAACGCGTCATCGGCCAGGTAGCCGTGCAAGTGGACGCCGAGATAACTTAAGCACAGCGTGAAAAAGGGCTGCCTCCTCTGCGCCAAAAAATGTTGCAGCTTTTGATAGATTTCGTGCGCCGCCCGGGCGTGTTCTGTCTGGCTAAGAAGGACGCCGCGGCAGGATTCACAGAGGACATAGAGCAGGTCAAAGTCACGGTCCAGGCCGTTTAACTGTTCGTAGGCGGTGCCGAGATTGGCGCGGGCGTTTTCGCAGTCTCCCAGCTCGTTATAGATAATCCCCTGATTAATATAGGAAGAGATCAGTTCGCTGCGCAGATGAAGATCTTCGCTGATGGTTTGGCATTGCAGCATATAGTTGAGGGCGATCGTCTCATTTCCCGCGTAGACATTGATAAGTCCGATAATATTGTAACAGTACACGTTGAGATATTCCAAATCCTTGCTCTTTGGGGCGCCAAGGCAGCGCGTCAGAAGGTTTAACGATTTTCTGAGATTGCCGATGCGAAAATAACATTCTCCCACATAAAAAAGGTAATTGGCCCAGTCATCTTCATTTCTTTTGTCTATGCAGTCATAATAACTCTGGTAGAGATCGAAGGTGTGCTCCGTGACAGGGAGGGCACGCTGCTGTTTCATTTGATCGAATAATAATTCTTTTTCTGGTCTCATACTTACCTCGCAGTTTTACAGAGCGGAATCTGTATAAAATAAGGTAACAGCAAAGCCGAAGGCCGAACTGTTACAAAATAAATGCTTTTTGCGGATAGAATACTGCGGTTAGCAGCATGATTTTATTATAAAAGGAAATGCCGGTTTAAGCAAGGAATCAGGGAAAATATCAAAAAAAATGGCAAAATATTGTTAAGGATGACGGGATTTTTGGGAACACAGATGACATATTTGGCAGTTTTTTACAGTTAAGTTCTGACAGGAGTATCCTCCGAAACCAAAATAACCGCGGTGTTGCCAAGATTTGTGAAAAACGCAGAGCGAAAATAGATAAATTGATGATAATTTGGGAGGTGCCGGCGCGCTAAGAAAATTTGACAGTCAAAGGAATTTGTGCCATAATCTACACGATTCAAAAATCATAGTCGTGAGATAAGGAGGAGAAGTCCCGGACAAGAGAGGGAAGAGAAGGATGTCAGGCAGCAGATGCTATGGTTTTTGGTTTATATAGATAACGTATCGGTGTAACGCACGGATGCGAATTATTGTCGAGGGCCGATTCATGGATTGGCCTGCCAGTATCGAATAAGAAAGGGATGATATTTGTGACAGAAAAGAAAATCAGATTGAAAGACACGGAGGATGTACTGGAATTTGTCAAAGCCGCCGGGAAATGTGATTTTGAAATTGATGTTTGTTGCAATAGAGCAGTAATCGATGCAAAATCCATTCTTGGTATGTTTTACATTGGCTTATGCAAGGAATTGACGGTCCGCTATGGCGGTATAAATCCTTGTTTTGAGAAGACTGTATCTAAATATGCGGTTTGCTAAATTTCGTACATCGTAAAAAGCCATGCCCGCGGGAGTGTATTCACTCCGGGGCATGGCTTTTTTTGTGAATGTGTTCTAAAACAGGCGCAATTCCCATATTGAATCTATGGATAATATTTGATATGATAAGGAATGGCAGGAGGTTTTTCGCATGACAAATGCAATGGGACAGGAAATATTTGATATTGTCGGGGATATTCTAAAAGACTATCAAAACGGCAGGACGATCGACAAAATTGACATTTTTAACCAGCCGGACAAAGATGTGATTATCGACATCATACAAAAGCTGCTTAAGATTCTGTTCCCGGGCTATTACCGGGATAAATTTTATAAAAGTTACAATGCCAACAGCCATCTGACGATTCTGATCGAGGATGTGATTTATCATCTCAATAAGCAGATTGCCATCGCCCTGAAGTTTTCCAGCGCGTATGAGCATCAGGCAGAGGAGCATATACAGGAGGAGGCCGGAAAGATATCGCTGGCTTTTTTCCGCAAAATACCGCAGATTCGCGCCTATGTGGAGACGGATTTGCAGGCGGCCTTTGAGGGCGACCCCGCGGCGCAGTACCGCGAGGAGATTATATTGTCATACCCGGGACTTTATGCGATCACGGTCAACCGTCTGGCGCATGAGCTGTTTTTGCTGGGCGTGCCTTTGATTCCAAGGATTATGACGGAGCATGCCCACAGCAGGACGGGGATTGACATTCATCCCGGCGCCACGCTCGGCAAATATTTTTGCATCGATCACGGCACGGGCATCGTGATCGGCGAGACGACGGAGATCGGGGATTATGTGAAGGTGTATCAGGGGGTGACGCTCGGGGCGCTCTCGACCAGGGATGTGGAACGGCTGCGCAACAAAAAGCGCCATCCGACGATCGAGGATCATGTGACGATCTATTCCGGCGCCTCCATTTTGGGGGGAGAGACCGTAATCGGCGCCGGCGCCGTGATCGGCGGCAACGCGTTTATTACCACATCCATCGCGGCGGGCAGCCGGGTGAGCATCAAGAATCAGGAGTTAAATATCAATCTGCTCGAGAACAAAACATTGCAAAAAACCGATCTGGAGCAGGATGAAATGTGGTTTTATACGATTTGAGTAAGATTTTGACGAAAGCGCCGCCTTTGCGGCAGAATGAGAGGAACATATGAACACTTATATTCCGGCGGAAGAAGAACAGATTCTGATTTTGGGAAGAACGGTAAAGGCCGTGCCGCTGCCGCTTTTTTGGACGGCGAGCGGGGTGGAGTTTGTGACGGACGCTGCGGAGCTCTATTTTGAGCTGGAAACGGATTATACGGTGCATGAGCAATGGATTCGTGTGGAATTGGATGGGTATCCTCTGATCAGGACCGCACTCGCAAAAGGAAAAACGACGCTCTGTGCGTTTCGCGGCCTGGACGCGTCGGTAAAGAAGCGGGTCCGTCTCATCAAAGAGGTACAGCCGATGCGGATTGACCCGGACAACAAGCTGCTGCTTTGCGCCGTTCACATGGACGGCAGGCTCTATCCGCTGCCGCAGAAAACCTGTAAGCTGGAATTTGTCGGTGACAGCATCACCTCCGGCGAGGGATTGGCCGGCACAAGAGGGACGCATGTCTGGGCGCCGGCCATCTTTTCCACGCTGGGGCATTATGCGCTGCGCACGGCACAAGAGATGGACGCCGAGCTGCGGATTCTTTCACAGAGCGGATGGGGGGCTTATTGCAGCTGGGACAACGACCCGGTGCGCTCCCTGCCCCCTTATTACGGACAGGTCTGCGGCGTAGTAAAAGGCGAAGAAAACGAGCGGCTCGGGGCATTTTTGCAGCATGATTTTAGCAGCTGGCGGCCGGACGCCGTGGTGGTGAATCTCGGCAGCAACGATGCGTTTGCCTTTGACAATCCGGCGTGGGTCGACGAGAGCGGCAACCGTTTTTGGATGAGGCGGGAAGCGGACGGCAGCTTTGCAAAGGAGTCGACAGACCGCTTCGTCTTAAGCGTCACGCGGTTTTTAGAGACGCTGCGCGCCTGCAATCCCGACAGTTATCTGATCTGGGCGTACGGTATGATTAATGTTTCGATGGAACCCTACATTGTGGAAGGCGTGGAGCGCTACAGGGGGGAGAGCGGGGATGCGCGGGCCGAGTATCTGGCGCTGCCGCCGCTTAGGGAGGAGTGGACCGGTGCAAACGATCATCCGGGCCAGGGCTCCCACGAGGCAGCAGCACAGGTTTTGACAAAGCGCTTAAAGGCGCTTTTAGCGCCTCAAAGAGCTTTTAGCGCTTGAAGGCGCTTAAAGGCGTTTTGGGCACTTGAAGGCGCTTTTGGCACCTCAAAGAGCTTTTAGCGCTTCAAAGATTTTTTTGTGTCTCGGAGAGCTTTTGTGCCCTACGCAGACAAAAAGTTCATGATGTGTAATATAGTTCAATTTGACTATGTTGCGTGGGAGCGTTTCAAATAGCCAGGGCGATTGACACAGATCTGAGATTTGTGCCTGCCTGGCCTCGTAAATGCCCCAGAATGGAGATAACATGGAAGAACAGCTGCTTTATTGTGGGGATACGCAGATCGTCGAGTTTCCCAAGATCAGCAGGGCGAGATACACCAGGGACTTTTCCTGGGGATTTTATGCCACAGACGATTATGAAGAGGCTTACCGGCAGGCGCACCGCATCCGCCGCATGGGATTTATCAACAAATACCGTTACAGAGAGGATGAAAAGCTTAAGATTTTGCGCTTTGAAAAGCCGATGGAGGAATGGCTCAATTTTATCGGCGGCTGCAGAAACGGCTATATTCACGATTACGATATCGTGATCGGGCCGATGGTGGACAGCTCGATCTGGGATTATGTCAATGAGTATTTCGCGGGCCGCATGAATTATCAAAATTTGTGCAAGCATATCGAGACGGAGTCGCCCTCCTGGCAGATCAGTTTCCATACGCTGCAGGCATTGGAATGTCTGCGCTATGAGGGGAGTGAAGTCGTACATGGATGAGAAGCTGATGGACAACCTGTTTTACGTCTGCATTTTGTTGGAATATATTGCGCGCAAGACGGCAAACCGCCGCAGCGATGTGATCTCGTATTTCGACAAGGATGATATCAACCGTGAGATGTGCATGGCGGATGTCAATATGGAAATGACATTTGACGAGGTGGCGAGCGGCCTGATCGTGGATTATGGAATAACGCGCGGCCAGTTCGACACCGTTCGCACCTGTCAGTTTACGGTGCCCTCGGTGATCTCCATCGGGAGGGTATATCAGGAACTGATACTTGCCGTGCGCAGGCCCGACCAGGGGATTGAGCAGACACTGATCGACGTATTTTCTTCGTTTATCAGTGACGAGATCGCCGATTTTAACGCCAATATCTATTACAGCAATATCGATTATCTGCGGTGCTGTTATCTGGAGGGGGAACTGCTGCCGTAACGGAAACCGTTGTAGTATTAGGAATGAAGGAGAAAAGATTATGCCATTTATTGATGCAAAAATTACCGGAACTTTGACACCCGAAAAGCGCGAGGCCGTGAAGGCTGAGTTTGGAAAAGCGATTTCTCTGCTGAACAAATCAGAGACGTACCTGATGGTGGGCTTTACGGACAACTGCGATCTCTATATGGCGGGAAAGCAGTTGCAGCGGGGGGCATATGTGGCTGTCAGCCTCTTTGGCAGCGCATCCTCCGACGCCTACGAGCGCATGACGGCAAAGATCTGTTCGATTCTTGAGAGAGAGCTTTCCATACCGGGGGACGCGGTTTATGTCACCTATCACGGGGTGAGCGACTGGGGCTGGAACGGAAGAAATTTTTAATTTCTTATGGGGAATGTAGTAGTCAATAACGAAAAGGGAGTCATCAAAATATCCGTGCGCAATCTGGTCGAATTTATCCTGCGCGAGGGCAGTCTTGACAACCGCACCACGCGAACGACCACGGCGCAGGCCATGCTCGAGGGCACGCGGATGCACCGCAAAATTCAAAAGCGTATGGGCGAAAATTACCATGCGGAGGTGCCCTTAAAGCTTGTGCTTGAGGAACGGGATTACCGGATTGTCCTCGAGGGGCGCGCGGACGGAATCATCATCGAGCGGGCCAGGGAAGAACAGCCCGCATATGCGGATTCTTTTTGTCAGCCCGCCCCGGATACCGGGCGGGTGACGATTGATGAGATCAAAGGCATATACCAAAAGCTTGAGCTGTTAGAGGCGCCGGTCGGCGTCCACAGGGCGCAGGCTATGTGTTATGCCTATATTTATGCCCTGCAGCAGGGGCTTACGCGGATTCATGTGCAGATGACCTACTGCAATCTGGACACGGAGGATATCCGCTATTTTCGTGAGGAATTTACGTTTGAGGAGCTCTCCCGGTGGTTTGGAGAGCTGATGGAAGCGTATAAGAAGTGGGCCGATTTTCAGTATGCGTGGCGTAAGCTGCGCCAGGCGTCCATCAAAGCGCTTGTGTTTCCTTTTGCGTACCGCGACGGCCAGCGGGAGCTGGCGGCGGACGTGTACCGCTCGATCGCGCGAAAGAAAATGCTCTTTATCGAGGCCCCGACCGGCGCCGGCAAGACGATCTCCACGATCTTTCCCGCCGTCAAGGCCGTGGGGGAGGAGCTTTCCGACAAGATTTTTTATCTGACGGCCAAAACCGTCACCGGGACAGTGGCAAGAGAGACGTTTGTCCTGCTGCGCAGGCAGGGATATCAGGCAAAGACGGTTCAGATCACGGCGAAAGAAAAGATGTGCCCGATGGAGGAGACGGAATGTAACCCGGTGTACTGTCCCTATGCCAAGGGCCATTTTGACCGGGTGAATGACGCGGTGTTTGAGCTGCTGCAAAGAGAGGACCTTATGGACCGGGAAGTTTTGATCGAGCAGGCAATGCGGCATCGGGTCTGTCCGTTTGAGATGTGCTTAGACACCGCGTCGTGGGCGGACAATATTATCTGCGATTACAATTATGTGTTTGACCCCAACGTGTACCTGAAACGTTTTTTTGCCGACGGTACAAAAGGGGAGTATCTCTTTTTGGTTGACGAGGCGCACAATCTGGTGGAGCGCAGCCGGGAAATGTACAGCGCGTCTCTGCTCAAGGAAGATTTTCTCGCCGTCAAAAAGCTGTTAAAGCCGTTTCCGGGGAAGGTTGTAAAGGGTCTGGAGCGCTGCAACAAGATTTTGCTCGATTACAAACGGGAGTGCGTAAATTATGTGATCTATGAGGAGCTGGACCGTTTTCTGTCTGTGCTGCAAAAGCTCACTGCGGACATGGACGAGTTTTTACAAAACCATCCCGAGTTCCCGGGGCGCGGGGACGTGCTGCAATTCTATTTTGACCTGCTGAATTTCCGCAATATCTATGAGCTGGTGGACGACCATTATGTCATTTACAGCCAGCATGTGGAGGACGGCGGTTTTATGATAAAACTGTACTGTGTGGATCCCTCCCGCAATTTGCAGGAGCGTTTTGACAAGGGGAGCGCGGCGGTCCTATTTTCGGCGACGCTTCTGCCGATTCAGTACTACAAGAGCCTGCTCTCGACGCGGAGCGATAACTATGCGGTCTATGCCAGGACATGTTTTCGGCCGCAGCAGCGTCTTCTTTTGGTGGCAAACGATGTCAGCAGTAAGTATACCAGACGAGGGGCGGCCGAATACGAAAAGATTGCCGCCTACATCTATGAGACGGCGAAAGCCAAAAAAGGCAATTATATGGTGTTTTTTCCGTCCTACCAGATGCTGCGGCAGGTGTACGAGCTTGTCGATGCGATTTACGGCGGCGAGATCGAGGTGCAAAAGCAGCAGCCGGGGATGCGCGAGGAGGCCAGAGAGGAGTTTTTGTCGTATTTTTCGGCCGAGCAGACAAGGGAGCGGCAGAAATCCTTTGTGGCGTTTTGCGTGCTGGGCGGTATTTTCGGAGAGGGGATTGATTTGAAAGAAGAGCAGCTGATCGGCGTCGTGATTGTGGGCACCGGTCTGCCGCAGATCGGAAATGAGAGGGAGATACTCAAGAATTATTATGAGGCTTCCACGGGCATGGGGTTTGACTATGCCTACCGCTACCCCGGTATGAACAAGGTATTGCAGGCTGGGGGCAGGGTGATACGCACCTTAAAGGATGTGGGCGTGATTGTGCTTTTGGACGAGCGCTTTTTGCAGGGCAGCTATCGCGGCCTGTTTCCCAGGGAGTGGCAGCAGCAGACGGTCTGCAGTGTCGCCAATGTGGGGAAATATTTACGCCAGTTTTGGCAGGAGCAGGATTAAAAGAAAAAGAATCGGACAGGTAATTTTGACGGCTGCAGATATCAGGAAATATATTTTTAAGGGGAAATTGACGCCGCTCGCATCGGCATCAAAGCATATAGAAGCATGATTAACATGGAATCCTCATAAATCAGCGCAAAATAACCTGTCCGGGAATTGAGAGAATGAGACAGACCCCATGACGGTGGGGTCATTTTTTTTCATCTCAATTCGCATTATAAACGATTATGAGGCGAATGTCAAAATGAAAATGACAAAATATCGCATAGTAATTGACAAATATAAAAAAAGGGTGTATTTTAAAAGACGTAACATATAGTAATCAGGCTAATCTCCGTGTCTTATGGATTCGTGTGGTCTGTTGTTTTTGCGCCATTTTTAAGGTGTTTCCGCTGCCTGCGGTATGCCTGGGAGCGAGGTGAGGAGAGAGAATGAAAGAATCGCATAAGACAGGACAGGGAAGTCGTGGAGGTTTGGAAAAGAAGAGAGGAGAAATGAAAGAATGAAGAAAAAAGCATTAGCGCTTTTTCTCGCGGCGGCTATGATGTTCACCGGTGTGATGCCGATGGACGTGGTAAAAGCTGACGAGGCCGGCGCAGGTGGCGGCGGTGATGCCGGGGTGGAGACGGTTACGCCGGGCGAGGGTGAAATCACGCCGGATGAGGGCGAAATCACGCTATCCGAGGGAACGGTCACCAAAAACAGCGCGACGATTCAGTTCCAGGTCGGCGGTCAAACGATGGAGACTGCCGATGCCTTTACCTTACAGAGAAAGCGCGGTGAAGAAGACTGGGAGGATGTCACTGAGATCACGACCGGGGAAGCGGTTCGGGAAATGATTGAAATCTATACGCAGAATTTTGAAAATCGTGATGTAGATGATGATAAGAAAACTGCGAATGGTTTCTACATGCCTGCTTTAGCCAGAACTACGAGTGACAAGAAAAATATTATAGCGCATGATGTGATGGAAGATCAGGCCAAGAATAACAAGCAAGACGGCAACATATATGATTTTTGGGTCAACAATGTGGGTGGTGGAAGAGGCGGTTACAATGAGTCCATAGCTGCATCGCAAAATAAAAAGACAGAGATTTCCTTTAAAGTAAGAATAAATGCAGGAAATACGAAAGATAAAACAGCTTATGTTGCATTATCTGATCAGGTGCCGGGAAACGGTAAACAGAATGCTCTGGTAGGCAAGCAGGTTTTAAGTATCGAAACCGTGTCTTCAGGCGCTGTTGATAGCGGTTATTCTATTTCGGCATTTAAAGTAAATGGCGAAACGGTATCCTTGGATAAGGTGTTGAGTAGCGATGCTGCAAATGAATTTGGAGCGCAAGGGTTTACGAATAGCCGTCAGATTGCGACTACCGGGTGGTTACAGGTGAAAGTTTTTCTTGATTTTGAAAAACATACTAGAGATATAATTATCACGCATACGAAAGATAATTCCCAGGTATATAAAGCTAATCAGGAAAATTTTGATAGTAGCATTAATGAGGTTAAATGCCTTCAGGCAATTTTGGGTCAGGGTTATGGCGAAATGTTCTTTGACGACATTCATGTGGCAGAGGTCAATAATGTCGACAACTACACATACACCGACGAAAACCTTACCGCGGACACTACATATACTTACCGTGTGGTAGCAAAAGCGGAAAAGAAACCCTACTCCGTTTCCAAGACAAAAGATATCAAGACCTTGGCAAAGTCCGTTGTGACTGTGACTGCACCGGACAAGACAATTACGGTCGGCGAGGCGCTTCAGATCACGGCAGGCGAGGCAAACGTGTCTTGTGAGGACGAGGACGTTACACTTGCATCACTGAGTTTGAACGAGAATACGCTGACTTATACGATTCAGGATAAAGACGGCAAAACAGTCGATAAAGACGTGGCAAGGGAGACGGTTGGAGAGTATGCAATTGTACCGGTGGTAGTGACCGCGGGCGAGGGCAATACGGCCAACAAAGACTATGATTACCGTGCAGTCAACGGTAAATTGACAGTAAAGGCGAACGGGACAGTCGACCCGTCAGCTCCCCAGATCTTATCGGTCACCGCGGCAAATGATAAGACATCCTTAAAGGTCGGCGAGACCGTACAGCTTACGGCAGAAATCTCACCGAGTGAAGGAAACAGCGCGGTTTGGACTTCTGACAAAGACGATGTGGCCGCAGTCAGCGCGAGCGGACTTGTAACGGCCAAAAAAGCGGGTACGGCCAAGATTACTGCGGCAGTCAAGGATTACCCCGCGGTCAAGAAAGATATTACCATTACTGTGACGGAAGACACTGGAAACAGCGAGAACACCGGAAGCAGCCAGGAGGCAGGCATTACCCTTTCCGCGGGCGCAGTGGAAAAAGATTCCGCAACCGTGACCTTTAAGGTGCCGGACAGCGTGGAGGCGGAGACATTCACCGTACAGCGCAAGAGCGGCACAGGCGCATGGGCGGATGTTACTTCTTTAAACAAGGACGCCGGCACGGTCGGCAAAGCGCCGGGAGAAGTCATCTATAAAAATGATTTTGAAGAAAATATGGATGGTTTTACATCTCGTGTTTCAGCCAGAGAATATAAACTGATGACAGACAGTGCAGCAAAAAATCCAAAAGAAGGAAAAATTGTTGGTATTGAATATGACGCTGCAACCGGAGATGCGTTGTGCGAGTATAAGACTAATATTGATTCAGATGTAGTAATTTCTATGGATTTTAAGCTGGATACTACTGCCGATACCAGGACTTCCAGAATAAGCCTGCTTGGTAATGTGCCTACGGCCAAAAACAATTGGATTACCAATGATGATGATCTGCCGATATTTGACATCTGCCTGACCAGCCAAGGTAATGCATTTACCAAAGCTGCTGTCAATGGTACAGACGCGGATTTGACAAAATTTGTCGGCACGAAGGAAGAATCTTTAGACGGAGCAAGAGAGAGTACCGGCTGGTTAAATGTGACGGTTGTTGTTAATTTCTCTGAGAAGAAGCTGGAAGCTAAGGTTGTCAGATTAGAGGACGGCAGCGTGGTATATGAAAATGTTGCATTGCCGTTTTGGTACGATGCGGCAGAGAAGATTTCGGATATAACGGCCTATACTCATAAGACAGGCGGAACGTATATCGACAATTTCTCGCTCAACAAAGTAGTTTCCGCGCGCACATATACTTATACGGATACGGGCCTTAAGGCAGATACCGCCTACGAGTACCGTGTTGTGGCAAAAGATCAGGATGGCAAAGAAGTGGCGACCTCCAACGTGATTTCTGTAAAGACCAAAGGCGCCGATACGGGAAGCAGCGAGGACACCGGAAACAGCCAGAATACGGGAAACAGCGAGGACACCGGAAACAGCCAGAATACGGGAAGCAGTGAGGACACTGGAAACAGCCAGAATACGGGAAGCAGCCAGGGCGGCTCTACGGACAACAGCCAGACTGGAAACAGCCAGGGCGGCTCTACGGACAACAGCCAGACTGGAAACAGCCAGGGCGGTAATACCGGAGACAGCCAGACGGGAAGCAGCCAGGGCGGTTCCACCGCGGCAGGACCTGTGAAAGGAACGACGATTCCGGCCAGCGACGGTACGAAATATACGGTAACGGCACAGGGCAAGGAAGTGGCTTACAAGGCTCCGAAGAATAAGAACCTTAAGACAGTTAGCGTTCCTGACACCATAACGATTAACGGCGTTAAGTACAATGTAACTTCAATCGCAGCTAAGGCGTTTGAGAAGAACGGGAAGATGACGAAGGTGACGATCGGTAAGAATGTCACCACGATCGGCAAGAATGCATTTGCAAACTGTACGAAACTTGCAACTGTTACCTTCAAGAAGGGCAGCAAGTGTAAGACGATCGAAGCAAACGCGTTCAAGGGCGATAAGGTATTAAAGAAAATCACAATACCGGATAAGGTTACAAAGATTAAGGACAGTGCGTTTGCAGGCTGTAAGAAGTTAGGTTCTGTGACGATCGGAAAAGGACTGACGGAGATCGGCAAGAATGCATTCAGCGGTGACGGCAATCTGAAAACAATCACCATCAAGTCTGCGAAACTCAAGACAGTCGGCAAGAATGCATTGAAGGGAACCAAAAAGAACCTGAAAATCAAAGTGCCGAAGAAACAATTGAAGTCATACAAAACGAAATTCAAAAACAAAGGTAACAAGACGATCAAAGTGATAAAATAATACCTGTGTGACGATTTCATTGTAAAAAGAGAGAGGCAGCTGTAAGAGTAGATCAATGATCTGCCGAAACAGCAGTCTCTTTTTTATGCACAGAGGTGCGTCAGCGAAAAACGGTATCAAGACGGTCTTTATTGGCAGCTGCTCCTAATGATAGCAAAGCGTTCGTTGTTTATTTGTTGGGATTTGTATAGTATAATCAATTTTAAAGATTGACTGGCAAAGAAAAGGAGCAAAAATGGCTTACAAGATTTTGATCATTGATGATGATACCGAACTACTCAAAATGCTGAAAAAATATTTAGAATTCAAAAAGTATGAAATCATTACAGCAGAGAATGGATTGGAGGGGTTAAATAAAATAAAGCGGAAGCCAGATCTTATATTACTGGATGTAAATATGCCGGACGTTGACGGGATAGAGGTATGCAGGAGGATACGCGATAAAGTAGCCTGCCCGATTTTATTCTTGACTGCGCGGGTAGACGAGCAGGACGTTGTGAATGGGCTTTCTTCCGGAGGTGACGACTATATTTTAAAACCGTTTCGTCTAAAAGAGCTTGATGCAAGGATTACGGCGCACCTGAAACGGGAAACACGGCGCAAAGAAAGGACAGATTGTTGCTTTCAGGGAGAGCTGTCGATTGACTATAAGGCAAAGACCGTGCAGATTCACACCGATTATCTGGAGTTGACAAGATTGGAATATGGGATTATTGAATTTTTGTCCATGAATCCGGGAATGGTCTTTGATAAAGACCGGATTTATGAAAAGGTCTGCGGCTATGATGCAGAAGGCGACAGCAGGGTAATTACAGAGCTAATCCGCCGAATCAGAAAAAAATTCCAGCAGTATACAGATAACAAATATATTGAAACCATATGGGGGATGGGATACCGATGGATAAAATAAAAAACCTTTCCGTAAGAAAAACAATACTGCTCTATATGGCGGCTGCCTTATTCTGCAGTTTTCTTCTCTCGGCGGTCATTGCCAAAATTGCCGAACGGACACAGCGGCATATCTGGTGGAATTATGTGAATGAAGCTGCATATTTTGAAGCCGTAGAAAAGGAGGGCCCTTATTATGTAGCGGATATTCCAAGACCGAGTTCTTATGAGATGACACAGTCAGACTATTTTGTATCAGAGCTTTGTGATTTTTTACAGACGTATGCCGTGTTGATACTGTCTATGGCAGGAAGCTGGGCGGCGGTTTTTCTCTTTTACCACAACAAGTTAAGAGAGCCGATGGAAGAATTGGCGAGAGGCTCAAAAAAGATTGCCGGGAATCAGTTGGATTTTTGCATTTCCTATGAGAATAAGGACGAGATGGGCGAACTTTGCAAAGAGTTTGAGCGGATGCGGGAACAGCTTGTCAAAAATAACCGGATATTATGGCGGACGATTGAGGAGGAAAAGATGCTGCGGGCGGCCATTGCGCACGATATACGCGCCCCACTGTCCGTTTTGAAAGGGTATCAGGAAATGCTGATGGAATATCTGCCAAGTGAAGACATAGATCTGGCACAGGCGATGGAAATGCTGTCAGAAAGCGGACGTCAGATCGAACGTATGGATGCCTTTGTAGAAACAATGCGCAAATTGAGCAGTTTAGAAAACCGGCGATTGACCCCAGGGAATATTTCTATCAGACAATTAGTGAAGGATATTCAGGGAGAACTTGCCATTTTGGAAAAGGAGTATGGGAAACAATGTACGTTACAAGCGTCAGAATCAAAGGAAGAATTTTATGGGGATAAGGAAATTATTTTGGAGGTAACGGAAAATCTTCTGTCAAATGCCCTGCGTCATGGGAAACGGCAGATTATAATTATAGTAAAGGCTGGATATGCAAAGTTAAGTATCTGTGTCATCGACGACGGCGATGGCTTTCGGGAAGATGCAGAAAAGATTACGGAAGCGTTCTATGGGCAGAATGTGAAAGACAGCCTGAAACATGCCGGACTGGGAATGTATATCAGCAGGTTGTATTGTGAAAAACATGGAGGGAAATTAGTTTTGGGAAAGGATGAACATGGAGGGGCTGTGGTGACAGCGATATTTCGTCGGATTGCGTAACTAATCCGGCGTTTTTTATTGTCTTTCTGTTGTGATTTTTCTTTTAAAATCCAAAGGGATTTTTGACTATCTCTTTATAAGTTCTTAAATGCCGCTAAGTCTTGATTTTTCAAGGGTTCGCGGCATTTTTGCTGTCGGGGGAAGCTCACATATACTCTCAAAAGTTTTTAGGTTTTCGCTCTCAAAGGTAGTACGAAAGTAGTAAAACCTCGTCCTGCCTATGCTGCCAGCCGTTCCATTTCAGCCCTTGCGGAAGCGTAGGTTGCGTGTGCGTAATAGTTCAGCGTCATGGTGATATTGGAGTGTCCCATGATGTACTGCAACGCTTTAGGGTTCATGCCCGCATTGGCTAAGTTGGTGCAGAACGTGTGCCGGAGCGTGTGCGGCGTCATTACTTTAGGTAAGGCTTCTTCGTGGCACTTGTTGTACTTCTTCACAAGCAGCCGAAACATGGTGTCGTAGTTCGGTGCCGTTTTCGGGTTGCCGTCCCGGTTGAGGAACAGGAAACCGCAGTAACCGTCCACGATAATGTCCTTTGCGCCCTTGCGGTTGGCAAGCACACGCTTTAACGCTTCACAGACTTTCTCGCTCATGGGGATTTGCCGGACACCGCTTTCCGTTTTGGGCTTCTCAATGTAGTAGCCCGTTTCCTTGCTCCTAAGAAGCTGGTGGTCTACTGTGATTGTCCTGCCCTCAAAGTCAAGGTCGGCGTCGGTCAGTCCGCAAAGCTCGGAAATCCGCAGCCCTGTCCCCAGCAGTATCACGATCTCGTCATAGTATTTCTCATAGACGCTATCGCTCTCCACAAAGGCCAGTAGGCTTTCTTCCTGCGCTGGCGTGAGAGGTACCTTTGGCACCGTCGTATCTTCCAGAACGGTGTTAAGCTGGAAGTCAAACGGATTCTTGCGTATGCAATCGTCCTGTATCGCCGTATAAAAGGCTGCTTTCAGAGAACGCTTGTCATTGCTGATAGTTCGGTAAGCTATGCCCCGATCTCTCATGCGTAAAGCCCATTCTTTCGCGTCGGACATTTTTACGCTCTCAATCGGACACGCGCCCAGCGGGTCGCTCTCCAATAGCTTCATCAGCCGTTCCCGGCTCTTTACGGTGTTGTGCCGCACATTCCCCCGGTGGCGGTTCTGCTTCGCGTAGAGCTGGCAGACCGTCATTTTTTTGCCGATAGGGTCTATCCCGTCGTCAAGGTCTTTCTGGATTTCCTTTTCCTTTTCCCGTAGGGATATGTCCTCCCGCTTTCCGGCTGGGGTCTTGTCCGTAGGCACTAACTTCCATGCGTAGACAAATTGCGGTTTTCCAAAGGTATCAACGTATTTGTAAGCATATCGCCCGTCTTTCCTCTGGCTCTCTCCTGAACGCAAAATACGGTTTTTGCTGTCCCGTCTTTTCTCTGACATAATGCGCTGCTCCTTTCCAAAGACGGAAAGAGCCTTGATATGCTACACTTATTATAGCATATTCAAGGCCCTTTTGCACGTTCTTTTTCTTAAATCACGTCCAGCGTGTCGATGATTTTTTCAAACTGCTTCCGCTTGATCTGAATACGGTTGCCGTTCATAATCACCCAGCCAGCGGTGGGGTTTTCCTCTGCCAGCTTGCGCAGCTTGTTTTCCCCGATACGAAAATATTTTGACGCTTCTTCAATGGTAAGCGTGTACTTTTCCCAAATGGGAACATCGGTATTGCACATAGATAATCCCCTTTCAAAACTGTTAAAAGGTTGGAATCGAAAAAAAGGGGCTATCATCGGACGGCTGTTAGCGGCAACCTCACGGGAGTTTCACCCCTCCGACGGTCTGCCGGAGCTGTACCCATTGCCTGCGACGCTTTCAACGCTCGGACTGTGGCTATACAGGAGTATCATTATGTATTCTGCGCGTCGTGGCCTACAAGCTGCTATGCCTGTTTTCCGGCGTCGGTGTTGGTCGCTCGGCTTTTTCCCATAGGGAAAAGCGTCATGGCGCACCCGCCGCGTGGCTCGGCGCAAAAGGAACGTATCCGATTTGCCCTATGCTGCGCCGCCGTTAT
>CANONN010000046.1 GCA_947567625.1 uncultured Roseburia sp. | reverse complement strand
AAGAAGTTCTAATCTCACACCAGAGAATCCCCAAGAACAGGGGATTCTCCGCGTGAATATAAGTCGTGGAAGAGCCGTGACATGGGGGTTAGTGTGAGAAGAACTTCTAAAGCTCGCAGCAGAGGCTGCTTCGCTAAGAAGTTCTAATCTCATACCAGAGGGCGTTTATTAATGATTCCAGTTATGTTTCTTTAGTATAAAAGTGAATATGAGGCAGATCAGAACGCCGATTACGCCGATGATGCCAAACAGCAGAGCCGCGCCTGCGCCCTTGCCTGTGCCAAACAGGAGGGGTAAAAGGTTTGCGGCTGTCTGTTTTGCCATCAAGGGCTCGCATACATGGTCCACCAGGACGCCGCCCAGTAAAAAGCCGATCGGTATCGTAAAAAATTGCAGGGTGTTGCGGCACGCGTAGACTCTTCCCTGCATGTTGGGCGGTATCGTACTGCGGAAGATGACGTCCATATTTGCACTCATAAACGGAATCGCCAGCCAGCCCAAAACCGCAGCGATACACCAGATTATAGGTGAATTGCCAAAGGCCAGCATAAAGTTTTCCGTACTCATGGATAGCAGCAGTGCAAGGCAGATGGCTCTGACGCGGTTTTTTGGTGCCGGCAGAATGGTGACTAGGACACTGCCTGCCAAGGTAGCGATACCGACGCAGGTATTGACCATACCAAGTACCATCTTGCCGCCGTTTGGCTTTGATAAGATCATTGCCGGAAGCGCGGCGTCATAGACGGAAGCAATCAGATTGATGCATGCCAGAAACAGAATCAGATTTAAAATCAGTCGATTTTGTCTCAGCCACGATAACCCCTTGCGGGCGGAGGCCAGAACGTTTTCATCCGGCTGCTTGGCGATCTGATTTTCCGGTATGTGAATCATAAAATAAAGCGTCAGAAAAGCAATCAGAAAAGTGATCACATCTACCGCAATCACGGCGTCCATACCTGCAAAAGAATATAGTGCCGTTGCCAGCACGGGGGTTAAAATCGAATTTAACGAGGAGGACAGTGAGCGCAGTCCGCTGGTTTTTTGGTAAAGCTCTTTGGGCACCAGCATTGTAGCCGCCACTTCCCCCGCTGGCTGCTGCACCGTATTCATCAGGCCGTTAATGGCGTTTAGCAGATAAAGATGCCACGCGTGCAGGTTTTCGGTTTTTATCAGCAGGAAAACAATGACGGTTCCGGCCGCCGCGATGCAGTCGCAGGAGAGCATGGTTCGTTTTTTATTCCACCGGTCGCTTAAGGCGCCCGCAAATATGCTCATAAGCACATAGGGGGCATAAGTGCAGATGGACAAAAGCGCTGTCTTGAGCGCCGACCCGCTTTGCAGATACAACCATAAAATCAGCGCATAATTTGTCATGCCGCTGCCGAGCGCAGAAAGAGCCTGCGTGCTCCACAGAAGCAGGTAAGGTTTTAATTGTCTGTATTCATTTTTCATAATGTGGCTTTGCTCCTTTGATCGAAAAAGACGGTGCATGGGACATCGTCCGTTGTCTGAATTATCAAAATGCAAAGCCGAGGACTACGTTATCCTCCATGCAATGTCCTCAGGCTTTGCATGGAGCGAAAGCAATACATAGCATATTCTTTTTCCCTTTCAAGTAAATCTACACAGAAACTATCTATAGTATAGCACAGTTTTTTGCCAGGTCTATCATTTTTTATGTGACGATTCCGTAACTATGAAGCCGAAGGCTGAATAGTTACCTTTTTTATCCCTGATACAAAATAATCCAGTAGACAAATGCCGCGCAATGAATTAAGATAGAAGTAAATATTACACCACCAAAATATTTGACGAGCGGATAAAGTATACAATAAATCTTGTGATCAGAAGCTTTGTCAGGAAAACGGATATCCGTATCCGATTTTCCCGGCAGGAAAGGAACGGTATGTCGGATTCTTACGTCATCAATGAAAAAAGAGAGTTTATATTGGATCGCGTCAAAGAATTTATCTACCAGAACGGGGGCGTCGTAAAAAAAGCCCAGCTCAAAGAGCTCGGTATTGATTACCGCCGGATTCTTGACTTTGTGGACAAGGGGGATTTGATCCGCATCAAAAACGGCTATTACACGGTGCGCATCAGCGATTTTTCGGAGGATGAGCTTATCGCAAAGCTTTTTCCGGACGCGATTCTCAATCTGGAGAGCGGTCTCTATGTGTACGGCTATATTGATGTCAAACCATACGGTTACAAGCTTACTGTGGACAAAAACACTTCCAAGTCGCGTTTTCACCTGGACTTTCCCAAGGTGATTCCGCTGTATGCGGAGCCGGAGACGATGCAGTATGGCGTCGAGGAGATCACATTTGGCGGCGGCGCCATGAAGATCTTTGACAAGGAGCGCTTAATCTGCGAGTGCTTAAAATATGAGGACAAAATGGAGCGGGAGCTGTTTCAGAAAGGGCTTTTGGCGTACATTGCGGACCCAAAAAAAAATGTTTCCCGGCTGATGAAATACGCCAGGGAGCGAAAAGTATTAAAAAAGGTGCAGTCTGCCATAGGGATATGGCTATAGGAGCGGGAGAAGTCCATGCAGCATAAAAGAGTAAAAAAAGCTGTTTTAAAAGCAAAAAGCGAAGAATTAAAGATTCCGTTCTCCAATTTACTGGCAGGCTTTGTCCTGGAAGAGCTCATGTTTATGATTGCCGAATCTCCGTTTTCCCAGGTACTGTTGTTGAAAAACAGTGAAATATTCGGGACAGAGCAGTATCGCAGTGGAAACTGTCTGAACCTGGAGTTTGCCTATGTCCAGGACAAGGAGCCGACCATCGGCAAAGAGTTTGCGCCGGGCGGAGTGATTTCGCTGAAATTGGCATATATCATGCTGGCCCATTTTATCAAGCGGGAGACGGTGCCGGAGATCAAGTGGCGGGGCAGGACGGATACGTCGGCGGACGAGATTTTTATGTATATCACCGGAGAATTTGCCGAGATGACAGTGCCGGTCCAGATACATATCCGTGTGCTAAAGGGTGAGTACGAGAGGCAGGAGAAACAGAGTTTTACCTCGTTTCTGTGTGAGGAGGAAAAGATCGAGTATTTTTCCTATCCAGCCGATATGCGGTTGACAGAGTCCATATATTTGATCTTGTCCGGGATGGAGTTGATACCGGAAATGGAACCTTATCGCAGTGTCTATCATACTTTAAAAGAGGAGATCATTGACGCCCGCCGTATCGCCGAGAACTTGTCTTTGCTTGTCAAGGGCGGCGAGGTGGAACTGGAAGAAGAGCGGGTCAATGAAATATTATCTTATCGTACATACGGATATATGCAAAAACGCTGGGAGAAATACATGCGCCGTCAAAAAGACGAGATGATTGCATGGGAAGAAGTGCTGGAAGTGTTCGGACATTTTCTTTCACCCGTGTGGGAAGCGGTCTGTAAGGATGAAATATTTCTGGGCGACTGGATGCCGGAGTTAGGACGGTTTTTATAGAACATGCGTATCGAATATTTAGATGAAGCCCTGTTAAAATACAGCCGGTCCGATATATATCCGTTCCATATGCCGGGGCATAAGAGGAGGGGCAGTTTTTTTGTATCGCAGTGCGATGCTGCCGTGGAAGAACAGTGCATGATTTTGCCAAAAGACAGGGACAATTTAGAGGACGGCGGTCAATGGCCCTCCATGTGGAGGATGGATATCACAGAGATCGACGGTTTTGATAACCTGCATCAATCAGAGGGTATCTTGAGAGAAGCACAGCGGCGTGCCGCCGCGCTCTACGGCGCCGCGCACAGCTTTTATCTGGTAAACGGCAGTACTTGCGGCGTCCTGGCGGCTGTCTGTGCGGCGGCAGGCAAAAGGGAGAGGGTGTTAATGGCCCGCAATTGTCATAAGTCCGTATATCATGCCGTGTTTCTGCAGGAATTGACGGCGGATTATCTCTATCCCGTCATGGCGCAAGAACAGATACCGGGACAGATCACGCCGGGGCAGGTGGAGGAGGCGCTGCAGAGACAGCCGCAGACCGCTGCGGTCGTTATCACCTCCCCCACCTATGAGGGTATCCTCTCCGATGTGGCGGGCATTGCCGACGCGGCGCACCGGCACGGTGTGCCGCTGATCGTGGATGCCGCGCACGGAGCGCATCTGGGGTTTGGCGGCGGTTTTCCCCAAGGCCCGGTGGGAGAGGGCGCCGACGCAGTCGTTATGAGCCTGCACAAGACGCTGCCCTCGCTGACACAGACCGCGCTTTTGCATATTTGTTCCGGGCGTATTGATTTGGAGCGGGTAAAAAAATACCTTTCCGTTTTTGAGACCAGTTCCCCCTCCTATCTTCTGATGGCGGGTATGGATGCCTGTGTCCGCCTGCTGCGGACAAACGGAAGCGAACTGTTCGCGCGTTACCGTGAGATGTTGAACGAATTTTACGGTCAGACGGCCGGTCTTAGGTATCTGCATGTGATGGCGAGAGAAGATCTTTTGCCCACAGAGTTTTATGACTGGGACGACGGCAAGCTGATAGTATTTGTCCGGCATCCCGCCTGCGGGGGGCCGTGGCTGCACCACAGACTGCGCACAGAGTATCGCTTGCAGTCCGAGATGGTGTCCGCGCGCTATGTACTGTTGATGACAAGCGTGATGGATGAACCGCAGGGCCTGCGGAGGCTTGCGGCGGCGCTGCGCGAGACGGACGATTGGCTGGCAAAACAAAGCCAAAAAGAGACGGCGTTCGACAGCGATCTTTCGCAGGGGATTGCCGGCCTGTACCAAAAAAATAAGATATGTATGCCGATTTATCAGGCGGAGAGCGGCAAAAAGGAACAGGTTGAATTGGAAAAGTCGGCCGGGAGGGTTTCGGCGGATATGATCTATCTCTACCCGCCCGGAATTCCGGTGCTAGTGCCCGGCGAAGTCATCGGTGAGTCATTTCCCGGGGAGCTTCGCAAATGCCAGGAATTGGGGCTCTCGGTCGGGGGAAGCGAATATATCGCTTCCGGTAAGATCGCCGTTGTCTGTCCGGCTTGGGATACGGGCGCATAATACTTCGGAAAGCGGAGCGTTATACCGATATAATCATAAAGAGACGAAAGAATCTGCCAGAAAGAAGGTATCGTTTTGGATATTAAAGTTGAAAATCTTTCACAAATTAACACGGTAAGCACAGCGGAGCCAAAGGATACGGGCGACGGCACATTTAAGTTTACTCTGGCCAGCGCCATCACGGACGCCGAGCTGCAGCAGAAAGTCGACAGCCTGATGACGGATATTACGGCGCAGGGCAATCGGCTGGCGGAGCACATGGATATCCGCGATATGCGCCAGTATCGCGAACTGATTCGCGAATTTATGAATGAAGTGGTGTTTCGCTCGCACAAATTTTCCAGGGAGAACTTTCTTGACCGCAAAGGGCGTCATCGCGTTTACGGCCTGATTAAGCTGATCGATCAAAATCTCGACGAGCTGGCGCAGGCTCTGGTGGCCGACGAAAAAGACCACATTTCCATTTTAAGCAGGATTGGGGAGATCAGGGGCCTGCTGCTTGATATACTGACATAGAGGGCAAAACGTTACAGAGCAGTTTATTTGAGCTGTTCCATCAAAACATCCCTGCAGGCATCCCTGCAGATTCGGGAGGAAAAAATGGCACAATTTAAAGATATCGTAGGTCATGAGCAGATTATAGAACATCTGAAAAATTCCGTGAAAATGGAAAAGGTTTCCCATGCATATATACTTGACGGCCCGCCAAAATCGGGGAAGATGATGCTGGCCGAAGCCTTTGCCATGCTGCTGCAATGTGAACATGGCGGGGAAGAGCCCTGCATGGAATGTCATTCGTGCCGGCAGGCGTCGGGCAGGAATCAGCCGGATATTGTCTATGTGTCCCACGAAAAGCCAAATACCATTTCCGTGGACGACATTCGCACGCAGCTGAATCAGGATATTGCGATCAGGCCCTATGGCAGCAAATACAAGATTTATATCGTAGACGAGGCGGAGAAGATGAATCAGCAGGCGCAGAATGCGCTGTTAAAGACCATTGAGGAGCCGCCCGCATACGCAGTCGTTTTGCTGCTCACCACCAATGCGGACGCTTTTTTGCCCACGATACTGTCGCGCTGTGTGACCCTGCGCTTAAAGGCAGTGCCGGATGAACAGATCAAACAGTATCTGATGAGACAATATCAGATTCCCGATTACCAGGCGCAGGTCTGCACCGCGTTTGCGCAGGGCAACGTCGGGAAAGCTGTGCAGCTTGCCTCTTCCGACCATTTTAAGGAGGTAAAAGCTTCCGCGCTGCAATTGTTAAAGCGGATACAGGATATTGAACTCTATGAAATGACGGCGGCGGTCAAGCAGATTGGCGAATATAAGCTGGAAATTAACGATTATTTTGATCTGATGATGGTGTGGTATCGGGATGTGCTCTTGTACAAAGCGACAAAAGACGTCAACGACCTGATTTTTAAGGATGAAGTCTATGATATTCAACGGCAGGCGGAGCGCAGCTCCTACAGCGGCATCCAGACGATTCTCAAAGCGCTGCAGAAGGCGCAGATGCGTCTGAATGCGAACGTCAATTTTGATTTGGTGATTGAGCTGTTGCTGTTGACGATGAAAGAAAACTGAGAAGTGAGTAATTGAATATCAATAAAGTATCAGAAAGGCATGGTTATTAAAATGGTTAAAGTAGTAGGGGTCCGTTTCCGAACGGCGGGGAAGATGTACTTTTTTGCGCCGGGCAGGCTTGCTTTGGAGAACGGTATGCATGTGATTGTGGAGACGGCGAGGGGCATAGAGATGGGAACCGTTGTGTTGGGGGCGAAAGAGGTGCCGGACGATGAAGTGGTTTCGCCATTAAAATCAGTAATCCGCATAGCCACGGAAGAGGACGAGAAAAAAGTACAGATCAACCACGAGAAAGAGAAAGAAGCGTACAAAATATGCCTCGAAAAAATACAAAAGCACAAGCTCGACATGAAGCTGGTGCAGGCGGAGTATACGTTTGACAACAATAAGCTTTTGTTTTATTTTACGGCGGACGGGCGGATTGACTTTCGCGAGTTAGTCAAAGATCTGGCCTCTGTGTTCCGCACCCGCATCGAGCTTCGCCAGATCGGCGTGAGGGACGAGACCAAAATGCTGGGCGGCGTCGGCATCTGTGGCAGGACGCTTTGCTGCCACAGCTATTTATCCGAGTTTATCCCGGTCTCGATCAAGATGGCAAAGGAACAGAATTTGTCTCTGAACCCGACGAAGATTTCAGGGGTCTGCGGCAGACTGATGTGCTGTCTGAAAAATGAGGAGAGCACCTACGAATATTTGAACAGCCGCCTGCCGAATGTGGGTGATTATGTCACCACGGACGACGGGATGAAGGGGGAAGTGACGACGGTAAATGTGCTGCGGCAGAGCGCTAAGATACTGGTAGAGATCGACGGCGAAAAGGAGCTGCGAGAGTACAAAGTCGGACAGCTAAAGTTTAAGCCGAAGCGCAGAAAAGAGCGCAACAAGCTTTCCGCGGCGGAAATGAAAGAGCTGTCGGCGCTTGAGGATAAAGGAGGAAAGTCCAGAATTGATGATGCCAAATGATCTCGTGCATGAAAATGAGCGGTTGGACGAGCTGCACCGCAACGGATATTATATTATCCAGGACCCGGGGCGTTTCTGCTTCGGGATGGATGCGGTGCTGCTCTCCGGTTTTGCCCGTGCGAAAAGCGGGGAGCATGTGCTTGACCTTGGCACCGGCACCGGCATCATCCCGATCCTCATGGAGGCAAAGACAAAGGCATCTCATTTTACGGCGCTGGAAATACAGGAGGAGAGCGCCGATATGGCGCGCCGCAGTGTATTATATAACCATTTGGAGGATAAAATAGAGGTGGTGACGGGGGATATCAGAGATGCTGCCAAAAGATTTGGGGCATCTTCTTTTGATGTGGTCACGACAAATCCTCCGTATATGATCGGGCAGCACGGACTAAGCTCTGCCCGAATGGCCAAGGCGATTGCGCGGCACGAGATCTTGTGTACGCTGGAAGATATCTTGCGGGAGAGCGCCAAGCTTCTTAGGCCCGGCGGCAGATTTTACATGGTGCACCGTCCGTTTCGGCTGGCGGAGATTTTTTGTAAGATGGTGCAATATCGAATCGAACCCAAATGCATGAAACTGGTGTATCCGTATGTGGACAAAGAACCCAATATGGTTTTGATCGAGGGGCTCTTGGACGGAAAGTCGCGGTTGACGGTGGAAAAACCTTTGATCGTCTATCAGGAGCCGGGAGTATACACGCAGGAAATTTATGATGTATACGGATATTGAATTCCGGCAAAATTGTGGGTAACGGTTCTGTTAAAGTAAGGGCGGTACCGCAAATGTATAGTAATGATGTTAGACAGTTAGCAGGTGACAGAAAGGCAGGAACAACAAGTTGCAGAACGAATTATTTACAATAGGTCCGCTTCACATCCGCATGTACGGCGTTATGATCGGCGCGGGCTATCTCGCGGCGCTCATCATGAGCATATACCGCGGCAAAAAAAGAAATCTGGATAACGATGCGATATGGGACATCTTCTTTTGCGCGATCGTCGGCGGGATGGTGGGCACAAAGCTGCTCTATTACCTTACCATTCTGCCCGAGATCATCAAAAGGCCGTCTCTGCTGTGGGAGAATTTTGCCAGCGGCCACGTGGTCTACGGCGGGATTATCGGCGGTGTTTTGCTCAGTTATCTCTATTGCAGGTGGAAGAGGCACAACTTCCTGCCATACTTTGATCTGGTGATGCCGGCGGTTGCGCTGGCCCAGGCGATCGGGCGCATCGGCTGTTTCTTTGCGGGCTGCTGCTACGGGAGAAAGACCGACGCCTGGTACGGTATCGTCTACCACACTTCGGAACAGGCGCCAAACGGTGTAAAGCTGATACCGACACAGCTGATCTCCTCCGGGGCCGATCTGATTTTGTGCGGCATTTTGCTTCTCTATGCGCGAAAGGAGCGGACGGACGGCAGAGTGGCCGCCCTGTATATGATGCTCTACGGCGTGGGAAGGTTCTGTCTGGAATTTTTGCGCAATGATTATCGGGGCAGCGTAGGATTTCTGTCGACCTCACAGTTCATCTCCATCGGTGTTGTGGCGGCGGGTATCGCGCTGTATGCGCTCGCGCCCAGGCTGTTTGGGCGGCCGCACGCAAAATAACGGGATTTCAGAGTGGACGGATAAGTATACGTTACTTTTCGTAACAGTTCACCTCAGGACTTTGCACTCGCTGCAAAGTCCGTAAGAACGCGTATATCTAGCCAAGCGGGAATCTGGCTCTTTGTCGAAGACAAACTTTAAATGAGCCGGATTCCGTAACTATGAAGCCGAAGGCTGAATAGATACTACTTTTCATTAATTTACGGAGGAAAACATGGACAAATATATTACGACCCCGATTACAGCGGAGATAGCAGGCAATTTAATTGCCGGTGATTATGTGTATCTTACCGGAACGATGTATGTGGCGAGAGACGCCGCCCACAAACGCATGATAGAGGCATTGGAGCGGGGAGAGGGACTTCCCATCGCGATCGAAAACGCCACGATCTATTATATGGGGCCGTCTCCGGCGCGCGAGGGCCGGCCGATCGGTTCGGCGGGGCCGACGACGGCCACGCGCATGGATAAATATGCGCCCACACTGTTAGACATGGGGCAAAAAGCCATGATCGGAAAAGGCCGGCGCAGCAAGGCGGTCATGGACGCTATTGTGCGCAATCGGGCGGTCTACTTTGCAGCAGTCGGGGGGGCCGGCGCCCTGCTCTCCAAATGCATCACAAAATCAGAGATCGTATGCTATGAAGACCTGGGAGCGGAGGCTATACGCGAAATTGAGGTAAAGGATTTTCCGGTGATTGTGGTTGCGGACGCGGAAGGCAATAACCTCTATGAGGAGGCTGTGAAGGAAATATTGTAATTTGCGTCATTTGAGATACAAAAGCGACAATTTTATATGATGAATTAAAACAGGAAAATAGCTGATGGTTCAGGTGTTTTCCTGTTTTTGTGGTTTTGGGCCATTAAATAACGTTGGGCATGGCGTAAAATGGTATATTTAAATTTGATTGTAGTAGGCCATTATATATTGCTTTGAATATTAATGTAAAAAAATACAATAGTATAAATATTCAGAGTATATATGCGATAGATATGATTAGGTTAGTTATATCCTTAATGCCCAAAAGCGAATGGAACACAAAATAATTATTATACATATTTAGCTTATCATAATAATGTCAGAAAATTATGCATATATTAAAAATAATAATAATATATTTGACAATATACTTATATTCGTGATAAAATCCTGTTAAAGTGGAGGATGGAGAGAAAATTGATAGAAAATTGACAGTGGTGTCCTGCATAAATCAAATCTTGAGGATACCAAATATATTCTGTCAGAGCAGTAGAAATGATAAATATATTTTGGGAGGTAAGAGGAATGAAAGTGAGAAAAAAAGTAAATGCAATTTTATTGGCTTTTATGATGGGGATTATTTGTATTTTGGCACCAATCAGTACCATACAGGCTGCTGAAAAGTTGGATTGCCTTAGAGGAAAATTTTGCAAAGCTGATTCGCAAAGTGAAATTTCACCTTATTGGAATGCAATAGCATGTAGTCAATGTGGTCAGCCGGCGGCATGGGCATGTCTGAGGCATAAATCTCAACTGTATGACACGGTTACACATGGAGACGGCTGTTAAAAAATGTATTATCGATCACCTAGTACATATTACTGTACTTGGTGTGGCTGGTATTATGATGTGCCGTTAATCGGTGCATATCACTATTGTTATATTATACATACATCTTGTGGTAAAGGCTCAGAAATAATGTGTCAATGCGATATAGTATATCAGCCGGTTTATGGAAAGTGATATCTAATAAAAGAGTATAACTGATAAATAGGACTATTGTTGATATTATGTTAATAAAAATTACAGACATAGAGCCGGATATCGCTCCGGCTCTATGATAACTGACAAAATGTTTGTTACTTTAGGCACTTAACAACGAAATCTTGTGCAAACTGACAAAATTTCGTTTCTGACATGTCCGGGTTAGGGGGAATGTGTTATGAAAAGGTATATGACAATCATACTATTTGCTTTATGTTGTTTATGCTGCTTTAGTCTTTTTGGCTGCGGCGATATGGAAAGGGATGATAACGCGGCTGATTTGGATTTGAGGCATGGATACTGGGAGCTAAATGCTCTGAGCGGCTACGGAATTGCTGAGGTCAATCGAATCTTAGGGGAGGAGCTGGCCTTTGTGGAAGAAAAATCGGGCCTGATGAATGTGTATGCCAGTGCGGAAGGCCATCTTTATTATTTTTGGAAAGAACCAGATGCGCTTTATTGTATAGATTACATGAATCTGACAATTGAGGAAGCATATGAGATTGCAAAACAGAGCCATGACGCGCTCGTTGCTTTGTATGGCGAAGATCACAGTGGTCCCGGTGTGCCGAAAGCCATTCACTATTTAGAAAGCGTTGCCTTTTTAGAAAAAGATTACAGACCGGAAAAAGCACCGGAGGTAAAGCAGTATGGGGAGAGCTGGAACGTGCCATATAATGATCGATTAGGGGAGAAAGTCAAAGATTTTTTGGATGTGGAGAATGTAGGGTTTGTGATTAATTTGCTTACGCCGGCTTTTATGAGAGATATTGGAAAAGAAGAAGCTTTTTCAGTGAGAGTGGTACATAGTTCTATGATGAAGCAGTGATATCACCAGGCGTGTTGGCAACAAAACCAAAGCACCGCATGAAAAAACAAAATCTGGTATTTTTTTATGGAAAATGGTCTTTTTTTCGCTTGTAAATCTTCTTATCATGAAAATATAAATCTGAATAGCCTGCATGTCCAATGCATCAACTTGTCTGGGACATTGCGCACGCAGGGGGATAAGGAGGTAAAGGTGTAGAAGAGAGCGTGACACTTGCCGCAACGGGCTGGATCGATGGATGGAAAACGGCGGAAAATGCATAATTTGCCACAAATCCCCTGGAGACTGCGGATGGGGACAGTGTGACATTTACCGTCAGCGGAACCGTTCACAAAGGAAATTGGTATAACATCGCCAATGCAAAATTTGAGGCCGCGGAGGAGATACCAAAGGATGCGGTGTCGGCGAGCATTACCGTAAAAAAGGTAGACGGCCTTTCCAAGGATTTTATCCACGGCGTGGATTTATCCATGTATTTGAGCGAGGCGCAGAGCGGCGTTATCTTTAGCGATATGGAGGGCAATGAAAAAGGACTGTTCGAGATATTAAAATCCGCCGGCTTGAATTATGTGCGGCTGCGCTTGTGGAATTGTCCGTATGCTGTCGATTACAACGGATGCTGGCGCTTTGTGGATAATGCCGAGCCCGGAAAGGAGACGGAATATTACACGGCTGATCAGGGAAAAAATGAAAACGGAACCAATAAAGTAGATCCGAATGTGAAAGAATACTCGACGGGAGAAGGAAAAACTTACAAGTATAAAGATAAAGACGGACAAGAAAAAGTGGCAGGCACACTTACGGTCAAACAGCCGCTTTCGTTTGTGACCGGGAGTGAAGGCTCCGGGAAAGAATGGGCTGAATATTTTATCGGCGATACACAGGTATATCCCCAAGGCTTTGGAGCCGGGAACTGTGGGATTGACACCGTAAAAACAATCGGAAGGATAGCCACGGACCATGGCATGAAAGTACTGATCGATTTTCATTACTCTGACTTCTGGGCCGACCCGAACAAATGGAGCGTGCCAAGGGTGTGGGGCAAGGATATGCCTCTCGCGGAAAAGGCGGACGCGCTCTACGAATACACGAAGAGAGAATTAAATACACTTTTGGATGCAGGCGTTGACGTCGGTATGGTACAGATCGGAAATGAAATTAATAATGGTCTGGCCGGAGAAAAAGAAGACCCGCATACGCTGCTTCGAGCCGGAAGTAAGGCGGTGCGTGAAGTGAGCCAGGCCAGAAATAAGGATATTTTGATTGCCGTACATTACACGGATCCGCATGATTCCGCTTTCCAGGTGCAAAAGGCACAGGCACTGGAAGATAAAGAAGTGGATTATGATGTGTTTGCAACATCCTATTACCCGTTCTGGCACAGGAAGCCGCAGGATTTAACGGCGAACCTGAAAAAGCTTGCCGATACCTATGATAAAAAGGTCATGATTGCAGAGATTTCTTATCCCTGGACCAACGAGGACGGAGACGGTTATCCTGATATGATTGTCGGGGGAAAAGCAGACCAGACATTTGACTATCCGATCAGTGTAGAAGGACAGGCGACTGCGATTCGCGATACGATTGCCGCGGTGGCAGCGGTTGGGGAGAGCGGCATCGGCACATTTTATTGGGAGCCGGCGTGGATTCCGGCAAATGTTTGCCGGGAAGGCCAGGAGGGATATGAGGAAGCATATCGCAAGAATATGAGTGCATGGCGCAAATATGGTTCCGGCTGGGCTTCCATTTATGCGGCGGAGGTAGACCCTGAGGTAGTAGATGATAAAAATGGCGGAACATGGGATAATCAGGCATATTTTGATTTTAACGGCAGAATGTTGGATTCTCTCAACGTATATAATTACGTCTATACGGGTTCTATCGCACCGACAAGCGTAGGTATGATAGATGTCGCGGAATATGAGATGGATTATAAGAAAACGCCGAACCTTCCGAAGGAAGTTACAGCGCACCTAAGCGATGGAAAAGAGATCAACGTTCCTGCGGTCTGGAACCAGAAAGAAGTGGAAGCGTTAAGGACGGCTCCTTTTGGAGAGTACCGGATTTCCGGCAAGACTGGAACATTCACCTATGACGACACCAACATGGGGACAGGAAATATAACAAAAGAGGAAGGCGCATACGACGTTACCTGTGTCGTGCAGGTGGCAGGAGTGGATTATGTAGCGAACGGAAGCTTCGAGCAAAACCGTGGAGAAAATGGGGACGATGCGGTCGGATGGACCTCCAAGATCAATAACGATGCGACCAGTATGCACGTTGGCACATCCAATTCGGCAAATGCAAAATCGGGAACTTCGTATTACGATTTGTGGGCTGCGGCAAACAGTGCGGGAATTGATTTTGAAGTGGAACAGGAAATTGGGAAGAACCTTCCCGCCGGATTGTATACATTGCAGGCATGGTACATGGGGGTCAGAGTGGACAGCGCCCAGGGTTCCAAACTGTATGCCGTCGTGACTGATAAAGATGGGAAAGAGACAAGATATGAATCCAGTGATGTAAAGATTAATAATACATGGAAAGATTTTTATCAGGGGACACTTACGAATATCCGGGTAGAGGAAGATACAAAGAGTGTGAAAGTGGGAACCCGTCTTGTCTGCAAATCTTCAAAGGGTGAGGGTGCATGGGTTACGATAGACGACATCAGTCTGATGCGCCAGGGAAGCCTGCCGGCGCAGCCGGGAGATTCGATGCAGCCGGAAAATCCGACGCAGCCGGGAGATTCAACGCAGCCGGAAAATCCGACCAAGCCCGGCAAATACCAGGTGATTTATGATGTAAACGGCGGAGCGCAGTTAGCAGCTGCCGAAGCAGCGCAGATCTTTAATGTCGGAAGCAAATACGGTACACTGCCGTCGCCAAAACGTGCCGGTTATAACTTTGTGGGTTGGTATACGGCAAAAGAGAATGGGACAAAGATCACAATCGACAGCACGGTTGACGCGGATACGACGATTTATGCGCATTGGGATAAGGTCAAGAAACCTGCGAAGGTCAAGAAACCTACCGTCAAAAACTCTGCGAAAAAAGCGATTACGGTCTCCTTTAAGAGAGTGAAGGGCGCAGACGGATATCAGATATCCTATTCCACGTCCAAAAAGTTTGCGAAAGGCACCGTAAAGAAGGTTACGTCCACACAAGTGAGCACAACCATCAAGAAATTGAAAAAGGGTAAGACGTACTATGTAAAAGTCTGCGCTTACAAAAAAGACAGTGCCGGAGGAAAAGTCTGCGGGGCAAACAGCCCGGCTGCAACGGTTAAGATAAAGAAATAATGGCAAGATTTCACATTTGGCGTCCCCTGCCTGTGGCGGGGGGCGGGCTGTGTGATATAATAGGAGAGGTCTCAGGTGAGACCTCTTTTTTCCAAATTCGGGGGTGGCTGTTTGCGGTATCCTTCATGCGGGAAAGATAGGGTCGTTTACAGCGCTGATGTTTTGTACGGCATCCGGCGTACAGAGGGAGGTATGGATTTGAAGAAAATGATTGAGGCGGGATTCGTGGTCTTACTGGGAGCTTTTCTGTTTTTGTCGGGGAGCTCGACGAATCCTGCCATGATGGAAGCGGAGCAGGTGAATCCTGTCACGATCACTTGGTTTATAGCGCTGGAGAACTATTCTAAAGTCTGGAATCCACAGAGTAATGCGGCTGATGCAAAAATCTTAGAAGAGACAGGCATCAATTTTGACATCAGAACGGGAAGCCTGAGGGATTTGGACGCCCTGATTGCCACCGATTCTCTTCCCGATTTAATAACCGTGGAGACAAGAACGGTGGAGCGTCTGCTTTTGGAAAATTCCGGTATGGCAGAACCGTTAGAACCGCTGTTTGAAGCCTATGCGCCGGAGGTAAATATACCGGATTCCATGAAGGAATGGTATCGAAACGAAGATGGAAACTGGTATTCGATTGCCAGCTACTTTTATGGGCCGGAACGGGTTAACCCGGAATTTGGGGGCTATCAGGTGACGCATAACAATAACTATGTGCGAAAAGACCTTTTAAAGCAAACGGGAATGTTGCTAGAGCAGCTAAATACAAAAGAAGGCGTGCTGACGGCTTTACGGGCAGCAAAAAAGCTGACTTATAAGGATCAGCAGATCATTCCTTTTTCCGGCTGGTGGACCCAAAACTTTGCCGAACAGTTTGGGATGCAGACGGAAGATGAAAACGGAAACTATCTGTCAAAATATCGTCAGCCGGAATGGCTTGAGGCACTGCAATTTGGCAATCAGATGTATCGGGAGGGTTTTTTGGTTCCAGAGGAGTTTACGGAGAGTTTAGGGCAGAGGAGGAAAAAGATTCAGTCGGGAAGAATCTTTTTCTGCAACAGTTATGCCAGCGTACAGGATGCCAAGGACATTTTGCACAGCAAGGACAGGAGCGCCAGTATGATATACGCAGGCCATATACGGGGAGATCGAGAAAACAGGCCGAACCTCAAGTCAGTTCCGTCGGAAGGCTGGACCGCTACACTGGTCAGTGCAGGGACACCGCATAAAAGGGAAATTGCCAAATTCATTTCGTATATGACACAGGAAGAGGCGACATTGGACGCAGCCCCGACTATTGGCACCGACACGTATGACATTGTGGATGGGCGCTATGTGATCAAAGATTCTGTGAAAAAGGAATTCAGGGAGAATTATGAGGAAGCGGCGGGAAAGTATTATCTGAATTTAGAGTTTTTTGTGGACTGGACCATTGTCCAGAAATATCAGCCGCTGTCAGAGAGGACGGAGGCAAAAGAAGAGAACGGTAAGCTTGTTATTTATGACAGCAAAACAGTGGATGCAGCGGAAGATGCCGCAATCGGCAGTTCAATGCAGGAGATAAAAGAACAGATTGAACATTATTACCACAATGCGGAGATTGAAATTCTCACCAGCGCTTCTCTGGAAAGCTGTACACAGAAATATTATGAGACCATCGCAGAGATGGAGTAGCTGGGACTGAAGGAATGGGAAGCATATGAAAGCATGCAGTATGACAAAGCTAAAAAGAAGCTGAATATTTTGTAGACAGCCGATAAGGAATTTGAAAACTTACGCAGGTTTCCACCCCGGGAATACTTGTGAGGGTAAGATGGCTTTCTCTGCCGAAGTATAGTTCCAGACGGGCATTGACATTACGAAGGCCCACGGAGTGTCCGCTGCCTGCGTGAGCAGAAGATTGATACGTCGGCAGATATGGGAAATTTCGTTGTTTCCGGTAACGGGAATCCGGGTTTGATAATTGTCACTGATGGATTTGTCCATGGCGGAAAGACACTCGTTCATCTGCAATTCCATTTGCTGCAGGCTCCGCAGGCATAAAACGATAGAAGCAATGACAAAAATTCCCAGCAGCAGCAGGAACATGACGATGAACTGCCCGTAGTTTGAGTTCTTGGTCACGGTAATCATGCGGATAGGAAAATTTTCAGGCTGGTTTAAAGTGACAAGGAGGCCGTCCATCTGTGCATGGGATTTGTCGGAGGATTCGAGCTGGAATATGGTATTTTCCGACAGCGCATCGCCGCTTAAGTTGACGATGCGGCAATACCCGGAGGAAATGACCATTTCATCACCTTCACTTTCAAAGGACAGAAAATATTTTTCCGGGATGGAAAAAGCAATCACGCCGAGGAAATTTTTTCGGAAATCATACGCTTTGCGCAGGTACACAAAGCATTTTTCGGTGGAAAACAAATAGGGGTTGGCGATATCAGCGAAGTCGGACTCGCAGAACCACTTCTCCACCAGGCTGCTTTCAAGAAAAGCGGCAATGGGGGCTTCCTTAGAAATATCGGATAGATGGTAAAAAACGTCCATGCTCATGGGAATCGTGGGGTTGTCCATATAGATATAAATTGCAGACCTCGAGTCAGCGTTGATGGTTGCCTGAATGTAGCTTTGGATGGATGCGGTATAATTGTTGTAATCGGCATCCATGGAAAAGTTATTATTTAAGAAAGAAATGAGTTCATTGCTCGAGAGCAGCGACTGTGTCGTGCGTGAGGTAAATTCCAGATTATTGTTGATATTTGCAATGATGGAATTAGTCACGCGGTCGTTTAGTTCATATTTTGCGTCTATGTTGTTCTGTCGGTTGAGGTAGAAAAAAATACTGATGATGAGGACGATGGGAATGAAAGCAAGCACGAGGAGCTCGAGAAGGAGTTTCATATAAATAGAATCCCAGAAAAAATGTTTTTTCATAGTCAAAATCCTCCAGGTAGTTCGTAGGCAACAGCGCCTTATATTTAATAAAGTTTTTTTGCCGGAGAGAGCGGCTGAGACGGATCCTAAAAATCGTGTATTTCCGATGAAGGATGTTGTGGATTATATGGAACAGCATCTGGGAGAGATATTAAGCTCATCGGAGATGGCCGGTATGATGGCGGTCAGTTACAGCAGCTTTGGAAAACAGTTCCGCGAATACATAGGAATGTCGTTTTCCGCGTATCTGCTTTGGCGCCGTATGGAACGTGCGAAAGATTTTCTGGCGAATTCCCATATGAAAATTAAGCAGGTGGCTTCAAAGGTGGGGTATCATGAAAATCCGCAGCATTTTTCGAGAGATTTTACGCGACAAACCGGCATATCGCCAAAAGAGTACCGCGTGCAGATGTTTAGGGGAAGGCAGCCAGACAAGGGTGATGGAACCGAAGAACACGAAATGAGACGATAAGCAGCGTAGGTATAGTATAATTTTTCATATTTAAACGGACAAAACGCCGGCCATGTTCGGGCAAAATGGCATAAAAACTTGCATGCTTGCCTGTAGAAATTGTGGAGTCGTTTTAAAATGGGATAAAATTGGAAGGAAAGTGGTTGCAGATGGGTAATTGTTACTTTATAATATAAGAAAAGAGCAAAAAATGATGGTTTTGCTCTTTTTTGCGCAATTAGGAAACTTTTCAACAAACCACAATTTTTTGAGGAGAGCATGGCAGTTGTAGCAATCAGCGAGAGAGGAGGGATGGGTTGCATTTTCACAGACATTTTTAAGTAACATGCGGATAGGAGAATTAGAATGGCATATTTAGGCGAGGACATTAAAAAATTAGGATTCGGGCTTATGCGATTGCCGCAGAAAGATGGCGCAATTGACATAGCGCAAACCAAAGAAATGGTAGATTTGTTTTTGGAGGCAGGCTGTACATATTTTGACACCGCATGGGCTTATGCGGGTTCGGAGGACGCGATTCGGCAGGCGTTAGTCGAGCGTTATCCAAGGGAGCGGTTTTTGCTTGCCACCAAAAATGCGGCATGGATTGACTGTAAGACAAGAGAGGACGCGATCGCGCAGTTTGACACTTCTTTAAGACAGACGGGAGCCGGATATTTTGACTTTTATCTGCTTCACAACCTGGGCGAAGCGAGAACCCGCTATTTTGACGAGTTTGACCTGTGGAGCTGGGCGCAGGAGAAAAAGCGGGAGGGGCTCATCCGGCATGTGGGATTTTCATTTCACTCGACGCCGGAAGAATTAGAAGAGATATTGACGGCGCACCCGGAGATGGAATTTGTACAGCTTCAGATTAACTATGCCGACTGGGAGAACCCGGCCGTGCAGTCGAGACGCTGCTACGAGGTGGCGCGAGGGCATGGGAAGCCGGTGATTATCATGGAGCCGGTCAAGGGCGGTATGCTGGCGTCGCCGCCGCAGTCTGTGGCGGATATCTTAAAAGACGCGGAGCCGGATGCTTCGGCGGCATCCTGGGCAGTTCGCTTTGCCGCTGATTTAGAGGGCGTAATCACCGTACTTTCCGGTATGAGCAATCTGGAGCAGATGAAAGATAATCTCTCCTATATGAAAGAGTTTCACGGACTTACCGGGGTACAGCGCGATACGCTCACAAGAGCGCGGGAGGAGTTAAGCCGGATACCGTTGATTCCATGTACGACGTGCAATTACTGTGCGAAGGTATGCCCGAAAAATATCGGCATATCGGGTTCTTTTACGGCGATGAACTATCTGACGCTCTTTGGAGACCCGGAGGCCGCAAGGGGCCAGGAGACCTGGCTGGTCGAAAGACACGGCAAGGCGCAGGCAGACGCCTGCATCGAGTGCGGCAAATGTGAGGAAGCCTGTCCGCAGCACATTGCAATCCGGGATGAATTAAAACGGGTGAGGATCGAATTATTAAAACAAGTATAACAAAAAGCGAGTAACTGTTGTGAAAATGGTTGTATAACAAAAACAGCAGCCGATATTCACAGCACCCGGAACGTGGGAATGCTGAGGCATGAAAACAAGAAGCGTTTTGTGAAAGAGGTGCTGCGAAAGCGGTTGCGGAACTTATTATACGAGGAGGTTTAGTATGCGAGCACGACGAAGAATAGTAAGCTGGCTGCTAGCGTTCGCTTTAGCGCTTAGTCTGCTGCCGGCGCCGTACTTGAAAAACGATACGGTATATGCGGCGGAGCCTACGGGTCCCACGGAGGGAACCATAGAGGGCACCCAGATCAGTTGGAAACTTACCGTAGACGAGGCGGGCTGGGATTTGTCCGGCAAGGGGGACCCCTATACGCTTACCCTGACGGGAAGTGGGCCGATGATTTCTTATACCAGCAGCTCGGATGTTTATAACCGGGCTCCATGGATATCTTACAGGAATAATATTACTACGTTGGTGGTCGAAGACGGAATTACTTCAATCGGAGACTACAATTTTCTGGGCTGTAGCAGTTTAAGGTGCGTTACGCTTGCCGACAGTATTGAAAGCATTGGTGAATCGGCACTTTCGCTCAAATATCTGCTGCAGGAATTACATTGCCCGGCCGGATTAAAAACAATCGGCAAAGATGCTTTTCAGAGTTGCAGCGGCTTGGTGACGTTAGAGTTAAATGAAGGATTGGAGTCGATAGGGGATGGAGCCTTTTTGTCCTGCGCCAAACTGACTGACGTCAAATTCCCCTCCACTCTCACGAGTGTAGGCATTGATGCTTTCTCCAATGTGGGATTAACAAGCCTTACAATACCGTCCACGCTGACGTCGATAGGGGAAGGCGCTTTCTGCAATATGCAAAAACTGCTGACGATCGAGGTTGATGCGGCAAATCCGCGTTATCGGGTTATGACAGGCACACTGTACGAACTGCGCGAGGATGGGACGCCCTGCGCGGCGCTCGCCTATGCGCTGGCTTCCGGGAACACGGTACTGGATATCGCTGCCGGGACAGAAAAGATTGGGTCTAAAGCATTTTCCAATGCCAACAAACTGATTTCCATAACGCTGCCGGAAGGCCTGCGCACCATTGGTGAGATGGCTTTCTATAAATGTAATAAATTAGAGACAATGGCGATACCGCGCGGAGTGACGAGTATAGGGAAACAGGCATTTTATTACTGTGAGGCATTGAGAGAGCTTTCGCTTTCCGACAGCGTCACGACCATCATGGAAAGTGCGTTTACTATGACGGCATTGGAGGAGCTTTCCATACCTGACAGTGTTGTCACCTTGCAAAAAAACGCGTTTTCGTTCTGCAAATCCCTTGTGAAAGTGACGATCGGAAAGGGACTGCAAAATTTCACAGGTGAAGCTTTTGCCTGGGATGAAGCGCTAGCGGTTATCACAATCGCGGAGGAAAATCCCTACTGGGCGGATGTGGACAATGTCGTATATAATAAAGATTATACGAAACTGTGTTATTATGCGGGAGGTAAGACAGATAAGGCATACTATGTCCTTAATACCGTCCAGTATATTATGGGGCATGCGCTTCAAGAGCACACTTATCTGGAGGCGCTGTATCTGCCTGCCGCGCTGACGGAAGTGGGATCTGTTGCAATCACGAACAATGATAGCCTGCGATCCGTTTATTTTGCAGGCAATGCTCCTTTGGTGTATGGCAATAGTTTTTGGGCCAATGGCTATGACGAGACAAATACGATTCAGCTTTTGATGTACCGCACGGCAGTTTCAACCGGATGGGACGAACAGGCGGATATTTGGACGCATGCCAGTGTTAATCCCAACCCGTTCCAGGAGTGGGATCCGGAGAATACCCTGACGGAAGAGGGAAGCTTTGGCGATCTTTCCTGGAAGTATCAACATTCAGACCGCTCGATGACGATTACCGGCATCGGGGAGATACCCGACTTTGACGAGACGAATCCCAGGCCGTGGAGCGACTTTGTGTCGTCCATTCAGACCGTCGATGCGGACGGAGTCAGCGGTGTGGGCAATTATGCCTTTCAGGGCGCCGCCAGTCTGGCACGGTTGAAGACGGATGTGGATTTGACCAGGATCGGCGATTACTCGTTTGCAGATTGCGGCAAGCTGCTCTTTATCAATATTAAGACAGTGGAGACCATCGGAGCCGGAGCATTCCAGAACAATAGCGCGATCAAAAATGATCTGGTCTTAGAGCATGTGGCGTCCATCGGAGCCGGAGCGTTTCAAGGCTGTACCAAAATACCAAACGCATTTCTTGGCGCGCGCCTGGCAACTATCGAAGACGAATTATTTGCGGGCTGTACGGGCTTGTCCGGCTTTTTTATACCGGAGAGTGTCAGTGCCATCGGGGCGCGGGCTTTTGCAGGCTGTGTGAATCTTCGCACAATCAATATTCCCGCAGCCGTTCGGCAGATTGGGGCGCAGTCATTTGCAGACAGCAGCATCCTGGAAAAGGTATATTTTTACGGTGAAGCGCCCGCCGTATGGAGTGCGGATAGTTTTGCCGGTTGCAGTGCGTCGTTGAACCTCTATTACCGCAAAGCGGTGACAGGCTGGGAGAATATCGGCGGCATGTGGAACGGGATTCCGGTAGTCGGACTGGACCGTTTCTATACCGAAAATGAAGATCACTACTCGTTTAGCAACAGCAGGGGTTCATTCGGATATGCGTATGACTATCGGGTTCCAAGGCAGCGCTATGTGGATGTACTCGAATCCATCGCAACAGGAACCTATTACTACGCGATCAATGAGAGGTGGCAGGGTTCCTGCTACGGCATGGCGGCGTCTACGCTGGGATTCTATGAAAATCCCGAAGAATACCGGCTTGCGGACTATGAGGCGTCAGCCGAAAATCTCTATGCGATCGCAGCCCCGGGGCGCCCGGATGCGGCGCTGACAAAACTGATTGAGGCATGCCAGATTGCACAGTACAAAGCCTGCATTGCGGGCAGCTCGGGCGCATATGCCACAAATATCGGCAAATACATGAAATTGATTCAACGAGTGGAGGAATTTGAGCGTTCAGGCGGACTGCGGGTAGACGTTATGGCAGAACCGATCATTATGCTGATTACATCCAGCAATGCCGGCCATGCGGTGATTCCGCTTTCTGTGGAGCAGACAGCTAACGGCGACTTTATGATGCAGGTCTATGACCCCAACTATCCAAGGGCATTGCAGAGCCTGATCGTAAATAAGGATTTCAGCGGTATCCGCTATGGCGCTTATACGCAGGCTTCTTTTGCAAATTACAGCGCTTTTGCCGAGGCTATGTCGGGCGTTACGCTATATAATAATGAAGTAGATTCTTCCGTTTACCTTTCGATTGACAAGGAGAGCGGAAATATCATGAATTCCGACGGCATGGTTCTCGAAGAAATAGGGGGCGCATATGAGCAGCTTCCGTTTAACGGGGATGAGACGGACACATTTTCCGGTATCAAGAGTTTTGTTGTCCCGGAGGGGAATTATCAGATCACAGCGGTAAGCTCTGACGCAGGCGAAGATTCTTCGGAGACCAGCGGAGCGGAGACTGCGGCGCGCGAAGCAGGAACCGACGAGACAGGAAATTCGGAGGAAACGGTAACCTTTTATATGGCCACACAGAACAGTTATGCGAAAGTCATGACTTCGGATGAAGAAGCTGTTCTCAAAGTTGTTGCTGCGGATGTGGAGAGCGGAACCATCGCGCTTGGGCTGGAATCGTTGTCCACGGAACAGGAAAAAGCGACGCTCACCGTCATGAACGCGGACGGTGTGGAGCGCACCGTAGAAGTGGATGGCGCTAATGTAACAGTCACCACCGGCCAGGACAACGCGATTATCGTAGAAGTGCCGGGCAGTGAGACAGTTGCCATCGACGGTGAGACCGTCGAAGTGGTTGACGGTCAGGCAGTGGGCTCATTTTTGGCGGACGACACAGAGAATTATATGATCATGGGTGATTTTGTGGCGGATATTGCCTGTGATTCCGCGAACAAACTGACAGGCGCAGTTTACGGCGCTGTAGTATCAAGCACACTTTCACCCAAGAATGTTACCGTGACAGCAGAGTATTTTGATACGGAAAACAGGAGTGTTGCTTCCTGTACGAAAGATATGACGTTAAATTTCGGCTGGAATCCGATTGTCATGGATTTCGAGGGACTTGACGCATCATTCGCCGTGACGGGGGGGGAGGTTGCCCTGTCCTGCAAATTGACTGTGACAGACGGCACGCATACAGCTTCATCTGTGATGGATGGTTTTATGGTTACGTTAAAGAACGAGACGCCGGACAGTGAGACACCGGATACGCAGAAACCAGACACAGAGACGCCGGACACACAGAAACCAGACACAGAGACGCCGGACACACAGAAGCCAGACACACAGAAGCCAGACACAGAGACGCCGGATAGCCAGGCGCCGGACACGCAGAAACCAGACACAGAGACGCCGGATAGCCAGGCGCCGGACACGCAGAAGCCAGACACAGAGACGCCGGATAGCCAGGCGCCGGACACGCAGAAGCCAGACACAGAGACGCCGGATAGTCAGGCGCCGGACACGCAAATACCGGACAGTGAGAAGCCGGACACAGAGATACCGGATAGTCAGATACCATCGACACAGAATCCGATTACTTCCACACCATCGGAGAATCCAGATGCCGGAGGGACAACAGGCAGTCCTAATCCGGCTGAGAAAGTTCCGGTTCAGTCTATTCGCAATATGACAAAGACGACAAAAGTTACCGTGGGAGTGAAGCTTGCGCTCAAGGTGCAAGTGTTGCCGGCAAATGCCACCGACAAGAGCGTTACATGGACGTCCAGCAACAAGAAGTATGCGACGGTAGACTCTAAAGGTGTTGTGACAGCTAAAAAGGCCGGGGCCGGTAAAACGGTGGTTATCACGGCGACTGCCAATGATGGCTCCGGTGTCAAAGCGACGCACAGACTTCAGATTAAACCGTCTAAGGTGACAAAGATTAAGCTGACGGCTAAGACGAAGACGGTAAAAGCGGGCGGCAAGTTAAAAATTAACGCCACTGTCACCATAGAGGGGAAAGGCGCCAGCAAGAAACTGAAGTGGAAGACCAGCAACAAGAAGTATGCGACCGTCAACTCGAAAGGCGTGGTGACGGCGAAAAATGCCGGAAAAGGCAAGACAGTCAAAGTTACGGCCACAGCGACAGACGGTTCTAAGAAAAAAGCTACGATAAAGATAAAGATTAAGTAAACGATAAGGTAAGCCGCTAAGCTGCTTTACTCATTTTCAACGATGGGTGAAGCAGCTTTTTGGTTATATGAAGATTTTTTGGAGCGAAAGAGAATATCTAATAAATATACAAATTTTGGATATCTTTATGCCTAATTTTGGCTATGGCATAGTCCGTCTATATAATAGGAGATATAATAAATATAAGATGAACTGGAGAGGATTTTGGCGTGAAAATGGCAACTCTAAGCTGACGATAATTCTCGTAACAGTTCATACAAGTCTGTGCGCTTGCTGCGCTGATTAGTATATACTGTTACCAATTCGCGCAGTTTAAACGGCAATTCGCGCAGTTTGTATTGTTAAGTTATGAAAGAACAGTTAGAATGAGAGTAACTGAATATATCATTTTTTTGAAAGGAGTTTAGAGCTTATGAAAAACAAAAGAAGTGTAACAGCCGGTATATTGTCAGCGATTATGTTAGCATCACTCATTGCTGAACCGGCAGCATTTTTACGTGCGGAAGAGACAACCGTCAAACATCTGGCTGGACCGATAGAAGAAAACATGTCTGTCGATTTATCCGGTTTGGAGGAGGATGAAATCACTGAAAGCCATGGAGATGCGCAGCAGGCAGGTAGTTTAGAAGTGCCGGCAGAGGACGATATATCTGGCCAAGAGCAGGAGTATGTTGTTATGGCCGCAAATGAGATCGGATTTGAGACGGTATAGGAAGAGTATTTATATGATGTAAATGAAGATGCCATGGATTCTGCTGTATTAAAAGATAATCAAATTGCTGTTGTAGCATTAACTGCGGGTGAGGCCGATACCTTAGAGGCGGATCAAAATATTTTGCTTGTTGAAGAGGACATTTTATTATTTGGAAGCTCTGCGGAAAAAAGCAAAAAGAAACAGGCAAAGCAGGAAAAATTTGATACGCAAGAACACGTGGAAGTTATAAAAGAGACAGACACTGCGGAAGAGAAGTATGAGTGGAATCTTGAGGCAATCAATGTGGTAGATGCTATGGAAACTAACCATGTTGAGGAAACTGGCAATGTTGAGGAAGAAACCGTTAAAGTTGCACTATTGGATTCTGGCGTCGATGTTGTTTCTGGGGTGAATGTAGCGGGATATGTCAATTTTGTTGATCAGGAGGAAATATCTCCGATTTTTCAGGACATGACCGGACATGGAACCGGGATTGCCGGTATTATTGCAGGTAATGGCGAAACCGGGATTTATGGTGTCAATCCGAACGTTGCATTGTATTCTGTTAAGATCATGGATGAAAAGAATTGTGCGACGCTTAGCAGGGTGGTTCGCGGTATCTATTGGTGTATCGAGAATGATATGGATATCATCAATATGAGTTTTGGCACGCTGACCTATTCCCAGGTACTGGAAAAGGCAATACAAGATGCTTATGCGGCGGGAATTTTATTGGTTGGAGCAGCGGGTAACGACGGTCAGGACACGGTGGAATATCCGGCTGCATTTTCGGAAGTTATGGCGGTAGCGTCCACAAGTCCAGATGCCAAACTCAGTGATTTTAGTAACAGTGGAGAAGAAGTTGACATTGCAGCACCGGGAGAAAAAATCCGCGTGGCCAGCTTTTTTGATGGAAATGTAGTGACGCATGGAACCAGCGTAGCGGTTCCGCATGTAGTTGGCGTGGCTTCGCTATTGTGGGAAAAAGATCTGTCAAAGTCAAATGAATTTATCCGTCAGCTTCTCATTCAAAGTGCCAAAGAGATTGAGGGCACTGGCGAATGTGGTTTGCTGGATGCTAATTACGCATTGGGAATTTACGACTCATTTGCGGCGAATTTTCAGGATGCAATCATAGAGGGGGAGTATATTCCGAATAATACGAACGAGCCGGATACCTTTGAAGAAATTAATATGGATGAGACATATGTGGAGGGAAGATGGGCTGGGAGTGTACACCAGGATATGATTGGCAGCAGCGTTTCGGGATTTACAGTGGATGATATCCAGTTAATTAAGATCGGATGTGCTTTTCCAGATCATTTCTCGTTATGGCAAAGCGCTGAAGATAACCCGCGCTGGCATGGAAAATGGAGGAGGAAAAAGGGAGCCTTAGTAAACTATATTACGGTTTGTGAACTGATTACAGATGCGGCTTTGGCTGCTGGTAAGGTTGAGGCATATGACCATTATGCTACTTATGGGCTAGAACAAAGGACTTATGATATGCTATATGAGGATATCAGTTCATTAAATTACACAACGGTCCTTTCACAATATGGATATGCCAATACGGCAAGAAACAGAAAGCATTTTTTATATGGCTGTGGGTTACATACAATAACGGATGCATTTGCCCATTCGACAGCTGTAAAAGTTGGAGACAGATATGTGCGAATTCCGCATACCTCAGATAATCAGAATGGTGCAGATTCTGTAAATTATCGTAAGTTAAGGCATGATATTGCAGCAACCGTGGCTGTTTATGCACTGGAAAGTTTGAAAGACGGCGCTAGTGTGGATGGCACGGAGGTAAGGTCGGCAATTGCAAAACATCTAAATGGAATCACGCCAGATTTCAAAATGATTGACATCAAAAAGAATCTGATTGAAAATGGATATACAG
>CANONN010000045.1 GCA_947567625.1 uncultured Roseburia sp. | reverse complement strand
AGTCTAAGTATCTAACAGCTACAATTATAGGAACCGATAGGGGATTTGTAAATCCACAGGAATATTTGGCGCTTACGTTTTATCTGCTTATTATAGTCCCTGACTTTGGAATAACTGTCTCATTTCTTCTGCCGATTCCTGCATTCCCCTCTGAAACCACATCTCTACCCATCCATACAGAGTGTAGGCGACAAACGCCTTTGCATAAGCCTCGGCTTTCGGCAAATCTGGCTTTAATTCCATAATATCCAAGATAACATCTTTCAGCAAATAAATAAGATGACGTTCATTCAAGAGATGATAAAATTCCCTATTCTGTTCAAAATGCTCGAATACCATGCCAATGCCCGAACTGAGTGGAATCCTGTTATTCTTCTCCCAATCGCTTCTCCAACCGTCAAATAATTTATTGATATGCGCCCTCAAAATATCTTCCTTACTGTTGAAATTACGGTAAAAAGAAGCCCGTCCAATGCCTGCATTGTCACATAATTCGCTGATGGAAATATCCGCAATTGCCTTACTTTCCAATAGTGTAAGGAGAGATTTTATTATATGCTCTATCACATAAATATTTCTTCCTTCATTGCTCATCGGTGATACAATTTTCTTGTTTTGTTTCATATTTTCTCCTCTTATTGACATTTCAAAAATCGCTGATACAATTATATCGACAATACAAATGTTTTACAGAATAATAGCACACGGTATGGAAAAAATCAAGTGTGCAGAAAGGAAAGATAATATGACGCTTACACAAAAACGTATTCTTATTTTATGCATTATCATTGTCACAGCAGCGGTTTTAGGGCGGCTTGCTGTAAGGGCAGTTATGAACTTCATGCTTGGCGGCACTATGTTTGGAGGTAACTTACTGTGAAAAATCATCTTGATCGCTGATTTTTCACAGACAAATTTGTGCCGAAGCGTCACAAATTTAAATCGCATTGCCGAATCTGACATTCGGCTTGCGTTCCTGCGCGATAAATCGCTTCGGAATGGAGATTTCTATGAGCAAAGAAAAGAAAATAAAAAAGAAAGGCAGAGTTATGTGGGGATTTATCTATGTTCTTGCATTTATTGTTACTTTTGTAGGCTCTGCAATATTTAAGGTGACCTACAATCCTTATGGCGGCGAGTTTTCGGTTGACTGGAATGATTCCGTTGGTACAGCTTATATGGACCTTTCCTATGGCAATGGTGAAGCCAACAAATTTGACCTTTACGTTCCTGCTGATGCTTCCAAGGATAGTTATAGTTTGATTGTCTATCTCCACGCAGGCGGCTTTACAGGCGGAGATAAAGCCGATGACTCGCAGATGCTCCAATGGCTCTGTTCCAAGGGGTATGTAACAGCGGGCATCAACTACACATTGTTTAGCGAAACACACCCTGATGCAAGCGTGTATTCCCAGTCAATGGAAATCAAAGAAAGTATGCCATATGTGGTGGAAGAAGCGGAAAAGCGCGGTTACCATATTGACGAAATGGCAATTTCTGGCGGTTCGGCAGGCGGCTGTCTTGCTTTGCTCTATGCCTATCGGGATGCGGAAAGCTCGCCTGTTCCCGTAAAGATGGTTTTTGAAGCAGTCGGACCGTCCTCTTTCTATCCCGAAGACTGGAAAAGCTATGGTCTTGACAAAAGCGCCGATGCTGCAAGGGAATTATTCGGCACAATGGCGGGCAAAGAGATTAAATCAGAGTTTGGCACTCCTTCCTACGATGAAGAAATGAAAGATATTTCCGCTTTGCTTTGGGTAAACGAAAAAACCGTCCCTACCCTTATGGCATATGGAAAGTACGATAAATTTCAACCATATGAAGGCTCGCAACGGCTCCTAAAGGCTCTTGAAGACAACAATATCCCCCATGATTACTATTTGTGTGAACATTCGGGACACGGCTTGCAAAATGACAATAAGGTATATGTGGAATATATGCGAAAGATACTGGAATACCTTGAGGCTTATATGCCTGTAAAATAATAAAATCAATGAAAGAAAAGGGGAGGCGTCAGTTCTCTGGCGTTCCATATCCCTTTTTTTGTGCCTTCAACGATGAGAAAGTCTTCTTCATCGACAAGATCTACCATGCAATCAAGCTGCCTATGGAGCGTGTTTTTGGGAATTTCTCTGTCGGGAAACAGATAATTCCGTAACTATGAAGCCGAAGGCTGAATAGTTACGACGTAATGCCTGAGTACACGCGATACATATTGACAAAGCATACCAATAACCATATATTAATTATAAAGGGAAGATTGCCAACCAGAAGTTCTCCCAAAACCAAAATCAGGAGGTAAGAAAATTGAAAAAAACAATACTTTCAATTGCTTTAGCGCTTTGCCTGTGCATCTGTTCCGCGTCTGTGACCAATGCATGGCAGGAAGACCCTTCGATGCAGGTGGATGTACTTACAAAAGAATCCACAGCCGAACTGGTCACCCGGGATAGTACGGTTCCTACCCCGTCAGAAGTCTATGCAGCCATGATCGCACTGAAAGATCAGGATGCGTATAAAGAGGGAACGGTCTGGACCGATGATGAGCCGTATTCGGATTCAGCGGGATATTATCGCTGGCAGGGCGGACCTCTCGACGGCAAGAATATCGTTGCCGTTGGCTGTGTGGCTTTCGCCTTTATACTCAGCGATACGGCATTTGGCAGTCTGCCGGCCAGAATGTATGCGGAGGGCGGTTTTACATATGAGGACATAAAAGTCGGCGACATACTGCGGGTTAATAACGATACCCATACGGTGATTGTGCTCGAGGTGAGTGAGGTAGGTGTGGTTGTGGCCGAAGGAAACATCAATACCGGAGACCACAAGGGTAGGATTCATTGGGGGCGGACCATATCCAAGGAATTGGTGATGAGAGACACCAGCCATTATATCACACGCTATCCGGCAGGCTATGTTTCGCCGGACGATCCGGAGGCTAACGTATCCGTAGCGTCGGGAACACTAGACGGCGGGCTCGCCTGGAATCTGACGAAAGTGGGTACGCTTACCATTTCCGGCCAAGGAGCTATGCCGGACTTCAGCAGTATGGAAGAACAGCCGTGGAGCGATATAGGCGGTCAAATCCGCAAGGTAGTGATTGAGAATGGCGTAACCGGTATCGGTTCCTGCGCTTTTTGGAATTGCGGGGTTCTCAGTGCAGAGATTCCCTCCAGTGTGACGACAATTGGAAACAGCGCGTTTCGGGGTTCTTCCATAATTACCGTAACCGTTCCTTCCAGTGTGAAGAAGATCGACGACAGCGCGTTTCGCCAATGTCAAAGTCTTAGTTCGGTGATTATCTCCGAAGGAGTGGAAACAATCAGCCAGAATGCTTTTTACGCCTGCACAAGCCTCAACGCCATAGCGTTGCCTGCCAGTATCGGGGAAGTGGGCGCCGCCGCGTTTTTTCAATGAACGGCGTTGACGAGTGTGACGTTTGCTCCCGGCAGCAAGCAAGTAAAAATGGGTGATAATATGTTTACGCAATGTTATTATCTGATGCGCGTGACATTGCCCAAAAATATAGACCGCATCAGTGAGGGGATGTTTCAGAATTGTTTGATGCTTGCCGGCGTGGAGATTCCGCAGGGGGCGGGAAGCATAGGAGGTTCGGCGTTCGCATCCTGCAGTGGTTTTTCGACTGTCATCATACCTGACAGCGTTACCTCGATAGGGATAGCCGCGTTCGCATCCTGCGCCCTGAGGGATATATATTTTACCGGTAGCGAAGCACAGTGGAACAGTATAAGGAAACTGGGAGATACGCCGTCGGCAGTGGCAAAAGCCAATATACATTATAACTACACCCCTCCCGCCAATCCCGATGATAATACAGAAAACAGCGAAAACTCGGGAAGCGGCGATAATTCTGAGAACAGTGGAAATCCGGGAGGCAGCGAAAATACAGAAAACAGCGAAAATCCGGGAGGCAGCGAAAATCCAGGAGGCAGCGACAATACAGGAAGCAGTGAAAATCCGGGAGGCAGCGGTAATTCTGAGATCAGCGGAAGCTCCGAAAACGGAGGCAATTCAGGAAATGGCGGAAATACAGAAAACAGCGAAAATCCGGGAGGCAGCGGTAATTCTGAGATCAGCGGAAGCTCCGAAAACGGAGGCAATTCAGGAAGTGGCGGAAATTCCGAAAACGGTGGGAGCCAGGCGCCGGAACAGACGCCGTTTGCAAAGGGCAAGACGTTCACAGTCAACAAAGTCACTTATAAAGTAACAAAAGTCGGCAAAGAAGTGGAGCTGAAAAGCTCAAAGTCCACGGCAAAAAAGGTAACGATTCATACCGTCACAGGTGCGGACGGTGTGAAGTATAATGTGACTTCCATCGGGGCGAAGGCAATGCAGAACAACAAGAAGATGACGAGCCTGACGATTGGAGCAAATGTAAAGACGATCGGAGCAAATGCGTTTTCCGGCTGTTCCAAGCTGTCGAAAGTTATTTTCGGCAAGAATGTAACCACAATCGGAGCCAACTCATTCCAGGGATGTACCGCCTTAAAGAAAACACTTACGCTGCCGGACAGTGTAAAGACGATCGGGGCAAGCGCTTTCTCCGACTGCAATAAGATTACGGCAGTAACCATCGGTAAGACGTCGAAGTCGAGACTGACAACGATTGGAAAGAGCGCTTTCTCCGGCTGCAAGAAACTCGGCAAGGTAACGGTTCAGTCGATGAAACTTCGCTCAGTGGGAAATGAGGCATTTAAGGGTGCGAAATCCAGCCTGAAAGTGAAGGTACAGCCCGAGCAGTTGAAAAACTATAAGAAGATGTTCAAAAAAGCAGGGTTGAACGACAGACAGGTAGTCAAATAAATTGTTTCCCGGATAGGGCCAAACAGCGCGCAGGCAAAGTCTTGATGCGAGAGAGCCATAGAAATTAGTTTAACACAAGCAAACGAAAAGCCCTTGTAAATGATGTGAGCATGTCATTTACAGGGGCTTTTTCATAGGCGAAAAAATGAAATCATAAAAGAAGAAAAACAATTGGATTCACTGGCCTTGAGCGATTCTAAAGATATTTTTTTATCCCATGCAGCCAGATTTTCATCGTCCATTTTTGGGGTAACAGCTTTACGTTCCAATGCTGGCACTTGACATAGAACGTACAGATGGACATATCTTTGCCTTTTTTTACATCGCTGAGCGCTTTTTTCACAACTTTTTGCGGCGTCGTTATCCCTGGAAAATGTATCTTTTGTCCGTTCATTTCCGTGGAGAGCATGTCGGTATCTACCCAGCCCGGGCAGACTGCTGTCACCGTGATGCCGCGAGGCTTTAACTCCATATGGAGCGCGCGTGAATAGCTGCGTGCAAAGGCTTTGGTGGCGGCATATAAATTGAGATAGGGCACAGGCTGAAACGAGGAGGCGGAAGAAATGTTGAGAATTTTGGCTCCTTTTTCCATAAACGGGATACAGAGATTGATAAGAGCGGCGGGAGCTTTGCAGTTTAAGTCTATGGTTTGTCCTATTTCAGAAAAAGAGAACTCGATCGAGGGAGCCATTCGAGCAGTTCCGGCGTTGTTGATGAGCCATAGGACAGAAGGTCTTTGCTTCTTCAACAAGTCAGAAAAGGATAACAGATCGTCGTCTTTTGTCAGATCTTTACAGACCGGTGTGATTCGTTCGCCGAATTCATGCTGCAACGAGAGAAGGCGCTGCTGGTTTCGTCCGACCACCCATATTTCATCGAGTGTTTCTTTTTGCAGCTCTCTCACAAATGCCTGTCCGATACCACCGGAAGCGCCCGTTACGATTGCGATTCGCTTCATAGTTACGTTTCCTCCTTCCGCCGCGTAAGCGGCATGCGCCGACCGCTTTATTTGAAATGACGATTCGGCTTTTATTGCAGCGCTTCGTCTTTCAATAAAATGCGTGCTAAATCTGTATCTGAAATTATTTCGTATTTTGTCGTATATAGCCTTTTGAGAGCATAGAGATAGACGACGCCCCAATAATAATCTGCTAATTTGACAGGAAGTCCCTCGATGACACTTCCCTCTTTTTGTCCCTGCTGAATCATCCTTTCCGTCAATTGATATAACTCCGATTGATAGGTTGTTTCTGCGGAAGCAAACGTGTTGTTCTGTTCCAGCATAATTTGGGTATTTAATGCCACCTTAGCCGCAAAAACATAATCCTGCCTTAATTGATCTACAAGTTTGACCGAAAGCTTTTGTATTTTCTTTTTGGCCGACAGCGGTAAATGTGTAAGCATTTTCAAATCTTTTATGTCTTTACGGTCATTCGTGAAAGCGGAGATTTCCCGGAACAAGTCTTCTTTCGATTTAAAATAAAGATAGAGCGTGCCCTGCCCAATGCCGATCTGTTTGGCTAAATCACTGATTTTTGTGCCTGCAAAACCGTTTTTAGCAAAATAGAGTATGGATTCATGCAGTATTTTCGAGCGGGTTTGCTCGCGAATTTCCTGGCAGCGTTCTCTTGATTTTGGCACGATATTTTCTCCTTGCGCTATGACTGAATATTTGTTCATTAATATTATAATAGATGAGATTGAAACTGTCAATGCATGAAAAACAAATGTATAAAAAGCCGGTAACGCCGTATAGCCAAAGTCTGAATTGAAGTAGTCCTTGAAAATTATCCCTGTAGTGATACAATAAAAGAAAAAGCTAAGGCAGGGGGGAGAAATTATCAAAAATCTATTGAGCGCGGAACGAAAATACAGAACCATGTTGTTTCCTGCGATGTTGCTGCTTGGCATGGTCGGCATGCTGCTGTCGCAGCCTATTTGGGCGTCTGGCAAACGCAGTGTAAAAGTAGCGTTTTTTCCCATGGACGGTTACCATATCAAAGAGAGCGGGGCAGATTACGACGGCATGGATGTCCGGTATCTGGATGCTTTATGCGAATATGTGAACTGGAACATAGAGTACGTGGAGTGTGAGAGCTGGGATATGGCGCTGAAGCTTCTGGCGGAGCGCAAGGTAGACTTGGTGGGGTCGGCACAGTATTCCGACGAGCGGGCAAAGATTTATCAGTATGCTTCGCTGCCAAGCGGCTATACGTTTGGGGCGATTGCCGCCAGGGGAGACAGTGCCTTGGCCTATGAAGATTTTGAGGCCATGAGACAGATTGATTTTGGTATTGTCAAAAGCTATGTGCGCAAGGACGAATTTTTGCAATATATGAAAGACAACGGCGTGGAGGAATTTAGGCTTCACGAATACGAGGATACCGGGGAACTGATGCAGGCGTTGGAGGATGGCGAGATCGATGCCTATGTCCACACATTCACGGAGGTCAGAGAAGGGCATCGTCTGCTGGGGCGCTTTGCGCCGATGCCTTTTTATTATATCACTTATCGGGGAAATGATGATGTGCTGCGGGAACTCAATCAGGCCGTTGCAGATGTAAAGATCAGCCGTCCGGAGCTGGAAGCGGAGCTGATGAACCGTTTTTACCACAGCAGGCTGGACAAGACAGTGGTCTTTACCACGGAGGAAAAGGCATATATCGCGGACCGGAGTGAGATTACCGTGGGTTATATTGACGGATACTACCCGTTTGCTTATGAGGAGGACGGCGATTGCAGGGGAATTGCCAGAGAATTGCTCGATACCGAGCTGGGTTATGCCGGATTGAAGCTTCAATATAAAAAATTTGAAGACCCGCAGGAGGCGAGAAGGGCATTGGACAGCGGGGAGGTTGACCTGCTCTCTTACTGTACCGATACCAAGGAAGAATTGAACGGATACGGGTTTCAAATGATCAAGGAGTATGCACAGATTCCTCTGGTCGTTGCCATGAGAGACGAAAAGACGCTCGGCGAAGTCAAGGTTTTAGCGACCGTCTCCTACCTGTCCAAGGAGGCGGCGGCTGCCTTTGATTTACAGGCCGTAGAGCTTGCGATCTATGACACGCAGCAGGATTGTTTGGACGCTGTGGCCAGGGGAACGGCAGACGCAGTACTGTGCGACGGTTATCTTTCCGAATACCTGATGGGAACGGAGCTCTCTTACAGTAACATCGAGATCAAAAGCGTTTTAAGCGGGGAGCACAGCGTTTCGATTGCCGTCAAAAACGACAGCGTGCAATTGGCGGGCATTTTGAGTAAGACGATCGAAATTGTGGATGCCAGAACCGTCAGCGAATATATGTTAAAAAGCAATGTATACTCAAAGATGAGTTTGGAACGCTTTTTGCGCAGACACAGCATCGGGATTATCATTATGTTGATCGTTTTGATGGTGATTGTCGTGTCGGTGGCATATCACCTAATCAGAGGGAGCAGAAAGATTCAGAAACTGATGTACAAAGATACCGGCATGGATATCTGGAATCTCAATTATCTGATCTATCAGGGGGAAGCGAATTTACTGCCGGAGCGCAGAGAGAAGCAGTATGCGGTTGTATGCCTGAATATATCGCAGTTTCGCCGTTATAATATCATCTATGGCTGGAATGCGGGGCAGAGGCTTTTAGAGACAGTCGCCGGCAAACTCAAAGACTACATAGATGAAAAATGCGAAATCTGTGCGAGAAATCAGGGAGACCGTTTTGTGCTCCTTTTGTGTTGTCCGTCAGAAGAGATGCTTATGGAGCGGTTGCGGACCATCGAGCGGGAGACCGAGCAGCATATTTATCGGGACACCGATAATCATATGGCGCTTCAGATGGGCGTCTATCTGATTCCGCCAAGCAGCAGCGACATGCGTGTGGCGGTCAACTATGCAACACAGGCGATGGAGTATATGAAAGACAGCCGTTTAAGTGATATCATGCTGTATGACGAGACATTGGAACAGACCTTAAAGCAGCGCCATGAGCGGGAGAAGTTGCTGGAGTCCGTCGCTATCGAAGAGAACTTCGTGACTTATTACCAGGCTAAAGTAGATATCCGCAGTGAGAAGATTATCGGTGCGGAAGCGCTGGTGCGCTTTTTAGACCCTACGGCAGACGGCGCGGTGCGTTCGCCGGGATTTTTCATACCGTATTACGAACAGACCGGAAGAGTGACGGAGATCGATTTTTTTGTTCTACATTGTGTCTGTCGTATGCTCCAAAGGAGGATACGGGAAGGAAAGCCGGTTGTCACGGTTTCCTGCAATTTTTCCAGGATGCATTTTATCAAGCCCGATTTCCCGGAACGGTTTGAGGCGGTTTTGGAACAATATCAGGTGCCCAAGGAGCTGATTGAAGTGGAGATCACGGAAACGATCGTGGTGGAAGAGCTGCAACAGCAGATCGTAAAGCAGACGATCGAAGTGCTGCGCGGCAAGGACGTGCATCTCTCCATTGACGATTTCGGTTCGGGGTATTCCTCGCTTGGTATTTTTGAACAGATACCGGCATCCGTCATCAAGCTTGACCGTTCGTTCCTTTTGAATCGGCAAGATAGGAGCAGACAGGTGAAAATCATGAAAGGGATTGTGAATCTGGCGAGAGATCTGGAGGCGCAGATCGTGTGCGAGGGTGTGGAGACCGATCACGATGTGGAGCTGATGCAGGAGATCGGCGCGTATGTGGCGCAGGGCTACCGCTATGCAAGACCTGTGCCGGAGGTTGAATTCGAGGCGAGACTGGACGGTGAATGTTGATACAAAACCCATGTGCGGGCAGATAGGCTGATTCTGACCATTCCATAACATTGAAGTCAAGCGGAACGGTTATGAAATAAGCCAAAATAGGAGCGGTAAATATGATGTGTTAAGAAGCGTGACAAAGAGGGCGGGTCTGAAAATTTCAGTTCCGCCCTCTCTGTCTGGAACGCTTTCTGACGGATGGATGTAACCGTCAGATATGTTCTGGATTTATAGATTGATAAATCGATCTGCCTCGCTGGTTAAACCGCCGGCAATCTGTCTGTTGTCATCCATCGCTGCTGAGATCTCATCAATATCTTTTACCAGGTCTGATGTGTTCATGGCTACGTTGGAAGCACCTTTGGTGCTCTCGTCCACAGAGAGACTAATGCCGTCAATAGAATTGGTAATATTGCTCATCAGCTGTTTCAGATTAGCGGACATATCGTTAAAACGGTTGACGATTTCATTGACATGTACGGCGTCGTCGTTGTATTGTCTGCCGGCGTTTACGAATGCTTCGTAATCGGGAAGAATATTCTTATTGATATACTTCACGATCGAATCGGCGCTCTCAATCAGCTCATTCACTGCGCCGACCACCATGTTGTTGATTGTCTGAATGTTGTTGGCGGCCTCTCGGCTCGAATTGGCCAGCTGACTGATCTCATCCGCCACAACGGCAAATCCGCGGCCCGCCTCACCGGCTCTCGCCGCCTCAATGGATGCGTTCAATGATAACAGATTCGTCTGGTTGGAAATGCTTAAAATCTCATCGGTCAAGTCATTGACGCGGTCAACGCTCTTGCTGTCCTCGATGGCTTTCTGAAGCTTGTCAATAATACCATTGACGATATCACTGGTGTTCTGTTTGTTTTCCACGGCGTTTCGCTCAAGACCCTCGGCGCGCTCCTGCATTCCGACTGCATAATCGTACATGCCCTGTGAGGTGTCGGACAATTCGATCACGTTCTCGTCCACGACGCTGATACTGCCCTTGATGTCTGTAATCGTAGAAGAAATCTCTTCCATGGAAGCGGACAACTCCTCCATAACCGCGGAGATATCGGTGGAGTTATTGTTGGCAGTCGCCACTTTGTTGGATACCAGATTGACAACGGAGCCAAGCTTGTTGGAGCTGGTATTGATCTGGCCCATGATGCCCTGGAGCGTTTCGATAAAGATATTGATGCCGGAAGCCAGTGTGCCGATCTCATCGGTACAAAAACACTGCACGCGTCTTGTCAGATCGCCCTTGCCCTCCTCGATTGTGGTGATTAGGCCGCGAAGCTGTTTGTTGATATTGATCAGACGTTTGCATACCCACGTCCAGCATACCCAGACAACAAAAACCAGTACTAAAGCGGCGATCACAACTGCGATGATAATGGTGCGTATAATCGTCTGATATAACTGTTTTTGGTGTGTTACGGCATTGTCCATGTTGGTTTTGTTCATGGTGCGCATATCGTTTAATTCTGCGGTAAGTGCAGTACCTGCAACCTTCAGATCGTCGTTGGCAAGGCCGGATGCCTTTTCGATATCACCGTCGGCGCTGTATGTAAGAATCGCGTCGTAGATTTCCAGATAAGCGGCGTAATCGGTTTCAAATTGCTGGAAGCTGTTCTCCTCGTCAGGTGTATCGAGTGTCGCTTCGTATTCTTTGCACAGATCGCTGATCGTTGTTTTTAAGGAATCAGCCTCTTCTTCTAACGTTTTTTGTAGCTCGGTATCGCCCTGTGCGACGATATGTGCAAATGCCACACGGCGAAGCGTCTGATAGGAACCGGTGACGTCTCCTAACTGCTCGATCTTGATTGCGTAATCCCCGGAGATCTCTTCGCTGGATGACATAATCTGGCGTGCGCTCTGGATGCTCATAGCCCCCAATACGAACATCAGGCAGCCTAAGACCGCTACCGGAATCAAAATCTTGTATCGGATGCTCAGGTTTTTTAAAAACATACTCATTTCCTTTTATTCCTCCTCTTGTTAAGAACTGTTATCTTTTTGGATACTTCCGTAAGAATTTTGATCAGAGCCATATATTGTCGGACGACTTGTCTACAGTGAATGTGATACTGTCTGCATATGTGGATCATGATTACAAAACACCCGATCAAGAATATTAGAAATGTCAAAAGATGCGCGCAGGGTTTCGCGGAAAAATGCACGAAAACCGCCCTGTTTGATGACTCTGTTCCATGAAATAGATAATCATGCCCCCTTTACGATTCATTTGATTAGCTAAGTAATAATTCACATTTAAATTTTACAACAATTTGGGAATCTGCGCAAGAGTTGATTTCATTTTGGAATATTTTATCTGGCGTATTTTGCCGTTTGTTGATAAAATAATTATGAAAAATTAAGAAAGAATGAAAGGCCCGCTTAAGAAGTATGCCTTATATTTGATTTATAAGTTTAGAAGGAGACACAATGATGCCAAAGAAAAACCCGATCATGCCTAGAAATATGTGGGTGCCAATCATCCTTACGCTTGCCTGCAATACGCTGGCTTACTATGGTACCAGATTGTTGACCGCCGACAGGCCGCACCATAATCTATCCAATGCTTTTGACGACTGGATTCCTCTGCTGCCATGGACCGTAGTCATTTATTTTGGCTGTTACCTGTTTTGGATGATTAACTATGTGATCGGGTGCAGACGGGATGCCAAAAAAGCGTTTCGCTTTATGAGCGCCGATTTTTTTGCAAAACTGGTGTGCCTTTTATGTTTCCTTCTGTTTCCAACGACGAACACGAGGCCGTTGATTGTCGGGGATTCCCTGTGGGACGGGCTTATGCGGCTGCTTTATCAGGTAGATGCGGCCGACAATCTCTTCCCGTCGATTCACTGTCTGACAAGCTGTTTTTGCTATATCGCAGTGAGAGGGAACGAAAAAATTCCCCAATGGTACCGGGTGGTATCGTTTTGGATTGCCGTCAGTATTTATCTATCGACGCTGACGACAAAACAGCATGTATGGTATGATGTGGCAGCCGGCGTTTTGCTTGCAGAATTCAGCTATTGGTTTGTGGAAAAAAGCGGTTTTGCCGGTGTTTATACGCGCGTCGTAATGTGGATAAACCAAAAGATCAGCCGCAGGAATTAATGTCGCGGCAAGGCGCGTCAAGCAGTCTGCCAGGACAAAACAAATATAGTAACGGAGGTCTGCATGAGTAAAAAAGTGAAAATATGGGTTGTTGTTGGATTTGTTGTCATAATTTTGCTATTGACAAAAATGTTTTTTGATCAGAAACTTGATTCGGTGGAATCTTTGCAAAATTATATGAAAAGCTTTGGCGTGGCCGCGCCGCTGGCGCTGACGGTTTTCCAGGCAGTGCAGGTGGTGATACCGGTCCTGCCGGGCTATCTGGGATGCGCGGCAGGCGCTGTCGCGTTTGGGAGTGCGGCGGGATTTTGGTGCAACTATATCGGAATCAGCCTGGGCTCAATCATCGCATATTTTTTGGCGAAACGATACGGGATGGATCTTGTACTTGCCATGTTCTCGCAGAACCAGTATGATAAATGGAGCAGAAAGATGGAAGCGAGCAGATCATACGAATGGTTTTTGTTTGTCGCCACGCTGCTGCCGCTGTTTCCCGATGATTTTTTATGTTATCTTTCCGGGTTGATTAAAATGGACAGCAAGAAATTTATTTGGATTATTATCCTGGGGAAACCGTGGTGTATTTTGGCATACAGCCTGGCATTTGGATACATACAATAAGAGCGCAAAATGAGGAAAAGGGTAATGAAGAGAAAACTGATAGGATATTATGATTATACTGTGATACTGACGTATTTGGGCATGCTGTTTGCATTCAGCGGCATCCTTATGGTGATTGGTGAGGATTATTGGGATGCGGTATTTTGTCTGATGCTGGCGGGAATCTGCGATATGTTTGACGGCGCGGTGGCCGCGACGAAAGTGAGGACGGACAGTGAGAAGCGGTTTGGAATTCAAATTGATTCGCTGAGTGATTTGATTAGTTTTGGCGTTTTGCCCGGTGTCTTTGTCTACATAATTTCCGGCAGAGACAGGGCTGCCGGGCTGATCGCGGCGTTGTTTATCTTGTGTGCGCTGATAAGGCTGGCATATTTTAACGTGCTGGAGGAAGAGCGGCAGAGGAAGACCAAGGAAAGGCGAAAGAGCTATCTGGGAGTGCCGGTGACTACGATTGCCATACTGCTTCCCGCCGTCTATCTGGTCTATGACCATAAGCTGTTTCGGAGTGTCAGGTGTTTTCTCGTTTTACTCATTCTGACGGGAATCGGCTATCTGCTGCCGATTGAGATCAAAAAGCCCGGACTCCTGGGAAAGATTGGCATTATTTTGCTGGGGATTCTCGAGGCGTTGGTCATGATATTTTTTATGGGATGGGACGTAGTGTGAGCAGAACATGCAGCGTTTTGCGATGGAGGTTGCGATGAAAGATTCGTTATTCTTATTATTTTTGTATCAGACTGTGCCGGGAAGGATGCTGTTAAAGGGGCTGGTGCAGCCGAAGGTGTCCCGACTGGCGGGACGTTATCTGGCCTCCGGCGCCTCGAGGTGGCTGGTGCCCTATTATATCCGCAAACATGATATTGATATGAGCGATATTGTGATTCCCGACGAGGGTTTTACGTCGTTTAATGCCTTTTTTACCAGAAAAAGAGCGGAGATTGTCCATGATTTTTCCAGGAATCATCTGCTCAGCCCCTGCGATGGATATTTGAAATATGTCAAAATCAAGAAAAACAAGATGTATGCGATCAAACATACGGCGTTTTCCCTCGAGGATTTGCTGCAGGATGAACGACTTGCCGAGCGGTTTCGCGACGGCGCAGCGCTCATTTTCCGCCTGACGCCGGCAAACTATCACAGGTATTGCTATGCCGCGGACGGCAGGAGTCTTAGCATCAGGAAAATAGCAGGCAGGCTGCACTGTGTGAGGCCGGTCGCGTTGAGGAGGTTTCCGGTGTTTGTGCAGAATTGCAGAGAGTATGAGGTGATGGAGACAGAAGCATTTGGCACGGTCGTACAGATGGAAATCGGCGCCCTGCTCGTGGGGAAAATAAACAATCACAATACGACGGCGCAGGCACAACGGGTGTATGCCGGTGACGAGAAAGGATATTTTGAATTCGGCGGTTCAACGATTGTCATTTTGCTGCAAAAAGACGCCGCCCGTTTTCCCGCGAAGCTGTATCGAAGCAAAAATGAGGACGGTGAAATCGCAGTGCGTAAGGGAGAGACAGTGGCGAAGAAAAAACGTCCTGCAATATAGAAAGGGGAGCGTCGGGGAAACATGCCCTGCAAATGAAAAGGAGGGCGTCGGGGAAACATGCCCTGCAAATGAAAAAGAGGGCGTCGGGGAAAAGCGTCCCTCACCTGCGGCTGACATTACCGGAACGTTTTCTTAAACTGCGAAGGCGTATACCCGGTATAATCCCGAAAATCTGCGGAGAATTTCTGTACCGTGGAATAGCCGATTTTTTCGATGATCGAAGCTGCTTTATCGTTTGTATAGAGCAGCTCATATTTTGCCTGTTCTAAGCGCCGATGCTTGATATATTGGGCGGGCGTCGTGTGGAAATGCTTTTTGAACAGGGAGATAAAATATTTTTCGTTGAAGCCCATGTATTCTGCCAGAGACTTGACGGAGAATTTCTGCGTCAGGCGTTCTGTCATCCAAGTATTGATCTTACGCGCAAACTGGTCGGATTCGATCTGGGACGCCGGGGCGTTTGCGTTTTCCAGCATCAGGGTGACCAGTTGCAGCAGGGCCGTTTTCATGGTGAAGGCGGAGATGAGATCCGTCTTTAAATGCAGTTCTTCCAGCTTGTCAAACAGAGATTTTGCATAGGAAATCTCTTCTAAATGTACGAGATAAGGGATGTCGATCAATTCAAACAGAGAGTGTTCTTCGAGATTCATCATAAAATCACACCAATATTTGTTGTAGCAGCTTTCGCTTTTTGCGTAAAGGGAAACGCGCGAATTTCTCGGAAGGAGCACGAGATCATTGCGGCGGGGATGGAGTGTCGTGCCGTTGACTGAGATCTTGCCTTCTCCGCCTAAAATCAGATACATAGTGTCACGCATACGGACATGCTCGGGCCTTATCCAGTCGGGGCAAAGCCCATGGTCAATCAAAATCAGTTTCGTTTCCAGTTTAGAGAGGCGTTCATTGAGTAAAAGATTTTGGTTCAGTGGATTCATGGCGGCTCCTTAACAATGTTCATGCGATCTTTTTATATTTTATCCGCAACGCGCAGATAAGTAAATAACAGGATGCCGGTTTGTTAAAATTTTCTAATGAGAACATGTGACTTTTTGATAAATTTCCCTGACAAAGGCGGATAGAAAAGAACCGGTTCCAACGATATAATACCATTAACTGGAGACAAGCGAAGTTTGGAGCGGAACATACCGTTCCAAAGCGGTATAGGGAAACGGAGGAAAACAGTGATGATGAGAAGAAAGGCGGCGGCGGGTATATTGAGCGCGGCTATGATATGCTCTTTGCTATCCGATGCCAGCGTGCAGGCGGAAAATCGGGGCAACGCGGCGGCAGGCGTTTTTGGGGATACTTACTTTGAGGTAAAACCGTTTGAACGCGGGGCTTTGGCTAAGACTGCCATCGGCAGCACAGGGTTTTGGGCTGCGACAACAGGTACGGACTATAACAATGTGGTGGTGATGGATAACGCCACGAAAGCGACGAACGGCGGTTATTATCCGCATGGAAACGGACTTCCCGACCGGGGTTTTTACCTGTTTATGGGAGTCGGTGGAAGCGGAGGCGAGACGGTCAATCTGACACTGCCGGAGGCGGCAGGGCCGGGACAGTATCTTGAGATCACCTATGCAAAGCCCTATGCGACCAACAATGGGACGACAAACCGAAGCGCGGGCAATGCCAATTTGATGAAAATAGGCAGTGAGAGCACCGACATACAGGATATTTGTGAATATGATACCTGGTATACGACGACGGTACAGCTTGAAGAGGCGGTGAGTCAGATATCGCTCGATTTCGGAAAATGGAGTGCAATCGCGATCTTAGATATCGCAGTCACAGAACAGGCGGACATGATGGAGCTGATCGCGCCGGAAGCAAAAAAATGTTATATCACATCGAAGGAACAGACCTTGCAGTATCAGGCCGAAGTCTATCGCAGCGTGACCGCAAGCGCGGATGATTCTGCCTTGATTGTGAAGCGGGGAGCCAAGGTGGCGGATGCCGATGTCTCATATTCGGTCAGCGGCGCAGACGGCGTGAGCATAGATCAAACCGGTGTGCTGACTGTAACGCCGGAGGCGGAGGAAGGAACGGTGACGGTTTCGGCGGTTTGCAACGGCATCACGAAAACGGCGCAGCTTTTGTTAGAGCGCCTCAGTAATGCGGATGAAGTAAAGATTGTAGGAGATGAGCTGGTGAAAAAGGGAGAGACGCTGACACTCGGCGCACTGCCGTTTGTGGATGGCACACTCGTGCCAAAGCGCGCCACAACATGGAGCATTGAGGGCGATGCGCACGGATGCAGGATTGAGAACGGCACGCTGACGGTGCCCAAAGACGCAGAGGCCGGAAATATCACGGTGAAAGCGGAGCTGACGGTGGAAGGTGAACAGACGGTGGCGGGCATTTCCGATACTTGCCATATCACCGTCTATGACGAAACGACGGCCGCCCCCTATGAGATCAAAGGCATTTTTACCAAAAACGGTATCGCGCGGGTGGAGAACGCGGGCGGTATTGCCGGCGCCGCGGTGAGAAAGACGGCGCAGGAGAGCGGTTATCGCCTCGTGGTAAAGGCTTTGGATAAAAATGGGCTGACACTGGCGCAAAAAGCGGTGTCTCTCGATGCGGCGGGGATGGGAGTGACAGAGGCAGCCGTAGGTCTTGAGGCAGCGGGCGCTGTCAGGGCAAAAGCCTATGTCGTAAACGATCGGGACGAAATTGTTTCGGAACAGTTGTACGAGACGGAGGAGACCAGTTATAAAAATGTGCCGCTTACGGCGGACTGGATTACCGGACAGAAGTCAGGACTTGGCATGGGAGCGGGCATCATGGCCCCGTCCAGTGCGCCTTTTGGGGTAGACCCGGCGCTTGTGGATGTTGCCGAATTGAATGTACGGTATACCTATGATGAAAATTACCAGCTTCCGTTGACGGACAATGTGCTCTGGTACAGGGAGGGCGCTTATGTCCAGCCGTCGGGCGGCAATAATAACAGTATTTATGCGAGGGACGGCGTGGACTGGGAGCAGGAGGCGCTGCCGATCGGCAACGGTTATATGGGGGCGATGCTGTTTGGCCTGCCCGACAAAGATCAGATTCAGATCAATGAGGAGACATTCTGGGCCGCCGGTTACCGCGGTGTGCAGACAGAGGTAAAAGAAGATACCGTCAATAAGCAGATGAGCGAGGGTATCAACGGCTTTATGAGCGTAGGTAATATCTTTGTGGATTTCCATATGCCAAAGGGCGCGTCGGTAAACAATTATTACCGCGATTTAAATCTCGACGAGGCGGTGGCGCATGTGCGCTACGCGTATGACGGCAAAGATTACAGCAGAGAATATTTTGCGTCGTATCCGAGAGAGGTGTTGGTGTTCCGCTATACGGGAGAGGATATGCATTTTGACGTGAAGCCGGTTTCCATGCATCCCGGCAGCGTAACAGTAGAAAACGGCGAGATTACAATTACGGGTAAGCTAAAAGATTCCGAACCCTACAACAGCGGCGGTAATGCGGTGTGGAACCAGGAATCCGATCTGGAATACTGCACCAAGATCAAAGTGATCGCCGACGACGGTACGGTTACGGACGGTTACAATACCGTGGGCGTGAGCGGCGCCAGCGGCGTAACCATTCTGGTGGCGGCGGCTACCGATTATGACAAAGACCAGTTTGTTTTAAAAGCGGACGGTTCCGTAGACCTTTCTAAAACGCCATATAAAAACCCGCGCGGCGTAGAGGCTGCCATCGAAAAAGCGGCGGCGCGGATGGACGGGGCAAAAGGAATGACTTACGCGGCGCTGAAGGCGGAGCATCTCGCCGATTATAAAGGACAGTTTGACACGGTCTCATTTCGCTTAACCGATGAAAATGAGGTCTGCGATACGCCAACCGATGAGCTGCAGAGTACATTCAACCAGGTCGTGAAACTGGAAAGGGGGACGACGGATATCTCGTATGACCAAGAGAGCTATGATCGGTTGAACCGCCACCTGGAGGAGCTTCATTTTCATTATGCCAGATACCTGATGATCTCGTCGTCGCGCGCGCAGACGCTGCCTGCCACTTTGCAGGGCAAGTGGTGCCAGTCTACGGCGGAAATATGGGGTTCCTGCTATTGTATCAACATCAATATGGAAATGAATTACTGGTTCGCCGGGGGCGCGAATCTTATGGACAGCGGTAAGAGCTTGATTTCATGGTTTCAGTCCCAGATTCCGGCCGGAACCGTGACGGCGCGCAATATGTATCGGGTGACGCCCAAATCCTACCGTTTTGCGGACGGAAAGATGACGTTTGCGGACTCTTCTGCACAGGAAGACGACGTGTTTATCATGCACACAAAGCAGGCGATCATGGGGACAACCGATCTGACCGGCTCGACCAGTATTCAATCTGCCGGCAACACGGCGTGGCTGATGTACAATCTCTGGGATTTGTACCAGACCAGTGGGGATAAGGAAATGCTGCGCCAAAATATTTATCCGATTATGCGCAAGGCGGCAAATTTCTATACACAGTATCTGTACAACAATCTGCGCAAAGAAACGACGGATACGAGACGGTATCCGGACGGATATTACTACACGACATGGAAAGGGCGTTCGCCGGAGCACGGCCCAAGCCAGGAGGGGATCAAATATGACCTTCAGCTGGTGGCTGGAATGTATGATTACACGATTGAGGCGGCCGAACTGCTCGGTGTGGACGAGGAAAAAGTGACGGCATGGAAAGAGATTCGCAGCCATCTGGAGCTACCGGTAGAATTGGGAGCGGACGGACAGGTCAAAGAGTGGGCGCAGGAGACTTCCTATAACAAAGATGCATCCGGCGCCGCACTGGGCGAATCCGTACACCGCCATATTTCTCATCTGGTCGGGCTCTATCCCGGCAATCTGATTAACCGCGAGACGCCTGAGCTGCTCAAGGGAGCCAGGATTGTCCTGAAAAACCGTGGAGATGATGCCACCGGGTGGTCATGTTCCAACAAGTTTCTACTGTGGGCGAGGGCGCTTGACGGCGATAAGGCGTTGGAACTGTTCCGCTATCAGCTGGCACAGAAAACATATGCCAATTTGTTTGACACGCACGCGCCGTTCCAGATCGACGGGAATTTCGGGTCGGCCGCGGGCGTCATGGAGCTGTTGATGCAGTCACAGACGGGCACAATCTATCTTCTGCCGGCGCTTCCGGCCGCTTGGCCCCAGGGAGCGATCAGCGGCATCAAAGCCAAGAATGGCGCGGAGGTATCGATTGCGTGGAATGATGGCAGCGCACAACGGTTTACGATCATGCCAGCGGCAAGCGGTGATATCAAATTGGGATACACGGCGGGTGCGACGTTCCAGATGGACAACAAGAAGTATATGAAGTTTGATGATCAGGGAAGCTACACACTCAAAAATGCGGAGGCCGGGACCATCTATACGTTTGTCCGCGTCAAAGACGGCAGTGCAGATTCCGAGAACGGCGAGCCCGAGAATAGCGAGACGACAGAGAGTACGGAAAGCGGGAAGCCGGGAGAGAGCGAGACAACAGGGAGTACGGAGAGCGGAAAGCCGGGAGAGAGCGAGACGACAGAGAATACGGAGAGCGGAAAGCCGGGCAGCAGCGAGACGACAGGAAGTACGGAGAGCGGGAAGCCGGGAGAGAGCGAGGCGCCAGGGAGCACAGAGAACGGTGCGCCGGCGGGCAGTGAAAATGGAACGCCCTCTTCGGAGACAAATGCGTCCAAGGATTCGGAGAACAGCGGCGCGCACGGGGATTCGCAGAAGCCGAAAGCGCTCAAAAAAGGCGCAACCTTCCAGGCTGCCCAAAATAGTTATCGTGTGACAAAGAGCGGCGCGTCGCCGACGGTGGCATTTACCGGGACAAAGAGCCAGGCGCAAAATTTGAACATACCGGACACGGTGCGCGACAAAAACGGAGTGGTCTATCGGGTAACCGCTGTCGCCAAAAAGGCGCTCAAGGGAAATAAAAAAGTCAAAACGCTTGCGGTCGGCAAGTATGTCGTAACCATCGGAGATTATGCATTTGCAAACTGCACCAAACTTACCAAGGTGACGATCAAGAGCACGTCGCTGACCCAAATTGGAAAATTTGCGTTTAGCGGGGATAAAAAGCTGGGAACTGTCACGATTAAGTCCAAAAAACTGAAAAAAGTCGGAAAAAATGCGTGGAAGAATACCAAGTCCAACCTCAAGATCAAGGTGCCTGGTAAGAAGGTGAAATATTACAGCAAACTGTTTCAGAGAAAGGTGGTTGCATGGTAGACAGTGGCACGATGCGAATTCCTGCATAGGATAGAGAAAGAGTTTTTTTCAGGAAACGAGGATGATAGTGCAAACGAATGATTCTGAATTTAGCCTTGTCACGAAAAGATATCTGCGCTGCTATTACGGGATACTGGACCGTATGATTTATAAGATGACATCCGTGCGTATGGGCGGCAGCATTTCCTGCAATTTTATCGTGCAGATGATACCGCATCATTGTGCCGCAATTGAGATGGCAAGAAATCTGCTCTGTTATACGACGGACCTGGCGCTGCAGGAGATCGCTTTAGGGATAATCCGGGAGCAGACAAAGGGAATCAGAGGGATGAGACAGATGCTCTCCTCCTGCGCCAGGGTGCAAAATACGCAGCAGCAGCTTTGCCAGTATCAGGAATCCCTCTTTCATATTACCCGGACCATGTTTGCGGATATGAAGAATTCCTGTGCCGTAAACGATATCAATCGTTCTTTTATTAACGAGATGATACCGCATCACAGAGGAGCGGTATTGATGGCAAAAAATGCCCTGGATTTTCCGATTTGTCCCTGTCTTGTGCCGGTTTTAAACACGATCATCACTTCCCAGCAGCAGGGAATCTGCGAGATGGAGGCATTGCTGCCGTGACCGTTTCGTCTGCGGCTATTTGGATCAATTGTCCGGTTTAAATTGAAACTTTCCGGTTGCTGTGCTATGATAAAATATAACTATGTTCGGAAAGGCGTCAGCATGATGTAAAACAGGTTTTCAGCCGTTGTTTGGGCAGGAAACCTGTTTTTGGCATATGCGTGGTTTGGGCTATTGAAAAAGATCTTACTTATTGATGACGACAGGGATCTGGCTATGATTACAAGAGATATGTTGCAGAGTTACCACTATCAGACTTCTGTGGTTATGGATTGTGACAGTGCCTATCAGCTGTTGGAAAACGAAACGTTTCACTTGTTGATACTGGATATCAATCTGCCGGATGGCACGGGATTTGAAGTTTGCAGGGAGCTGCGGCGCGTTTCCAGGGTGCCGATTATTTTTGCCAGTGCGAGAACGAGCGAGGATGACAAGATAACGGGGTTGAATCTGGGCGGGGACGATTATCTCGCGAAGCCCTACTCGCTTAAGGAGCTGTTAGCGCGGGTCAACGCGCTAATCAGGAGAACTTACGGGGAGGAACAGGGCGCAGTCTACGAGTTTGACAATATACGGGTAGACGGCAGTCTGCGCCAGGTGCAAGTGGGCGGCGAAAACGTACACCTTTCGCTCAAAGAGTTTGATGTGCTGCTTTATTTGTGCGCGCATAGGGGAAAAGCCGTGACAAAGGAAGAGCTGCTGCACGAAGTGTGGGGAGCGTTTTCCGAGGCTGAGATTGCCACGGTGGCGGTACATATCCGCTGGCTGCGTGAAAAGCTGGAGAGAGACCCCGCGCACCCTGCGCTGATAAAAACAGTGTGGGGCGTGGGATATTTGTTGGAAGGGTGAGAATGGGAGGAAAGATGAAAAGGAAAATGATGTCTGCCGCCTTTGGCGGTATCGTCATGTTTCTGTTGTCCTGTATTCTGTATACAGGATGGCTGGAACGAAAGCTTGCAGGCACATCGGAGACGCCGGCGGCGGTGCTGCTCAATGAGATAGAACAGCTGACGGCCGATGAGTCGGGCCGTCATCCCGCGGCAGAGCAGATTGCTAAGCTTCGGTCGCAGATACAGGCGCAGTCCGGCAGAGATGCGGCGGACGCGTTCCGTCAAATGGCAGTTGCTTTTGGCGGCTTTTTTGCGTTCTGGATTGGGCTGGTGATAATCTATCTCTATTGGAAAGTGCTGTCGCCGTTTGGACGGCTGGAACAATATGCGGCCGAGATTGCGAAAGGAAATCTTGAAACCTCTTTGCCCTATGAGCGAACCAACTTTTTTGGAGAGTTTACCTGGGCGTTTGATCATATGCGCCGCGAGATTCTTAAGGCCAGGCAGACGCAGGCACAGGCGGTAGAGGAAAATAAGACGATCATTGCCACACTCTCGCACGACATCAAGACGCCGATCGCGTCTATCCGCGCCTATGCGGAAGGGCTTGAGGCTCATCTGGAGGAGGGGGCAGAGGGGCGCTGGCGCTATTTGCAGGTTATTATGCGCAAATGCGACGAGGTCACTTCGCTGACCAATGATCTGGTGCTCCATTCGCTTTCCGAGCTGGAAAAATTGGAGATTCGTGTGGAAACGGCCGAGATCAGCGCCTTGCTGGAGGGCATACTCAGCGATTTGGAGTATCGTAATCTACATATATTAAACCGGTTTGACGCTTCGTATGTAGAAGTGGACGCGAAACGCCTGGCGCAGGTGATTGAGAATATTTTAAACAATGCGAGAAAATATGCGCCGGATGCCGTGGTGGATGTGTGGACACAGAGCGAAGTGTCCGAGCATATGTATGAGATTCATATTCGCGACCACGGGCCGGGCGTTTTGCCGGAGGACATGCCGTTTCTCTTTGACAAATTTTACAGGGGCAAAAATGTGGAAAACGAGCCCGGGTCCGGCCTGGGGCTTTATATCGTCTCGTATATCATGCGGCGCATGGATGGGGAAGTCCGACTTTTAAACCGCACGTCCGGGCTTGAGGTAATATTGCGGCTGCCGGTTTCTTAAAGACTTCTTAATAACTTTTCGTTTACGATCATATCACAAACGAAAGGAGAATTACGATCATGAAGCAAAACACAGTTTTAAGGGCAGAGGACGTCTGCAAGAGCTTCGCCAACAACGGCGGGCAGAATCATGTGCTGGATATGATAAATCTTGCGATCTATGAGGGGGATTTTACCGTCATCATGGGTTCTTCCGGCGCCGGTAAGTCTACGCTGCTCTATGCGCTAAGCGGCATGGACCGGGTGACATCCGGCAGGGTCTATTACAAGCAAAAGGAGATTACCCGTCTAAAAGAAAAAGAGATGGCGGCCCTGCGGGCTTCGGAATTCGGTTTTATTTTTCAGCAGATGCATCTGGTGAGCAATTTGACCTTGATGGAAAATGTGGTGGTGACGGGCTATCTGTGCAAAAAAGAGAGCACCCGCTCGGTGAATCAACAGGCGTTCGCACTGTTAAAGCAAATGCATGTAGAGGAGGCCAAAGACCGCCTGCCGTCCCAGGTGTCGGGAGGGGAGGCGCAGCGGGCGGCGATTGCGCGCGCCGTAATCAACCGCCCGGGGATTGTATTCGCGGATGAGCCGACCGGAGCGCTGAATCGCCACAATACGGAGGAGGTTTTAAACCTGCTTTCCGAATTGAACAGGGAAGGGCAGAGCATTGTCATGGTGACGCATGATACCAGGGCGGCCATCCACGGAAACCGATTTGTATATCTCGAGGACGGCAGAGTGATGGGCGAGATGCAGATGCCGCCTTACCGCAAAGAGGAAGAGAAAAGCAGAGAGAGACAGATGGAGGCGTGGCTGGCCTCCATGGCATGGTAAGGGGGTGGCGGGATTGAAATATTATATATTATTAAAAGAGTATATCCGTCACGGAAAAAGCAGTTTTATCAGCACATTTCTGTTTATTTTTATTATCACGATTTCCCTTTGCGCCGTGATGACCGTTTTAAGAAAAGCCGACCGTTATGAGCGGGGCGAAATGGAGAGGCTTGGCTATGGAACGGTGGGAAGCTGGGTTATGGTGAGACCGGAAATGGAAGGATTGGAGCGGCAGATACGCTCTTTGCCGCAGACCAGGCGGGTGGTGACCGAGGAAGTGGTCATCATGGAAGATTTTCTGGCGGCGGGCAGGGAGAGCATCAACCCGGCGCAGTTTTTGGCCTATGAGCCGGACGGTCATGCGTATCAAATTTATCAGGAAGCGACAGATAAAAAAGTGAATCATCCGGTCGAAATAAAAGAGGGGGAGGTTTACATACCGCCGTCGTTTCGCCTGATCTATCAGGCGGCGATCGGCGATGAAATCGTTCTGACGATCGGGGAAAAAGAAAAACATCTGCGCATCGCAGGTTATTTTGAGGACCCGATTATGGGTTCGGCGGTGATGGGGATTAAAACCATGCTGTTAAACGGGGCAGACCTCCGTGCGTTAAAGAAAGACTGTCTGGACGTACAGGGAGAAGGTACAGGCAGTCTGTACCACTGGTATCACATTTTTATGGGAGAAGAGGAGGGACTCACCGCCAAAGAGTTTCAGCAGATTTTAAATGAGGAGACCGAGCTGAAGAACTTTGCCCGTCTGACATACACGCAGACCGCCATGCAAAACTTTATGCTGATATTGCACAATATTTTTTCCGGTTTTCTGCTGGTGTTTTTGACGGTGTTGTTGGTGATTACGCTGTTGGTAATGAGCCATCATATCAACGCCGCCATGGAACAGGACTATGTGGACATCGGTATTTTAAAAGCGGTCGGTTTTCGCAACAGAGATATTTGGTTTATGAAACAGCTGCAATACCTGCTTCCGGTGTTTTGCGGCATAATAGCCGGTGTGCCGATGTCGATACCGGTGACGGGGCTTGTGAATCGTCTGATCGCCCCGGCGACCGGTATTATGGTGCCCGCAGGTCTCGCATGGAGGGAGTGCTTTGCGGCGCTTAGCATGATTTTGGTTCTATTTGTGGTGATGGTCCTGGCAAAAACAGCAAAAACCGGCAAAGTGACACCGGTGCTTGCGATTCGGGGCGGCAGAGCGGATGTTTATTTTAAGAGCCGTCTCCAGATGCCGATCGGTGGAAAGGGATTGCCGTTTCATCTGGCGCTGCGCCAGATCACATCGGGCGGCGGGCATTATATCAGTACATTTTTTGTGACGGCGCTGTTAGTGTTTTTTCTCACGCTCTCCGGCAGGCTGGACGCGTGGATGGGGGAGGACGGAAGCGGGCTTATGCAAACATTTGAAGCGGCTCCGGTAGATTTTTATATGTGGCACGATGACGCCGGGGTGATCAAAGAAGTGGAGCAGCTAATTCGCGCCCGCACCAAAATTCTGAAAAAATATCAGATGGGCAGCCTCCCCGGCGCGGTCAATCACATGGATTATGTTATGAATGTCATATCAGAACCCGAATATTATCAGGTTTATAGGGGAAGGAGCTGTCTCTACAAAAATGAGGCCGTGATCACGGATATACTGGCGGAGGAATTGGAAATTGCAGTCGGAGATCATGTGACGATCAGCTGTGAGGAGCAGAGCAGAGAATTCATTGTCACAGGGATTTATCAGTGCGCCAACGATATGGGGGCGAATTTCGGCATCTCTATGGAGGGGTATCGATGGCTTTGCGGCGCTGCCGACACTACATTTTATTGGCATTACGAGCTGGAGGAGCGGTCTGTCGCGGAGGAGATCAAAAAAGACGTTGCCGAGCGATACGGGGACGATATATCAATCGGAGAAGTAACCTGGTCCGGCATGGAGAGTGTGCGGTTTGCAATGACGGCGCTGGAGATTGTGATGTATGTGATATCGGTATTTTTTATCCTGATTGTCGTCGTGATGACCGGAAATAAAATTTTTTACAGAGAACGTCATGACATCGGGATTTTGAAAGCGGTAGGTTTTTCATCCGGTAGTCTCCGCACGGCGTTTGCCATGCGGTTTGTACTGGTGTCAGCGGCCGGTTCGGCGGCGGGAATTGTGCTCAGTGAATTTTTGACGGACCCTCTGGTGGGCGGTATCTTAAAACTGACCGGTGTCGGGCAGTTTGAATCAAGGCTTAGCCTAGCGGCGGCAGTTTTGCCGGCGGTGCAAATAATGCTGGTGTTCTTTGTCTTTGCCTATCTGGTTTCACACAAAATAAAGCGCGTGACGCCGGTGATCTTAATATCGGAGTAAAGCCAGTGCTTGGGTCATTTTTCATCTCAATTTGAGTCACAGCAAAGCTGTGGCACGGGAGGTTCGTGTGTCTATGGACAAAAATGGGGGGATTTATACAAAGTGTAAAGCGGCCGGTGCAGGGTTCCGGCGTTATGCGAGGCGCTTACTGCTCCTCATCAATACCCTCATGTTTGTCCTCTATGGCACGGCAGGGATATGGTATTTGGCGGAGTGTTGGACAAGCAGGCCGGATGCGGAGACGAAGGCTTATATCCAAAGCACGATGGCGGGCGGCGATCCCTATTTGGATGCCGTCAGAGATTCGCTGGAGCGGTATCTTTTACCGGGCCAACGGATTGCGATAGAGAGGAGGGATTACAAGCAGTACGACGGCGTGTGGGATTTGGCGGATTATGAGATCAGAGAAGCATACGACTGTGAATTGTGGCAGGACAACCAGGAAATTGTTTCTTTTTCAGCCAAGGTCGTGGAGGCGGACCGTGTGGCGGAGCATACACAGGAGGTGCGAGAAATTTTGGACAGCAAGTGTGTGATAGCGACGGACTTTGTGCAGAACCTGTTTGATTATTTTTTGCAGCAGAGAAATGAAGCATATCAAAAGGAAAACGGCCGCTATGTCTTTTCCATGCGGGAATATCAGATTTACCGTGCTGACGGCTGGTCGTTTTATGAGGGGTATGCGCTCAATAACTTTTATTCACTCGATAAGGTGGCGCTGGAGCGGCTGTTTCGGGAAGCTTATGTGGATATGTATGAATGGCAGCGGGAGACGTCGGTAACCGCACAGACCGAGCTTTGGGTCTCTAAGCATCTGCGCCCCGTGCGATACGGAAACGATTACCCGATACATCTGCTCATATTTAACACACCATACGGGGATAAGCAGCAGGAGATTTTCGCGGCACTGGCGGAAGACGTCATAGACCTGACGATGCGAAAGAGCAGTTTCGATAGGCAGACATGGCTGAAAGATATCTATTGAAGCGGTTAAAATGGGAGTGAGCGGGCAGAAGAGAGAAAGATCATTGATAAGTGAGAGAGCAGCTTGGGAGATGAAAAAAGATCAGATGGAAGATGGAAAGATCGGATGGAAGATGGAAAGATTAGATGGAAGGTGAAAAGATCGAGTAGAAGATGAGAAGATCGGATGGAAGATGGAAAGATCGGAAGAAAAATGGAAAGATCAGATGGAAGATGAAAAGATCGAGTAGAAGATGAGAAGATCGGATGAAGAATGAGAAGATCGGATGGAAGATGGAAAGATCGGAAGAAAAATGGAAAGATCAGAT
>CANONN010000044.1 GCA_947567625.1 uncultured Roseburia sp. | reverse complement strand
GATGTGAACCAGGCTGGAGAATCCATGTCACGTTATTCCCTCTTTCAAGTGCTTGCGAAATAGGTATATATTCCATGTCAAAATCTAAATCTGCACCAGAAAATCCAATAAAAATAATTTCACTGTTTAAAAAAATATTGCTTAGAACTAACCGCTTGGCAGGAGACAAACCCACTGCCTTTTGCGTAACAGTATCAATAAGAGAATCATAATCTGTTACTGACCCATGTATTTTAAACAGCTTACATGTTAATGCTTGTGATAATTCATAATATTCTTCATTCTGTACAATAGTTAAAAGTGGAACAGCCTTTTGTAAAAATGCATTTTCGATAAGCGTATCAAAATTTGTTGTAACAACTGCTTTAAGTATGCCACGTTTTGCCAATTCGACTAATGCAAAATGATTTGCATTCGGACTGGTAGCATTGAGCAATTCAAGCAATGGAAAATAGCTTGAACCTGCTCCCTGACTAACAATCAAATCAGAAATACACTGAACAGGCAACGTATTTTCAATATCTATTGCGTCAATTAATTCAGAAGCTTCAGGACATAACTCACATGCCTGCTCTTTTATCACATTGATGATAGTCTTATTATATTGCCACCAGCTAGGTAAATTTGATGGTTGGCTCATTGAAATTCCCGCACCTGCCACTATAACATATCGCTTTTGTTTGATATTATTTAAAGTATTCATAATTTATTGCTCTTTCCCTTAATTTCACTACTTTACAAGCTTGTGATTAGCCCATTTGTTTTAAACACAGGAGTTTCAAGTCTTTGATAATGATGTTTAATTTTATGTGGATTTCGGCATTCAGCATCAAATTGGCATAAATACCTGTTGGCGTATCCGTTCACAAAGGGCAAACCGAAACTCCTTTACACTGCCGCCCTTGTATGCTACAAATGTTCCATCCATATATGGGGCAGCTTCATGGCACAGCAGCTGACATTAATTAGGTTGCACGTCATCCCCATGAGGCGTTGCATTTCAATTCCCTTCTGATTGCGTACCATATAATAACACAATGACCAGAATAATTTTTGTTCATAATAGCTTACTTTGATGTTCCAGCGGAACGAGTAAAAGAATAGGAGGATATACTACATCCAACTGCTCCCAACAGCTTGCCAATTTCGCACTCGCTTTCCTTAATTTGACTACTGATATGTAAGTAATCTTTAGACATTCCCCATTCTTCTTTGTTAAGCACAATATTACTATAAATATCATATCCTCAAATAAATTGGGGAAACAGCCACCTCGCCATTTCCCCGATTTTTAATCTTAATGAAAATATCTACACATTTTACACTGTCTGAATCTCTGCAAGCAACTCTACCTCTGCAATATCAAGCCCTGAATATTTGGCAACCTTATCAATCGGCAATTCACCATCTTGCAGCATTCTAAGCGCTGCCTCTTTTTTAGCTTTGTCTATACCTTTATTCAAGATTGCCCTTGCTTCTGTCTCAATTAGCGCTCCGCTCATCATTCCACCTATCCCTTCCTGCACATTCACATACTTCTGTGCAATTTCCCTAATTACATCACCGGAAAGATCTATAATTGTGCGCTTGTCAAATGCCCAAACAATCCCTTCCTGCTCCAAATTATCAAGTCTCGTCAAAATATCATAATACTCCGCCTTTAACTCCGCCAGCTTCTGTCCGTTATTATTATACCCTAAAGTTCTTTTCATGTGAAAAAATATAAAACGGAATTAACAGTAATAAGCCTTTTGAAAAAACATCTTCCAGAGAATATTCCTGTACCCTCATGATCGGCACATCATACTCTACAGTGCCACCCGGCATTTTTATCACATACCGCATTTTGTCAGGTGTCTTTTTGTATGTACGCAGATACAGCACCGCTGTATTCGGAAAGGTTACAGTCAACGTTTCATTAATAACCTCACCCTCGTCTAAAGCAATCTGCGCATCATATTCAAACAACCTGATTGTCAGCCATTCTTTCCTTATCCGCCTCATCCTGTTGGGCAATAAAATATTCATTGGGATGAAACTCTATTATTTCATTTCCTTAATTACATCATATCATTATCATACTGTATACACAACTATATTGAAATGCAATTTACATTTTTCATATCTCATATGTTTATTTCATTTATCCTGAACTAACACATAATAAGCACTTTATTCGACACAATGTACCACAAAATAAAGCGCTTATTATCCCAAAATCCCCCTCATTTCTACCCCGGCAGACTATCCTCAACACACAGCGCCCCCCACCCCATCTGCGGATTCGGCCACTCCTCCGTCACCGGCAACTGTCTGGCCCCGCGCAGAAAATACGCCTTAAGCTTCTCCCCGTAGAGATAGCTGTCATTCCCGTCCACAATCCCCCACTGCATCAACAGCGCCGCACTGCCGCTGACAAAGGGGGTCGCCATCGAAGTCCCGGTGCGCGAGGTGTAGCCACCGCCCGGCGCACAGGAGACGATCTCCACACCCGGAGCCACCAGGTCCGGCTTTACCAGATTGGTGACCCTGGTAAAGCCTCTGCCGGAAAAGCCTGCGGGCTGGTTAAAGCGGCCGTCGTAGGCGCCGACCGTGATCACCTTGGCCGCCGTAGAGGGAATGGTAAGCGTCGTGTATTCCGTCGGATATAAAAAACCGGTCCCCGCGTTGAGCACGCCGCCGCCCGGCAGCCACATATCATAGCTTCCTTCCACAATGCGCCTGGGATAAATCCGTATCTCCCACAGGCCGGGCGCGATATAATCCTGCTCCGCCAGAAAATCAATGTAAATTTCCTGATAGACACTGTATGGGCTTGGGGTGCCATAATAGCACAGCAGTGCGGTTTCGTCGCTTGCAAAGCGCACCGCCTGCTGCTGCCTGATGATTGGCCCCAGCACCTTGCCGGAGGGCGTCACCACAGAGATATCGACCTCGTCGACGTAGGACTTCCAAATCTGCAAGTTCATGCCGCTCTCATAGTTGCTGACCGCGATCTGTATCCTGCTCTCCTGTCCCTGTGTCAAAATACCGGAGGTATGGCCCGCGGATGTTCCCTCGTTGCCGCTGCCCACCACAATAGACACTCTGCCCCTGTTTGCCATATCGTCGAGATACGTCTCAAGCAGCGAGCTGCCGGAATGAGAACCGTAATTATTGCCGAAGCTTAAATTGATCGCAAGAGGCTTACCCTGCTCTGCGGCTTTCTCCATGCAATAATCGACCGCCTGCATCAGTTCCGTGGTGCGCGGGAAATCGCTGCTCGGGGAATTGCCCAGCTTTACGACAATCAGTTCGCTCTCATAGGCCACCCCGCGATACCTGCCGCCGGAAGCCCTGCCGTTGCCGGCGGCGATTCCCGCCACATGCGTTCCATGGCCGGAGATATCCCGGCTCGGACAGACGGCAAACCGCTGCTGCTCCGTGGGCTGCTCTAAAGCCAGATTAATGACTTCCGGTGAAAACTCGGTGCCAAGGGTAAAGCCAGACGGCGCCTGCAAAAAATCGGCGGGCCCGTTCGCCGCAAGTCCCTGTGGCCTTGGAACCGTCCCGGAAGCGATGCTCTGGTCCCACAGCGACCAAATCCGTGTAGTCCCGTCGTTTTTGCAAAAATCAGGGTGCGCGTAGTCGATACCCGAATCGATCAGTGCAATCAGACAGCCGGCGCCGGTCAGCGGCCGGCGCGAGGGATTTGCGGCTGCCCCGCCTCCCGTTCCCTGCAGGGAATTGATGCAGGAAACGCTTTTTCCCTGATTGACCGCAAAAAACAGACTTTTGGGCTTTTCCATATACTCAATCTCCGGCTGTGCGGCCACCTGCTCCACGATCGATTCCGGCAAAATCAAAATCGTATACTCGTTGCTCAGGTTTATGATTTGTATCTGTGCAAAATAAGAAGAAAAGCGGTTCTGTAGCATCTCACGCAGAACCTCCACAGACCCGGTGTATTTGACGACCACCTCCCACGTGCGCTCCCTCCTGTCAAACCCTTCCTCGAGCTCCAAAGAGCGGTCCAACTCTGTGGGCGTCGCCTGCAATGCAAGATTTAAAAGATTTTCTATTTTTTCATTTTCCATAAGGACATTTCCCTGATCTTCATTTTCATATTCCATTCAGTTTATGTAAAATTTTTCCAATTATAACAGAGCGCCCCTCTCACGGCCGCTCATCCATATAATCCTAATTTTCTCAATAGTATCTTGTTGGTAACTATGGCACAATAAAGTGCGTACTTTACGTTCTCCCGCCGTGGATATATGATAATCCTGCAAGCGGGAAATCAAGCCGCAAAAAATATAGATAAGGAGAACTCTATTATGAACAAGAATACGTTTCAAACCACAAAGCTCACGAAAGGGGAAATGAATGTCTACGATTTTGGCAGCATAAAACTGCACGCTTATAAGACCAATGATTTTATTGATGACGAGGTGTTTGTCGTGGAAAAAAACGGCATGGCAGTCGTCATAGAATCTCCGTGCTTTTTTGACAACAACAGGGAGCTTGCCGCATACCTCGAAAAATTCAAGGTCGCAGGCATGTTCGTCGCTTACCACGGCGCAGGGGCTTCCTTTCTTCCCGATGTTCAAAAATATGCAACCCAAAACGCTGTCGACTATTCTGGAAATGGCGGAGGCAAAGCGCTGATTGATCAATTTACCAGCGCTTTTGGAGAAATCTTTGATTCCTCTGTGCACAAAATTACCGATGTGATTGAGGCAGGCAGGATAACAATCGGCGGCATTGATTTTGTCATCCGGCAGACAGCCGAAGCCTTTGATATCGAGATTCCAGAAATCAACGCGGTTTACACCCATATGCTTGGACATGACTGCCACTCGATCGTTGCTGGTGCCGCTCACGCTGACGCAATGATTGCAGAACTCGAGGGCTATATCGAAAAAGGCTATGAACTGATTCTCACCTCGCACTACACCCCGGAGGATTTGAAAGACGCCCAGACAAAGATTGACTATCTGAAAAATCTTAAAAAAATCGCCGCCAGCGTCCAGAGTGCAGATGAATTTAAAGCAGAAGCAAACAGGCAGTATCCGCAGTACGGCGGTCAAAATTACCTTGATATGACGGCAGGCTTCTTCTTCGCGTAAGTGCGATGCAATCCATAATGGTTTCGCACACTACTTAGGAACCATGCCGCTGGCCGTTTTTACATTTGGGGGCAGTATGATTGATCGGGTAAAATCGACACTCTGCCCCGGCTCGGCGGCTTTCTTAAGCCGCCCGTTCCTCTCTTCGATAAACTGCCAGAACTCCTCCTGCGATAAGGGTTTTGAAAAATAATACCCCTGTATATAACTGATTCCCAAGCTCTTCATAGTCTGATACTGCTCTTCCGTTTCCACTCCCTCGGAAACAATCTCAAGTCCCATCCCGTGTATCATACGAATCGCATTGTCCATGATGTACTTCGCTTTTGAATTCTTAAAATACGAAGACGTCATATCCATGTCAAACTTAACGATATCTACCGGCATATCCATAATATAATTCAGATTGGACTGCCCCGTTCCGAAATCATCCAATGAGAAACGGACGCCGTGCGCAATCATTTTTTCCATATTTTGAAGCAGCACGGCTTTGGCATCCAATGACGCCGATTCCGTGATCTCCAGATTGATCTGTTCCGCGGCAATGCCGTATTTCTCCATAATCTGTATATAATCTTTAAACAGATGTTCCGACGCGCATTGCACAACGGACAAATTGATCTCCAAATAATGCAGCCCGTACCGACGGATATCCCTTTCCCCGATCATGCGGCAAACTTTTTCAAAAATCATCTCCCCCAGTTTCAGAATCGCCCCATTCTGTTCCGCAACTTCGATAAATGCGCCCGGCGGAACGATATTCCCGCTTTCGTCCCTGATACGAACCAACGCTTCCGCACAGGTAAAACGGTTTTCCCGGGTGGAAAAGATCGGCTGATAAAACACCTCCACCCTGTCCTTTTCTATGGCCTCCGCCAGCAGCCTTTCCGTTTTCTTCATTTGGTACATTTTTTCTGCCCGGGCCTGATCTGCAACAATCAGACTGTTTTTTGCAAAACCGGCACTATCCTGACGAATACACTGTATCAGGTCGAGCATATCATCCACATTATTTACAATCCCTGCGTCCGCCATGTAAATCCAGCAGTGCTTTACATAGAACTGGCCGTCTTTTCCCCAGCCGGATTGAAACCGCTGGGAAACGAGCCGCACTTGTTCTCCTGCTTTCTCCTGATCTTCAAATACGAACAGGATTTCATTTTCTGTGTTCTTAAAGATAAACGCGTCCGGCACATGCAGCAGAAATTCCAACATTTCCATATCGGCCGCCCCGGTCCGGTCAGCGCGCATACTCTTATGTAAAGGCTCTTCCAGTGAAAGCGTCAGTACGGAAAAAGCCTGTTCTCTTCCGAAAAGCTGCCTGCCGTACTGGATTAAGGCGCCGTGGTTAAACATCCCCGACTGTCTGTCCAAATTGGTCTCAGGGTTTTCCAACTTCAGATAGACAATTGCGGTGCCGATCGCAGACATAAAACCTACGATTAGCAGGTTGCTGTTAAAAAGCTGTATCAGCGATGAGGCAATCCATATCGTCATCCACAGCTGCACCGCTTCCCGCCTCGCCGGATTGATTTTGTTCTTCTCTTTCTTCATCAGGAAAAAATTGACGATCAAAAATCCTACGGCAAACAGATAGGTTGTATAAACACTGGCTCCGTATGTATAGATAACCGTCGTTTGATCAGCTGCGAACCGATACTCCATTGGCAGGAAATAAATAAGGATCATCCCTGCCAAAGCTGCAAGCTTGTATTTTCGCACGTTCTTGCGGTAATTCTTCTTTTTATAGATATCCACGCAGACATACAATAATCCGCAGTACGCTACCCCCATTAATGTCACAAGATAACTCTTGCAAATAAATCTGACAAGCAGTTCCGGCAGTCTGCTCCGGTAATCCAGAGCCAAAATGGAAAAGATATCTAAAATAATGCAGACAAATGTCACAAGGAGCGCCCGAAAAAACACTTTCTCCGTATCCAGTGAGATTCTTTTCTGCCTTAAATAAAAATACAACAGTACCGCCATTAAAACCACGCCGCCGCATTGCATCCGTATATCCATATTGTTCCTCCCTAAATGTTCACGCACAATTTATCGTAGTGGATTTTGGGGCAGAATACAACGCTTATGGCAGGAACGTCAATTTTCTGGCAAAAAAATCAGCCCCACCGCGCACTGCGATCTGCGCGATGAAGCCGATATCCTGTATCTATTATCATGGAATCTGCCTATGCATGGTAATCGATCGACTGGCCGAGCATACGCTCTGCCTCTGTCTGTACGGAATCGCTTAAGAATCCGTAAACATAATCGTCAATCTTTTTGAGCAGCTCCTCGACCGAATTGGCCGTAATCATTACGGTGTCACCGTCTTGCGTCTGGTCGGCTTTCTTCTTCTCCGACCGCTCGGCCGCCCTCTCCTCCGCCTTCTCGGCTTTTTTCTTCTTTTCCGCCTCCTTGGCAGCTTCCTTTTTATCCTCCCGCCTTTTGGCGATGCGGTCTCTCTGTGCCGCCAGCGATTTGTCAATCACGGCAAAGAAAGAAGCATTGCCGCCGTCGTTGACCTGTATGCCGTAGGTCTTAACCTTAGCGGAAGAGGATGCCAGGCTTTTCTGTAAGGACGGAAGCTTTGTCGCGGCACTGCTTATGATACTCTCGTACTGCTTTCTGAACTCCTCGTCCTCCGCCATCTTCTCGATCTTCTCTTCGTCAATCAAGACCACCATGCGGTTGGCGTTGGCATAATTTCCGGCCTGCGCTTTCGCCTGCTCCTTTTTGTCGGCGCTGACAAGAATAAAATCCATGTTGGAATATTTTTTTCTCAGCTCCTCGTAATACTTCAGCGCTTTCTCACTCAGCTTTGGCTCACCGATCGTCTTGCCGTTTACCTTATACTTTTTCTCGGACGAAGCGGTCTCCTGTGTCTCATTCTTCTTCTGCATCTGCTGCGCTTCATAAGCAGATTGTGCTGCATTGCTTTCCACCTGTGCAATTGTGCTCATGGTTCTTACCTCCCTGTGTTTTTATCTTGCAATTCCCTTTGCAAATGCGAAAGAGTGATCTCCTTTGAAATCCCTCTGCATTTTTAAATTTCTTCGTCTACCGTCGTCCCCTTTAAATCCGCCTCAAGAAGCTTCATGCTGTTTTTGATCTCGTTTAAGCTGTCGCTTACCGCTTTTGCTGTGTCAGTCGGGCTTGCAAGCTTTAACAGCTCATCAATGGCGATCTCGGGGTCCTCCCCTTTCTTTTGCTTCGCCCTGATCTCGTCAATCGCTTCCTTGGTCCCCTCAATCCGCGACTGCTCGATCTCGCGCGCCTCCTGGCGTTCTTCGACAATCTCGTCCTTCTCTTTCTTCTCTTCGGCTTTCTCCTTGGCCTCTTCTTTCATCTCCTCGGTCTTCTCGTCGATGCCATCCTTGACTTCGTCCATCATCATGCACTGAATCTCTTTGCTGGCGGTCTCCATAATCTCCTCCGCTGTCTGCTGTGCATCCCGCATGGGGTCTGCTTTCAGGCGCTCTAAATTGATACTTTTAATCGCCGCGGTTGCAGCGTTCATTTCCCGTTTGGCGTCCGCCATATCCTCTTTTGCCTTCCCCGCCATGTTATTCAGCTCTAACGAGCGGGACTGATACTCGGTCAGCGGTTCCTTATGTATCTCGTCAAGCCTCCGTATCTCCTCCATTGTCAGTGAATCCCCCAGCACATTATTTCTCATGTCCTGTTCCCGTTTTAATAATTCCAGGTCTTTCTGCTCCTTGGAATCGTCGGCGACATGATACTCTTCCTGCAGGGCCTTTTGCCGTGCGTTGATATCTTTAAGCTCGCTGCTTGCCGCATCGCGCATCTTTGACATTCTGTCATAGTGGGAAAGCCGCTCGTCAATATGGCTCTCCACAGAACGGTCGTTCGCGTACGCATCCCCCACAACCTTCAGCGCCCGCTTCTGTGCCAGCTTCCGGCGCACCTCAATCGGGTTCTGTTCCGCCATCAAGGTATCGCCGACAAACATATTTTTTCTGCCCTCCGCAGCGCCGTTGGCCTTTTTACCGTTGGCTGCCGCGTGAACCGCATGTTGATCTATATTTTGAAAAGATGTCTGTATCGTCAAACTCATCGTCTCACCTATTTCCTTTCACAAACAATCCATGAAAAACGCTGCCCCTGCGTTTTTCTGTGTGAAGTTTTAGGATTTCTTATTCTGTGTACTTTGCAGACTTAGAAATACTCTTTACACTTCAGACATGCCATGAGAAAAACGCTGCCCTAGCGTTTTTCCGTGCGAAGCTTGAAATCACTTCACGAGGTTCTTTCAAGTATCGCGATTTCCTTCACACTTTATATCGGTTCAACTGCCTTTTTTCATAAGTGCCACTCATAACATTTTGCCGCTTCCAAACCTGTTTTGTTCTAAAAATAATCCGCCCGCTTTTCCATCGCCCGTGCAGTGCAAAATGCCAGTATATCTGCATCATGCCCCGGTCCCCCATCCCGGTATACTGCACACAAAAATCGGCTTTACATATAATATCGTAACTGTAATTTTTAAAGCAAAAGGAGACTCTATGTGCGGAATATCCGGCTTTTGCAACTTAAAACAAAATTACCTGCATAAAAAACCTTACTGGGAAAACATACTCACCTCCATGCACCGCTCGATCGCCCACCGCGGAAGGGACAACTGCGGCGTCTATCTAAACCATCAGGCCGGGCTCTCACACGCCCGCCTGAGCATCCGTGATATCCAAAACGGCGCCCAGCCTATGGTGAGAACCAGACAATCCCAGGATTACGCGATTGTCTACAACGGAGAAATCTATAATACCGATGAGCTGGCCGCTCCTTTGAAAGCCGCAGGCTATGACTTTGAAACCACCTCCGATACGGAAGCGCTGCTCTATGCCTATATGCATTACGGCCCCGACTTCGTGCATCTGTTAAACGGCATCTACGCGATCGCCATCTGGGATGACCATAAAAAGCAGCTGCTCTTGTTCCGCGACCACGCCGGCATCAAACCGCTGTTCTACAGCCTTGTGGGCGATACGCTGATTTTTGGTTCGGAACCTAAGGCGCTGTTTTGCCACCCCGACCTCACTCCCGCCTTAGATATCCACGGCCTTCGGGATATCCTCGCCGTAGGCCCGGCGCGCACCCCCGGAAACGGTATCTTTCAAAACGTGAAAGAGGTTCTCCCGGGCCATTTTATGGTATTTTCCGCGGAAGGGCTGCGCCCCTTTTCTTACTGGGATTTGAGCGCGAAAGAACACACGGATACTTATGAGCAGACCGTGGAAAAAGTCTCTTTTTTGGTGCGCGACGCCGTCACCCGGCAGATGGTTTCCGATGTTCCGGTCTGCACGTTTCTCTCGGGCGGCATTGATTCCAGTATTGTCACTGCCATCGCCGCGGATCATATGCAAAATCAGGGGGAACAGTTAAACACCTTCTCCTTTGACTTTACGGAGAATGATATTTATTTTCAGTCAAACTCCTTTCAGCCGGAGCGCGATCTGCCCTACGTCAATATCATGCTAAAAAAGCTGCGCACCCATCACACCTACCTCGAATGTAATCAGGAAACCTTAGTCGATATGCTCTACACCGCAGTAGACGCCAAAGATCTGCCCGGTATGACGGACGTGGACGCCTCCCTGCTCTACTTTTGTTCGCTGGTAGCCAAACACAATAAGGTGACGCTGACGGGGGAATGTGCGGATGAAATCTTCGGCGGCTATCCGTGGTTTTATCGGGAAGAACTGCTAAACCGTGACGGTTTCCCCTGGTCCGCGGACGTCTCGGCGCGCACCTTGTTCCTCGCAGAAGACGCCGTATCGGAATTGGACCTCGCCTCCTATTCCTACGCGCGCTACCAGGAATCCCTGGCGAAAGTGCCCTGTCTGGACGGTGAAGCACCGGACGAAAAGAAGCGCCGCGCCGTGGGTTACTTAAATATCAAATGGTTTATGCAGACACTGCTCGACCGCATGGACCGCACCAGCATGTACAGCAGCTTAGAGGCCAGGGTTCCGTTCGCTGACCGCAGAATCATGGAATATGTATACAATGTACCGTGGCATATGAAATATCAAAACGGCGTCGAAAAAACGCTGCTGCGGGACGCCTGCGCCGACCTGCTGCCGGATGAGCTTTTGCACCGCAAAAAGAGCCCCTATCCCAAAACCTATCATCCGGGCTACGAGAAATTACTGATCGAGCGTTTTCGCGGCATCATCTCCGATCCCAATGCGCCGATCGCCCCGCTGTTAGACAAAAAGAAGGCGGCCCAATTCATGCAGGCGCACAAAGAACTCGGCCGCCCGTGGTTCGGACAGTTAATGGCCGGCCCACAGCTGATGGCTTATTTTATACAGATCAATTACTGGATGCAGAAGTATCACCTGAGCATTTAGCATCAATCAATAACCGATGCAAGGGTAGCATCCACCTTGTTTGTAACAGTCAGCCTGGCTTCACTGTTACGGATGCGACCCCAAATCCTGGCGTCTAAATCGGCCCGGTCAACACCTTATAGAGAACGTCGGCGAGCGGAACCATCGCGTTTTTGGCCTCCTCAAAGGTGTTGGTCTGCGCCCCCACCTCCACCAGCATCGTTTTCGGGCAGTAGTGCATATTAAACCGGTATCCTTTGAGATAGATTCTTCTCGTAAAACCCGGATAATACTCTGCTGCCTTTAACTGTGCCTGAAAGGAAAAGGCCAGATTATCCGCTATGTAGGGATTATAGAGATAATCGATGTCTCCCGTGCTGGTGGTGCGGCTTAAGCCGTTAAAAAACATGACCTGGGCCATGGGAACGCCATTTTGTTCCGTCACCAGGCGCGTCGTCTCCGCCACGCCGTCCCGGTGCAGATCAATGACGACCTCGACGCTGGGATTGTCGGCGAGCAGCTTCTCGATCGCCGGGGCGGCATTGGAGTAGGCGTGATCTCTGTCGCCCACGTCATACGCTCCCTTGTGGTGAATTACGTTCAGTCCGTATTGTTCCGTCAGAAGCTGCGCCAGATAATCTCCCACGCCCACAACGGAGGTAGCGGCATCGCCGGGTATCGAATCCGCATATCCCTCCTGTGAGTGCGTGTGATAAATGATAATCTGCGGCGCCGACGCGTCATGGGAAAGCCGCATATCCTTTCCCAAAAGCGCGTCGACATTTAGCTGACTGCCATTGATGGTCGTCGTGCTGTCCACCTGATAAAAATTCTGCCGCAGATAATCAAAATCCCTCAGTTTATCGAAGGAATAATTAACTGCTTTTTGGGTCGCCCCCGGATTCGCCGGTGAGCCTGTACTTGTTTCCGCGGCCTGGCCTGCGTCACCGTCTGCTATGTCCTGGCCTGCCGTTGTCCGGCTGCCACTCCCGTTTGCCTGCTCCCCGCCGTCCGTTTCCGTCTGTTCCCCGGCCGGCGCCCCCGGAGCGCTTTCCGCGGCCTGCTCGCCGCCTCCCCCGTCGGAAGCGACGGTTCCCGTCCGGTCATCGTCCGACATGACCACCTGTCCGGTCTTATGGTCAACATAATTTTCATCCCGCGCTTCGCGCAGCAAGATCATTTCATAAGTCAAATCGCTTTCCACCTGCGTCTCGTATGCCAAGGCAGCGCCATTCACAGGGTCCGCCCCGTAAGCCCCCACCGGAAAAAAGCCTTTCAGAAGCCTTCCCCGATCGGGCAGGTAAAGCGCCGCAGCCAGCGCCACGGCCCATATTGCCATATAAATACCTTTTTTGCTCTTCTTTTTCCGATACCGATATCCACGCATAGTTTAATTTATGCGCGGATACATCCGCGTATGATAATTATATATCGGCGATAAGCGGGGCTTACACATCCAAGGTTTAAGCGGTATACTGCTCAAACGGGACATCCGCAAAGGCAATATTAATTCCCTCCGAGACCGTAAAGCTCAAGCGTTTTACCGACTCGTCGATATCCTTTGGCGTCACAAACATTGTGTTTAAATTGGGGCTTAACAGCTCGCGGATGAGCTCGTATTTTTCACTGTCGTCCAGCTCCTCCATAGAATTGCCAAGGCTTCGTAACATCTCGCTCTGGCTCATCGCGTCCAGCAAATTGTGTAGCATATCCTTGACGATCGTCGCCGCATCGACGACGGTGGGGATTCCTATGGAGATCACGGGAATACCGAGACTTTTTTCATTCAGCCCGTGGCGGTGGTTTCCCACGCCGCTGCCGGGATTGATTCCGGTATCGGTGACCTGTATCGTTCTGTTTAAACGCCTGGTATTGCGCGCCGCCAGCGCATCCACGGCGATCACAAGCTCCGGCTTCGTCTCCTTTACGATACCGTGAATGATCTCCAGACTTTCCATGCCGGTCTGCGCCATGACGCCCGGCACGATACTGCTCACCGGATTGACATTCTCGCTGCCAAACGCGTACTTGCCGTATTCCTTTAGGATATGCCTGGTGATAAACAGATTGTCGACGACACGCGGCCCCAATGCGTCGGGCGTGACCTCGCGGTTACCCAAGCCCACGACGAGCACGGACATATCCTTCTTTTTCTCCGGCACCAGCCGTTGCAGCACTTTTGCAAGCTGTACGGATATTTCGCGGTGGTAATCCTCGTCCGCCGCATCCATGTCAAGCGCCTCGATCGTGATATACGTGCCCCTGGGTTTTCCCATGGTTTTTGCACCGTTTTCCGTCTCGATCGTGACAGTGCTGATCGTTAGATTTTTATCAATTTTTTCTTCCACATAGCGCACGCCCTTCAAATCCACATGCTCTTCCTGCATCTTTTCCTGTGTCTCAAGCGCTAAATCGGTACGAATCTGATACATGATCTCTGCCCTCTTGTAAAAATGTTATAATACCTTATAAATCGATGAAACATATGAACTGCTTAGTCATTAGTTTTACAAAAAATATCAAAAATATACTTGACAGAAAATCGTTTACGAATTAATATATATGAGTATGTTTATTACATTGAACTGTCCGTGTCCGGCTTTAATGTAACAATCATGAACCATAAGCATGATGGGAGGTGTACAAGGTTGGCTAACATTAAATCTGCAAAAAAGAGAATTTTAGTTACAGAGACAAAAACGTCCAGAAACAAATCGATCAAGAGCGAAGTTAAGACATCCATCAAAAAGGTGGAGGCTGCTGTGACAGCAAACGATAAAGCTGCCGCTTCCGCTGCACTGGCAACGGCAATCTCTAAAATTGAGAGCGCTGCTTCCAAGGGTGTTTACCACAAAAACAACGCTGCCAGAAAAGTTTCCCGTGTTACAAGGCTTGTGAACACATTGGCATAATCGAATATGACATAAAAACATCGGTGCCGTCATACCGATGTTTTTTTATTTTTTCTCCAGTGACATTTTGTAAAGGATTTTTAATCATAATCACAAAAAATTTGTAACTATTCCGCCTTCGGCTTCATAGTTACGGACTTTGCAGCGAGTGCAAAGTCCTGGGCTGAACGGTTACAAAAATTTGCATTTCAGGGCAAAAAGTACCATATACATATTCTGGTCTGTTTTTAATTTTCTCACTTCGTCAACTGAAAGACCAACAAATTCCGCAATCTTTTCATGCGTTATTGTTCCATCTAATAATGCCGCCATAGCAGATATAGCCTCATTGATTGCCGGTGCCTATATCACCCGACGCGGCGCTGTATTTCACCAAAAACAGCTCCACGGCCATCTTATCATTTAACCGTCCGGTTTTCACAGCCTCCTCGAGCTCGGCTCCGTCCGAGAGCGCTCCCCGCAGCTGCTCCATGGTAAACCCTTTGGCCTGCGAGAGATTGCGCCGCACGGCAAACTCCGGTATCTCCGCTTTTTGCGCCATACTGCGCGCATCCATGCCCCGCGCCGCCATGTCGCGCAGATGCAGCAGTCGGACAAACTGTTTATTCATCAGATATAAAATACGCATCGGGGACTCTCTCAATGTCAACAGATCGTAGTACAAATCCAGCGCCTTTTTCTGATTGTGCTCCACAACCGCGTTCATCATGTCGAAAATTTTGTTGGCAATCTGCTCCGTCACGACTGCCTCCACATCGGCCGGATCAATCACATCGCGCTCCCACGCATAGCAGATCAGCTTTTCCAGCTCCCTGTCGATGGTTCCCATGTCCATGCCCGTCTTGTCCAAAAACATGCGCATCACCGGAGCCGTGATATTTTTGCCCTCTTTTTTCAGTCTCGAAAGAATCCAGCGGGTGATGACCTCCTGCGTCTGGGTGGCAAACTCCACCACCTCCCCTTTCTTTTTCACCGCCTTATAAAGCCTGCCGCGCTTGTCTACTTCCGTCTCCACAAAAATCATCCGTGTCGTCTCCGGAAGCTGCGGCACATAATCGGCCAACTCTTCACAGGCATTTTTAAAAAACCCGCTTTCGCGGATGACAATGACCCTATGGCTGGCAAAAAACGGCAGTGTTTCCGCCAGGTCAATCACCGTCTTGGGATTGATCTCTTTGCCCTCAAATACTGTGAAATTCATGTCGTCGCCTAAAGCTGCGCCTTTTGTGAGCGCGCCGCAAAGTTTGTCCCTATATTGCTTTAACAGATACCGCTCCTCACCGTACAGTAAATAAACCGGTGCGTAGGAGCCGGATTTGATATGCTCGTCTATGGGATTCATCGGGAATCATCCTGCCTTTCTGCCTGCGCCATGTCTTCGCTGCCCGCTTACTATTATATCTGATTTTTGCCAAAATGTATAGGATTAGAAAAGATTCTATCCGTCCCCCGCAAGCGAAAAAACATAGGTAACAAACGGCTCCCGGTACGGCCGCACGAAAAAGGTATCCTTTCGCCGCAAAACCCGCAGCTGTCCCGCCTCCATCGTGTAAAACAGACGGCCAGCCGCCGCTTCCATCCGCTCCACCGCCGCCTTGCCCGGATGGCCGTAACTGTTTTGGCGGGCGCAGGAGACTGCGGCCGCTTTTGGCCTTAACTTGCGCAAAAACTCCCCTGTGTTAGAACCGTTCGACCCGTGGTGCGCGGCCTTATAAAAATCTATGTTCCGCAAACGATCTTCCGCGGCCAGCTCCCGCTCCCGCCGCTCGCCGATATCTCCGGTCAAAAGCGCCGAAAAATCAAGTTCTTCATATAAAATAACCAAAGAATCCTCGTTTTTGTCTCCGGTCTCTTCCTCTGGCAAATAAAACGTCAGCGTCGCCTGCCCGATTTGCAGTTGATCTTTGTCCTCCACATACAGCAGCCGCGTGCCGTTTTTTTGGGCCAGCTTACGCAGACGCATACAGCTCTCCTCCTCCCTTGTGATCTTAGAAAATACCAATGTGCCGATGGGATACTGGAGATTTAGCAGTTCCTCCAACCCCAAGATATGATCTTTATCCGTGTGCGAGACAAACCAGTAATTGATTTCCCGCACGCCGTTATATTTTAAAAACGGCAGGATGCGGTACTGCCCCACGTTGGAGATATTGCTGCTGCCGCCGTCCACAAATAAGGTACACCCGTCCTCCGTGCGGATAAAGCTTGCGTCGCCCTGTCCGACATCGAGCATAGTAAACTCGAATCCCTTCTTTTGCGGACAAAAAAGAAACAGTAAAAGGAACAGCCCGCCTATGAGATTTCTCAGCGTGTACGGGACAAAAGCGCTCACGCCTCCCGCTATTTTCTCTGTCTCCCCGCGCAGCAGCCGTGCTCTCTCCCGGCACAGGCGCAAATAATTCCACAAAAGCAGCAATGCCAAATAAACCGCTATCCGGGCCGCGGACGGCCTGCCGGTGATTGGCATCGCGCCCGGCAGCCGGTCTGCCAGCAGACAAATTTTCCAATACCCGCTCAGGATCAGATCACAGGGAAACAGCACCACTTTGGCGGCCGACAGAGAAAAAAGCCCCACAAAACCGCCGCAGAGTCCGCATAACAGCAGCGGCTTTAAAAACGGAAGCACGATAAGATTGATCAGGATGCCGTAGCGCGGAACCTCATAATAGTGCCATGCCGCAATCGGCAGCGTGGCAAGCTGTACGGCCAGCCCCTGGTAGAGGCCCTGCAGCTTCTCCCTGCGCCCCCGGCTCTTTCCTATCCACACCACGCCAACCACGGCGGCGCAGGAAAAAAGAAATCCCGCATACCGGTACAAAAACGGATTGCTCCACAAAAGCACGAGCGCCGCCGCACCGAGCGCGTTGAGAGAATCATAGGTTCGTCCCGCCACCGGCGCCAAAAGGCTGAGCAAAAACATGACGACTGCGCGAGAAGACGACGCGCCGCCGCCCGTCATAGACGCGTAGCCAAGAATCACGCCGCCCGCAATCACGGCGGCAGTCAGTGTTCCCAAGCGCAGCTTGCGCAGAAGTCGGTTGAGCGTCACCCCGATCACCGCAAAGTGCAGGCCGGAGATACAAGTGATATGCATAATGCCCGCATTCTGGTACAGCGCTTTGACTTCGGTCTCGAGCATGCTCTTATCCCCGAGCAGCATCGTCATCATCACGCCGCCCGCAGCAAGAGAAGTCTCGTAGACCTCTGCCAGCCGCCCGCGCAGCCAAGAGAGCTTCTCACCGAGCATGTCCGCCCTCCCGTGTATTTCCGTGATCACGGCATCTACCACTTTAAAGTCCTGCTTTTTAGACAGATAAAAATCTGCCTCGTCAAAGCCTCCCTCATTAGAAGTATGTTTCCACAATGAAATGGTTCCCTGGATTACAAGAATTTGTCCGATTTTTCCGCGGCCTGACTGCCCGGAATCCATATAGACAAGAACTTCATTCGTTTCTCCGCGAAACTCCTGTCCGTTTTGAACTGCACATAGATACGGTGCAGATAGATGATAGATGAATTGATTGTTTTTGTATTCCTTTTGCGACAGCGTTCCCTGCAGGGCAATCTGTTCGCCGTCGGACAGCACCGACAGATAGGACGCCCGAAAGCCGCTTTCCCTCTGGTAGCGGAAATATCCGAGTACCCCGCCTGCCAATAGAAGCGTAAACCTGACTCCCAGAAGAAGTTTCACCTGCGAGCGCCAAAGGAGGATTCCGGCAAAAACTGCCCAAAGCAATAACGCCAGGGCAGCCAGGCCAAACCTTCCTCCTGCCGCTGTACATATGCCCGCAAGAAACGCCGCCGCCATCCCCAGTAACGGTCTTCTAAGCATTACGTCCCCTCCGTCTGTGTCTCGTGCACCGTCTCCTCCTGGTCTCTGATACAATCGACATTTCTCTCATACATCGTGGCCAATTTATAGGTGTCGCGATAGACGCCGTTCGTATCCCCGTTAATGGAAATCTGCACTTTGCTGATCGTGGGCAGCTCCGTCAAAGAATCGACGATCGAATATATGACCGTTCCCTCACTGACTTTATAGTTCTGATTCTTAAAATTCTGGTCAAGACTGACAAAGCAGACGCCGTCCACCACGGAGGCCGTCACCAGCCTGGTGCCCGCCGGAATCGCCGCATACGCGTTTTCACTCTTTGGCCCCTCCAAAAGCTGTTCCATCACAAGCTTCTCGAGCGAGATATTGCTGCTGTAATAGACGTCCTCGCGCACTTCTTTGACCAGTCCGTCCCCGGTCTCATTGGCGAAATACAAGGTCAGCGTCGCATTTTGCAGCGAATTGATCTGCTCTCCCGGGTTCTCGATGAAACTTTCCTGATTCATGATGCCGACGATCTCGCCGCTGCCGTCCGCAAGCGGCACATCTCCGATATAAAAGGAAACGCAGTCCACTCCCTCGATCTGAGTCATCGTGCGCACGATCGCCGCCCGGCAGAGCACCTCCTCCGCCGCCGGCATTTTACTGTACTCGCTGTTAAAATGTAGCGTCAGCATGGCCCTGTCTAAGGAATGACTCACGATCTTAACATCCCCCGGCATCGGTTTTACATAATCGACATTCTCCGACTCCCTGCCAAGCACCGACAAAAACTCTTCTACCATTCCGGCGGTGTCCGCCGCCAACGGCTCGTACGCCACCGGCACCAGCTTGGTCTTCTCCTTGTTGATAAATTCAATATGATACTGACTCTGCGTATCCCCGCTGCCGCACCCCGCGAGCGCCAAAAACAGCGCGGCCACAAGACATAACCATATCGTCTGTTTTAAACTCTTCAAACATCTTCCTCACTTCATATTTTATAGTGAACTTATTTTTCTTCTATTGCGCCACCCTGCACATAGCTAAAGTTGCAGCGCAGCTTGCAAATAAGTGCTGCTTTTTCGCACTTATTTTATATACTTCAGCGGAATCCGCACGTTAAAGATCGTTCCCTCGCCCTCCGTGCTAAACACCTTGATCGCGCCGCGGTGCATGAGAATGGCATTTCTGGTGATCGCAAGTCCCAAACCGGTACCGCCGATCTCCCGGGAGTGGGATTTGTCTACCCGATAAAAACGCTCATAGATGCGCTCAAGGTCTTCCTCCGGTATGCCAATCCCGGAATCCTCGACTTTGATATAAAAATATTGGTGATCGGCGTTTAAAGAGATGCGCACCCAGCCGTCCGTCTTATTGTATTTGATCGCATTTTCGATCAGGTTGCTGATCGCTAGCGTCAGCTTGACCTCGTCAATATCCGCGCTCACCGGTCGAAAACTCTCCAGCACCAGCTCCACCTTCTGCCGGTCTGCAATCGGCTGCAGGCGCTTTAGAATCTGTTCCAGCAATTCATTGATATTGACACTGGAAATATTCAAATCGGCGGCGGACTTGTCCATCTTCACCAGCGACAGCAGATCGTTGATGATCTTTGTCTCACGGTCCACCTCATTGCCAATGTCGGCCATAAATTCCTTGTAAAACTCCAGCGGCGCATCCTCCATGCTGTTGATCGAATCCGCCAGCACTTTCATGGACGTGAGCGGCGTTTTCAGCTCGTGCGACACGTTGGAGACAAACTCCTGTCTGGACTCGTCGAGCACCTTCATCCGCCCGAGCATGCTGTTGATCTTATTACAGATCTGCACGGTCTCGGAGTAGGCTCTGATATCCAGCTCGTCCCCCCCATATCCCGTCGATATCTCCTCGATGGACTGCGCCATCCTGCCAAACGGCCGTACCAGCTCGATCGACACCAGGATTCCGACAAATACAATGATAAATACACAGACCAGCTGCACCACAGCCGCGCTCTGGGCAAGATATTCGAGATTGCGGCCAATACTGTCCGTGGAAACGCTCACCATCATTACGCCGAGCACAAGGTCCTCCTCCATCGGCTCCACCTTAAGCAGCGGCACCGTCATCTCGATATAACGGTTCTCTTTATCGTACTTGGTAATCTCCTTGCCGGAAGCGCTCTTTATCACCTCCTCGGAGATAATCGTCTTATTTTCATCTAATTTGTAGGTATCTTTTAAGATGTGAAAGTTCTTGTCGATCACCATGATACGCCCGTCGTAGATGGTGGACAACTGCTCTAGCTGTGCATCGATCAGCTTATTGTCAGACTGGATGAGATAATCGCTGGAAACGATCTGATTGGTCAGGATTTTGGCCTGACTTAAGATCTCGCTGGTCCTGATGGAAACCGCCCGCTGTTCATAAGAATTCAAGATGCCAAACCGCAGCGCCAGACTGGGTATGATACCGAACAAAACCAGTAATAACAGCACGCGAAACCGCAGGCTCTTGAAAAAAACAGTGACATTTTTAAATTTTGACATGTATCATAACCTCATGAATTCTGCGAATAATAGTAACCCACACCCCACTTCGTATGCACATAGCGCGGCTCGCTCGGATTGCTCTCTATCTTTTCGCGCAGCCGCCTCACATGCACGTCCACGGTGCGCACATCGCCGGGATACTCGTAACCCCAGACCAGATTGAGCAGATTTTCCCTGCCGTAGACTTTGTTCGGATTATTCACCAAAAGCTCCAAAAGATCAAACTCCTTGGCAGTCAGATTGACTTCCCTGCCCAAAATAAAGAGACGTCTGCTCTCACAATCGAGTTTTAAATCCCCCGCCTGCACCAGCTTTGCATCTTCCTTTTTCGCCTGGCTGCCAGCCGTGCGGCGCATGATCGCCTTGATGCGCGCCTTAACCTCCAAAATATTAAACGGCTTAGTGATATAGTCGTCGGCCCCATACTCTAAGCCCAATATTTTATCCATATCATCGCCCTTGGCGGTCAGCATCACGATCGGCATATTGGAAAACTCCCGGATATGCTGACAGACCTCAAAGCCGTCCATCTTGGGCAGCATAATGTCGAGCAATATCATATCATAATTGTTCTGCTGTGCCATTTTCAGCGCTTCCTCCCCGTCATAGGCACAATCCACTTCCATGCCGTCCTGCTCTAAACTAAAACGGATTCCTTTTACGATCAATTTTTCATCATCTACAACAAGAACCTTTTTTGCCATCTCTTCCTCATTTCCTACCTTCGGTTTTTAAATCTTACTCCCGGATTCCCTGATCCGCCTTATCTCACGGTAATGCTGTCCTTAATGCGGCGATAGACACCCTCTTTGATGCCCTCCACATTCATGATATCCTCTACCGCGGAAAAACCGCCGTTCTCTTCCCGATAGGCCACGATACTTCTGGCTTTCGTCTCCCCGATACCGGGAAGCGCCATCAGCTCGTCGATCGTCGCCGTATTTAAATTCAGCAGACCGTCCGCCTGCCCGGCCTCCTCGCCCGTCCCTTTCGCTGCCGCGTCCAACGCCTCTAAACTGCTGGGAATCCGTATCATCATGCCGTCGGCCACCGGTTCGGCCTGGTTGATCATCTCCTTTGCCGCATCGGCCGTAAAGCCGCCCGCCATGGCAATCGCCTCACAGATTCTGGCTCCCGCGGGCAGCTCATAGACGGCGGGGCGCACTACCTCGCCGCACACATAGACAAACGCCGTCTGCGGTGTATGCTCCAAAAGCGCTTCGCTGCTTTGGGTTTCTGACTGTTCTATTTTATTATCCGCCGTCTGCAAATAGACCTGCCGCTTTCCGCCGCAGCCTACAGGCAGCAGAGTTCCCAAGATCAGTATTCCTAAAATCAGTATTCTTTCTATCCATGTTTTCTGGTATCGTCTCATCCGCAATCTCCTTCTTTTCCAAAGAAAGAGTCCTCAATGCCGATACTTTATTTTAACGAAAATATGAAATTATGACAAGAGCAATTCAAAAATATTTGCGTATTGTTTCTTGCAGGGTAATCCAGAAATCTCTCGCCTGAATGGAACCGGGCACAGCCAGAGCATTTTCATACGCCTCATAGGCGATGATATCGCGCGCCAATAGATGATCCGCCTTTCTCACCGGATAATAACCGGTCATCTCCCAGAGTTTGTCCGCCTCTTCCAACATCACAAATCTGGCAAACTCCGCCGCCTCGCTCTTATGCCCGGAAAATTCGTTTACTGCCAGCATATCCGTTATGGCGCAGACGCCGGACGTAAGCTCCTCGTTGAGACGCGGCATCTGCATCAGAGAATAGGAATATCCCTCCAGATCTTTGATTGCTTTCGTATCCACAATGGCGCAGAGCGTCTTTCCCGCAAGAAAATCTTCTACGACCTTATCTCTCGACACCGTGTCCGCGTGCATGGAAAACGACTGCAATATCCCGGAAAAATATTCCAGGTCTTTCTGATAAAGCGCTTCGTCATAGAGCACTTCAAGGCTTCCCGCTTCACTCTTCTCAAAGCGCACGCTGTTGGCGATAAACGGGAAATCAAAAAACGGGTCGTTCACATCCCACTCCAGCAGATACTCGACATTTTCCGGCGGCTCGTTCTCATCGGAATAGTCGATGATAGCCTGCAAAGAGGCGGGCTGCTCCTCAAAATATCCGTTCTGGCAGACAAAGACACATCCGTTAAAAGAAAGCGGATAGGCAATCATGCGGCCGTCTATGGCAGACGCCGCAAGCGCCTGCTCGCATACCCCCTCATAACCGGCTCCATTTTTCTCTTCGGCTGCCAGCCCGCAAAAATACGCTTCCTCGAGCAAGCCGCCCGGCAAAAGATATACATCGGGGAAGATCTCCTCTTTCATCGTAGCGCTGTAAATTACTCCGATATAATCCGTCCCTTCTTTTCTCACCGGCTGCACCTTTACACCGGTCGCCTCATAATAATCGCGAGACGCTTGCTCAAAGAAAGCGCCGTAATCGGCATCCGCATACCAAAAAGTAAGCCCGGCGTCCGCCGCCTCATAATCCTTAGCCAAATCTTGCGTTTTCTTCGTTTCTTCTTCCGCTTCCGCGCGCTGATAGACACCGCCGCCCCTTTGGACGCCGGCTCCCAGACATGCGATTCCGATTACCAAAACCAATGCCGCCGCTAACCGTTTTTTCAATTTAACCTCCATCACAAATCTTAAACTACAGATCAGCTTTTCGTCCGTCGCAAGCTGATCTGTAAAATATCGTTCAACGCTGCATAAATTACAAAAAATGGGGCTTATGCGTCCGCTGCAAGAGTCCCATTTTTCCGTGTGAGAAAATCTGCGCACGCATTTAATAAAGGCAGACAAACAACGCCCGTTTACTCGTCGTCTGCATCAAACTTCTCCTCACATTACATTTGATTTAACACATCATCCAGCTTTTCTGCCATCTCATCGACATGCTGCCGCTCAATGATAAGCGGCGGCGCAAAACGTATCACATTGCTCCCGGCCGTAATCACTACCAGGCCGTGCTCTAAGGCTTTGGCCGCGACGGCGCCTACCGGCTTCTCACAGACAAGCCCCTGCAATAACCCCATGCCGCGGCGCCCGTTTATAAAATCATATTTTGCGGCAATCTCGTCGAGCTTCTGCTCCAGATACGGCGCGATCTCCTTCACATGGTCCGTCACGCGGTCTCTCTCCATCATTTCCAGGACCTTATCCACCGCCGCGCCCACAAACGGGTTACCGCCGTAGGTCGTGCCATGGTCTCCGGGGGCCAGAGACTTCTCGGCCACGCGCTCCGTCATAAAAAACGCCCCCACCGGCACACCGCATCCCAGCGCTTTGGCGCTCGTCATGAGGTCAGGCTTTACGCCGTAATGCTGCCAGGCAAACATCTCACCGCTGCGCCCCATGCCGCACTGTATCTCATCTAAAATCATCAATATATCGTGCTCGTCGCAGAGAGCACGCACCCCGTCCATAAACGCCTGGCTGGCGGGAAAGATGCCGCCCTCGCCCTGTACCGTCTCAAACAAAACCGCACAGGTATTTTCGTTGATCAAAGCCCTTACGCTCTCTAAATCATTGAAATCTGCAAACCTAACGCCCGGCATCAGCGGCTCAAACGGTTCCTGATAGTGTTTGTTTCCGGTGACCGACAACGCCCCGATACTCCGTCCGTGAAACGAATGGTTCATGGCAATGATCTCGTGCCCCGCGTGGCCGTCCCGGGTATAGGCATACTTCTTGGCCGCCTTGATCGCCCCCTCAATGGCCTCGGTCCCGCTGTTGGTAAAAAACACGCGGTCCATCCGGCTCGCCGCTAAGGCGCGCGCCGCCGCCCGCACAATCGGCTCATTGTAGTAGAGATTCGAGATGTGTATCAGACGGTCAATCTGCCCCTTTAACGCATCGCCATACTCTTGATTGCCATAGCCAAATGCGGACACGGCAATGCCCGCCGCAAAGTCGAGATACTGTTTTCCCTGCGTATCGTAGAGATAGACGCCCTCCCCATGGTCAAACACCACCGGAAAACGGTTATAGGTATGTAAAATATGCTCCTCTGCCTGTTCGATGATCTGTTCTTTCCTCATGATAACTTCCTTTCCGAAGCGTCGCAAATTTGTCTGTGAAAAATCAGCTGTCAAGATGATTTTTCACAATAAAACCTTTTTTCCTTATCCCCTAAGATTGCCGTGCCGATACCGCGGTTGGTAAAGATTTCCAGCAGCAGGCAGTGTGCAATCCTTCCGTCTAATATATGCACTCTGGATACGCCGTTCTCGATCGCATCAATACAATTGTTTAGCTTGGGCAGCATACCGCCGCCGATAAATCCGTCTGTAATCAGCTCTCTGGCCTCGGACACGGTCAATTCCGAGATCAGTGTGCGCTTATTTGCAGGGTCTTTATAGACGCCCTCGATATCGGTCAAAAATGCCAGTTTTTCCGCCGAGACAGCCCGCGCGATTGCACACGCCGCATCGTCGGCGTTGATATTGTAGCTGTCAAAAGCCTCGTCCATGCCCACAGGGCACACAATCGGCAAAAAGTCCTTTTCTAACAGGTCATAGAGAAGCTTCGGGTTTACTTCCGTGATCTCGCCCACATAGCCGATATCTTCCCCGTCGGCATATTTTTTCTGCACCTTGAGCAGCCCCCCGTCTTTTCCGCTGACGCCAACGGCGTTGACGCCGAGCTCCTGCACCAGCTTCACCAGGGACTTATTGACCTTATTGAGTACCATCTCGGCGATTTCCATCGTCGCCTCATCCGTCTTTCTCAAGCCGTTTACGAACACCGGCTCCATCCCCGATTTCTCCACCCAGCGGCTGATCTCCTTGCCGCCGCCGTGCACGATAATCGGCTTAAAGCCCACCAGCTTAAGCAGTGTAACATCCTGAATGACATGCTGCTTTAGCTCTTCGTCCACCATGGCGCTCCCGCCGTACTTGACGACGATAATCTTGCGGTTAAAGCGCTGGATATAGGGCAGCGCCTCGATCAAAACTTCCGCTTTTTGCAGTACTTCCTCTATACTGCCATCATTTTTTATCTCTGTACTCTCCATCTTACTCTATTTACCTTTCTCAATTTGTCGGGATACCTTCTCTTGATCAGGACCGGTAATCCGCATTGATCTTGACATAGTCGTAGGTCAAATCACATCCCCAGGCGGTTGCGGCCGCGTCTCCCATTTTCAGGTCTGCGATCGCGGTGACCGCCTCCTCCGATAAGATTTTTGTCGCCTGCTCCTCGCTGTAATCCAATGCCACACCGTTTTCAACCACTTTGATGCTGCCCGCGGCGCTCTCAAAAAACAGGTCTACGTTCTCCGGTTCAAACGGCGCGCCGGCGTACCCCATCGCACAGAGAATACGCCCCCAGTTGGCGTCATGCCCATAGATAGCCGCTTTCGTGAGACTGGAGGAGACAACCGACCGGGCGAGCAGCTTCGCCTGCTCCTTGCTCTTAGCCCCCACAATCTTCACCTCAAAGAGAGCCGTCGCACCCTCGCCGTCTCCGGCCATCTTCTTTGCGAGCGTCTCGTTGACAAAATGAAGCGCCTCGCAAAACAGTCGATAATCCTCGTTTTCTTCGGTAATCTCCTCATTCTCCGCCATGCCGCTTGCCAAAAGCAGACAGGTATCGTTGGTCGACGTGTCGCCGTCGACGGAAATCATATTATAAGTATCCTCCACATCACGCTGAAGCGCTTTTACTAAAAGCTCCTGCGAAATGGCGGCATCCGTCGTGACGAAGCTTAACATCGTACACATATTCGGATGTATCATGCCGGAACCCTTGCACATCCCGCCGACCGTGACGGTCTTGCCGGAGAGCTCTATGGTGACGGCCGCCTCCTTTTCCTTTGTGTCGGTCGTCATGATTGCCCGCGCCGCGCCGAGTCCGCTCTCTGGCGAGTGGGAAAGTGCGGGCGCCATCGCCTCGATGCCTGACGTGATACGCGCAAGCGGAACCTGTTTTCCGATCACCCCGGTGGACGCGACGAGCACCGTATCCATCGGCACTTCCAGGATATCCCCTGCCTTGTGCGCCGTGGCACGGCATATGCTCATGCCCTCCTCCCCGGTACACGCGTTGGCGATTCCCGCATTGATCACAACCGCCCGCGCTTCTTTGCTGTCGTTTACCACATGCATATCCCAGAGGACGGGAGCCGCTTTTACGACATTCTGCGTGAACGTCCCGGCCACACGGCAGGGCGTCTCGCAAAAAATCATGGCCATGTCCTTCCTGTCCTTGTACTTGATTCCTGCCGCCGTGCTGGCAGCCAAAAAGCCTTTTGCGGCGGTGACGCCGCCCTTTCTCTCTTTCATCTTATCCTCCAAATCAACTTCAAGTTTCACGTTCGTGCCCGTTGGCATGACGTTGCCATATATGGCATGCTTTTGGAGATTCTCTGGTGGAACCGTGAGCACACGATTCAGGGGTTAAATGTCGTGACATTTCCTTCATTCAGATTACATTCATAGTAATTTGCATCATCCCGATAGCTCCACCCAAGGCTCTGCCAAAAGCGGTTGCCAACCGCATTGGACTTAAATGCGATCAGATTTACTTTATTGACCTTTTCTTCTTTTAATGCCGCCAGACAGGCGTTTACCATCTGCTGGCCGATACCGTGCTTGCGGTACTCCTCCGCCACACAGACGTGATAGAAGCAGGCTCTTCTGCCGTCGTGCCCGCAGAGAATGGCGCCGACAACGAGCTCTCCCTTTATGGCGACCATACTGGTGGCAGGGTTGCGGCGGATAAAGCGCTCCACGCCCTCTCTGGAATCGTCAACGCTGCGGATGCCAAAGCCGTGAATCCCGTCCCAGAGCATACGCACTTTTTTATAATCTTCTATCTCCATCGGCCTGATCTGAATCGTCTGTTCCGTCATAATTACCTCAACTTCCACCAGAGACTGAACTATTGCAACGCATGCTCCGTCAGGGGAACATCGGCACCAGCTCTAACCCTTCCTCCTCGTCAAATCCGAACAGCAGGTTCATATTCTGGACTGCCTGCCCCGCCGCTCCTTTCACCAGATTATCAAGCGCCCCCATCATAATAATCCTGCCGGTGCGCGCATCCATCTGAAAGCCAACATCCATATAGTTGCTGCCCTCCACCCATTTTGTCTCCGGGCAGACATCCTTATCCAGCACGCGGACAAATTTTTCGGCCGCATAGCAGCGGTCGTAAGCCTCCCTGATCTCTTCGTAAGACGGCAGGCTCCCGTCCGCCTTTCTCACCAGAGACGCATACTCGGTGACGAGAATTCCGCGGTTCATCGGCACTAAGTGCGGCGTGAAATTTACTGTGATCTCTCTTCCGGCCGCATAGCCAAGCTGTTCCTCGATCTCCGGCGTATGGCGGTGGCTGGTGACCCCGTATGCCTTGATATTTTCATTGACCTCGCAGAAAAGGTTGGGCAGCTTTGCCCCGCGTCCCGCCCCCGAGGTGCCGGATTTGGCGTCGATGATCAACGTTTCCGGCACAATCAGCCCCGCTTTTACCAGCGGGTATGCCGTCAAAATCGAACATGTCGTATAACACCCTGGATTGGCCACAAGCCTTGCGCCCCTGACCGCATCCCGGTTGATCTCACAGAGGCCATAGACGGCCTCGCCGATAAACTGCGGGCTCTTGTGCTCGATTCCATACCATTTTTCATAGACCGCCACATCCTTGATGCGGTAATCGGCGCTCAAATCAACGACCTTCGCGCTCTTTAAGATTTCCTCCGTCAGCACGCCCGCCAAAAAGCCCTGCGGTGTCGCGGTAAAAATCACGTCCACCTGCTTTGCCAGTTCTTCCAGATTATCATCCAGACAGGTATCCTCCACAATCTGAAACATGTTCCGGTAAACCTGCGCGTATTTCTGGTCTATGTAACTTCTGGAGCCATACCAGACAATCTCCACTTCCCCATGCCCCGTCAAAAGACGGACCAGCTCATTTCCCGCATAACCGGTTGCTCCGATAATTCCTGCTTTTATCATCTCTTCCTCTTTTCTGCCTATGTAC